>DASZLY010000356.1:0-29404 GCA_035552135.1 Allostellaceae bacterium | reverse complement strand
TGGCGATGCAATACGTGCAGCTCGGCTACGACCCCGAGGTGTTCATGAAGCGCCTCGCCGACATCGTGTGCCACGACAACTTCACCGAGATGCACGCCTTCAAGCATCACCAGGCGATTGTCGAGGAATTCCACGCCACGCGCGAACCCTGGCGCTTGATGCATCTGGTCTGCGGCGTCCAGGCGGCGGCGATCTCGTTCGGCAAGAACATGGCGGTCTACGAAGAGATGCTCGACCTCTTCCACATGGCCGCCGAGTAAAGCAAAACTGGCCGCGAACATCCCCGGGCCTCGCCCGGGGATGTTTTCGTTTCAGGCATAGGCGAAATCTGGAGGACGTCATGGATTTCACCGGCAAGGTCGCGCTGGTCACCGGTGGGGGCGGCGGGATCGGCCGCGCCACCGCGCTCGCCTTCGCCAAGGCCGGCGCCAAAATCGTCGTCGTCGATCGCGACGTTGCTTCGGGCGAGGCGACCGCGGGGATCATCAGGCAGCAAGGCGGTGAGGCGAAGTTCGTCGCCGCCGACGTCACCAAATCCGCCGAGGTGGCGAATTACGTCAAGGAGACGCTCGATGCCTATGGGCGCATCGACTGTTTCTTCAACAATGCGGGGATCGAGGGCACCCTCGCCCACACCGCCGATTACGACGAGGCGGTGTTCGACCAAGTGATCGGCGTCAACGTCAAGGGCGTGTTCCTCGGCCTGCGGCATGTGCTGCCGGTGCTGCTGAAGCAGAAATCGGGGGCGGTGGTGAATACCGCTTCGGTCGCCGGTCTCGTCGCGACGCCGGGCATGCCGGCCTATGTCGCCTCGAAGCACGCGGTGATCGGCCTCACCAAGACCGCGGCCGGCGAAGTCGCGCGCCAGGGCGTGCGGGTCAACGCGGTCTGCCCCGGCCCGGTCGATACGCGGATGATCCATTCGCTCGAAAAGATGATCAGCCCCGATGATCCCGACAGCGTCAGCCGCAAATACCAGGCGGCGATCCCGGCCGGGCGCTACACGACGCCGGAGGAGATCGCCAATGTCGTGCTGTTCCTGTCGTCGGACTTGGCGAGCAACATCACCGGCGCGCAATACGTCGTCGATGGCGGCCGCACCGCGATCGGCGGCGCGGTGACCCAGGCGCTGCAGAATTAGAAAACGGCGACGCCAATTTTATCAATTGAGACAGTGAGGCGGTGAGAGACCGAGCGACAGCAGTCTCATTGCCTCATCGCCTCATTGTAAATTTTTGGTGCCGCGCTCCCGCTCAGAGTCTGTCGACCGCGTCGATGATCCCGGCCTGCGTGAGGATTTGCGGCAGCACGGTCGGACTGCCCTTGCCGTCGTAGAGCAGATAGAGCGGCACGCCGCTGCGCCCGAAGCTCTGGAGGAAACGCGCGATCTCGGGGTCCTGGCGCGTCCAGTCGCCCTTGAGCGCGACGATGTGGTGCGCGGCAAAGGCATCGCGCACCGCGTCGCGGTCGAGCGTTGCGCGCTCGTTGACGATGCAGGTGAGACACCACGCCGCCGTCAGGTTGACAAAGACCGGCTTGTGCTCGGCAGTGAGCGCGGCGAGCCGCGCCGGGGTGAAGGCCTCGTAGGGCAGCGCGTCGGCGGCGAGCTTGGCCGGCTCACTCGCCGGCCGCAGCATCACCGCCAGCACCACCGCCACCGCCAGTCCGGCCGCGGCGAGCAGGCCGCCGCCGCGCCGTGCCCGCGCCGTCGCGAAGCGGCTGCTGCCATAGGCCCACACCGCAAACCCCACCAGCACCAGCCCGAACAGCGCCATCAGCGCGCTTTCCGAGCCGACTTCCTGGATCACGACCCACACGAGCCAGGCCGCGGTCGCGTAAAGCGGGAAGGCGAGCAACTGCTTCAAGGTCGCCATCCAGCGCCCAGGCCGCGGCAAAATCCGCGCGACGCCGGGCACGAAACTCGCCGCCAGCATCGGCGCCGCGAGCCCGGCGCCGAGCGCGACGAAAATCGTCAGCGCCAAGAGCGGCGGCGCGACCAGTGCGGCGCCGAGCGCGGCGCCCATGAAGGGCGCGGTGCACGGCGTCGCGACCAGGGTCGCCAGCACGCCGGTGAAGAACGCGCCGGCCAACCCGCTGCGCTCGGCGAACCGGCCGCCGTAACCGGCAAACCCGGCGCCGAATTCGGCGACGCCCGAGAGCGACAACCCCATCGCCAGCATCAGATAGGCGAGCAGCGCGACGACAGGCGGCGATTGCAGCTGGAACCCCCAGCCAACCGCCGCGCCTGCGCCGCGCAGCGCGATCAGCGCCCCGCCGAGCGCGGCAAAGCTCAGCAGCACTCCCGACGCATAGGCGAGCCCATGCTGCCGGCGCTTTTGGCTTTCAGCGAGGGCGGCAAAGCTCAGCACCTTGAGCGACAGGATCGGCAGCACGCAGGGCATCAAATTGAGGATCAGGCCGCCGACAAACGAGAAGAGCAGCGCCTGCCACCAGAAAAGCGACGCCGCATCGCCCCCGGCGGCAGCCGGTACCTCGGCGGCGCTGATCCGGTAGCCGCGCGCGGTCCCGTCGCCGCCCTTCACCACCAGCACGCCGTCGAGCGACTTCGGTACCGCCGCGTTGGGGTTGGCCGAGCGCGGCAGGGTCAGCGTCAGTCCGCTCGCGCCGATCTCGACCGTCCCCGCCGCGGCGTTGTCGATCGCATTGTCGGCGTCGGGGAAAAACTCGGCGCTCGGGTGGTCGAGCCCCGCCCACGCCGCTGCCGGGACAATTAGCCGCAGCGCTTGCGGGGTGACCGCAAATTGGGCGGCGAACGACGCGCCGACGGGCAGCTTCTGGCGCGCCGCTGCGAAGCGCGCCGCCTGGGCCGGGTCGGCCGCGCCGGAGCCGGCGGGCAAGTCGAGCGACAGCGGCGCGCTGCCAGGGATGCAGATTTCCGAGCACACAAGGTAATCGACCGTCGCGCCGAGATGCGCCGTCGCATTGCCGGCAAAGCCCGCGGGCACCGCGACTGGTGTCAGAAGATCGACCGCGCCGCCATAGCCGTAATTGCCGATTGGTCCCACCGCGAAGCGCTCGGGGATCGGAAATTCGCTATTGCCGGCGGCGAAATCGGGCGGCAATGCCCAGGCAACCGTTGTCGGCAGCCCGCTATCGCCGGGGTTCTTCCAGTAGATGTGCCAGCCGGACGCGACCGTGAGATGCACGTCGAGCCACAGAGTCTGGCCCGGCGCGGCCGATGCGCTCTCGGCGTAAAGCGACGCCTGGACGAGATCATCGGCATGCGGCGGCGCCGCGGCGGCGCGTGACGAGGCCGCCCCGCACACCAGCGCCACGGCCAGGAGCGCAGCCAAGGCCGATCTGACAATCACCGAATGGCGCATCAATCCGACATGCGTAGCAAATAGGCATGTAATGCGCGCAGAGAGCGTAGAAAGGGTGAATGCACGTGAAGTGAGATTATCCCCGTAGGTCACTCCGGCTTGACAACAAACATGCCCAACCCTAGGGGAACCCACGCCTTCCGGATTCCGCGACCGATGCCTGAAACCACCCATGCCAGCCTCAGCGGTCGCCTCGTCATCATTGGATTCGGCAGCATCGGCCAAGGGGTACTGCCGTTAATCCTGCGGCATATCGCGATCGCGCCGGATCGTATCACAATCGTCACCGCCGAGCCTCGTGGCAAGAATGTCGCGCAGGAATACGGCGTCGGTTTTGTCGAGACGCTGCTGACGCGGGACAATTACCGCGCGGTCCTCGAACCGCTGATCGGCGCCGGCGATTTCCTGCTCAACGTCTCGGTCGACGTGGCGAGCGTCGCGCTCATCGAACTGTGCCAGGAAAAGGGCACGCTCTATCTCGACACCTGCATCGAGCCATGGCCCGGCGGTTATACCGACCCAAGCCTGTCACCGTCGCAGCGTTCCAATTACGCACTGCGCGAAGGTGCGCTGGCGCTGCGCCCGCGCTTTACCGGCGGCCCGGCCGCAGTGCTGACGCACGGCGCCAACCCCGGCCTCGTCTCGCATTTCGTCAAGCAGGCCCTCGTCGACATGGCCCGCACCGGGGAGCCTGGCGCGGCGATGCCGCCACCCAGCGATCGCGCCGGCTGGGGCCGGCTCGCCGAGCGGCTCGGCGTCAAGGTCATCCACATCGCCGAGCGCGACACGCAGGTCTCGGCGATCCCCAAATCGCCGGGCGAGTTCGTCAACACCTGGTCGATCGACGGCTTCTTCAGCGAAGGCTCACAACCGGCCGAGCTCGGTTGGGGGTCGCATGAGCGGCAGCTCCCCGCCGACGGGCGGCGGCACGATTTCGGCAGCGGCGCGGCGATTTACCTGCTGCGGCCCGGCGCCGGCACGCGGGTGCGCAGCTGGACGCCGCTCGAAGGGCCCTATACCGGATTCCTCGTCACCCATAACGAGTCGATCTCGATCGCGGATTACTTCACGCTGCGCGACGGCGAGACGGTGCGCTACCGGCCGACCTGCCATTACGCGTACCATCCGTGCGACGACGCGGTGCTGAGCGTCCACGAGCTCGGCGGCAAGAACTGGCAGCTGCAAGCCGACAAGCGGCTGATGATGGACGAGATCATCGACGGCATCGACGAGCTTGGCGTGCTGCTGATGGGGCACGCAAACGGCGTCTTCTGGTACGGCTCGCGCCTCTCGATCGACCAGACCCGCCGCCTCGCGCCGCACAACAACGCCACCTCGCTGCAAGTGACCGCGGCGGTATTGGCGGGCATGGTATGGGCGCTCGAACACCCGCGCGCCGGCATCGTCGAGCCTGAAGAGCTCGATTTCGCCCGCATTCTCGAAGTCGCCGGCCCCTATCTCGGCGATGTCGTCGGTGTGTGGGGCGACTGGACGCCGCTTGCCGATCGCGAACGCCTCTTCCCGGAGGACCTCGACCGCAACGATCCGTGGCAATTCAAGAACATCCGGGTGATTTGACACCCCCGGCGCACGCATGAGACGGCGTCTCTGGCTCCTCGCGCTGGTGCTTTATGCGCTCGCCGGGATCGCCGACGGCGCGCATCGCCTCGCCGCCCCGCCGACCGCCCCAGGCGCGCCGACCGGCTTCGCCGCGAACCTCGCCGTGGCCTTCTGCGCCGGGCTGTTCTGGCCGATCGACATCGTCGTCCGGCCCTTGCTGACGCGCTGAGCGGTCAGAGAATATTGAGCACGGTGCCGAGCAGCCAGAACACCGCGAGCGACAGCACCGCCAGCACGAAGATCATGACGATCTGCAGCGTGTGGACGACGCGCGCGGCGGCGGAGGGCTGATCGATCTGCTCGTCGCCCTCGACGAGGTAATCGTCCTCGCCCGGCGGGCCGATCGGGTTGACGCTTCGCGCTGTGGCGAAGGTCGGCCGCTCATCGCGCATGCTGCGCAGCGGGCGGTCACGGCTAATGAGTCGGCGCAGCGGATTTCGCATCTTGGGTTCCTGCAGGAGCCTCGCCAGCTTGCGGCTTGGGATCGTGGATCGAGGCGGCGACATCGCTCGCCAGCGCCTCGGCGCGGATTTGATCGAGCCGCGGCAGCGCGTTGAAGATATCATCGGCGCGGTGCGCGGCGGGCTGGTTGTCGCGCCGCCCGGCGCCACGGTACCAGGCATAGGCATCGACCGGCGAGCCGGCGATGCCCTCGCCTTTGTCGTACATCGTCGCAAGGTTGATCATCGCCTGCACGACTCCCTGTACGGCCGCGCGGCGATACCACAGCGCCGCCTCTGCGAGGTCTTGGCGCAGCCCCTGGCCGCGGGTGTAGCACACCGCGAGATTGTACTGGGCGAGCGGATAGCCAGCCTGCGCCGATTTGAGATACCAGCGCGCCGCCTCGGCCGGGTCGGCGGCGACACCGCGGCCGCGCTCGTAGAGGACGCCGAGATCGTATTGCGCGCGCGCCACTCCCTGGTTCGCGGCGGCGCGGAACCAGTTCGCCGAGCTCGCGTAGTCCTGCGCGACGCCCTCGCCCCTGGCATAGATGATCGCGAGCTGCAGCTCGGCTTCGGCGTCGCCGGCCTGCGCGCCGCGCTGGAAATAGGCGAGACGCTGCGCCGGGTCGCTCGGCGCGGCAGTGACCGGATAGTGGCCCGAATCCACGAACGGGCCGATCCCCGCCACGCGGAACAGCGCGATGACGAGTACCGCCGCGACGACAAGCCCCATCCCCGCGGCGAGCCGGCGGCGGCGCCCGCTCGGCCAGAGCGCGCGCGCCTTCGCGAGCCACCGTACCGTGATCCCCGGAGCTGCCGGCGTCAGAATCGCCGCAGAATGGGCCGGCGCGGGTGTCGGCTCGGCAAGCTCCGGGGAAGGGGCCGCGACGGCAGGAGCCGGCGCAGGAGCCGCGGCGGGCGCGGTAGCCTCCACGGCAACCGGCGCGAGAAAGCTGCGGCGCGGCGGGCGCAATGCCGGACCTGGCTGCGGCAGTGGCTCGTCGAAGCCACTGAGCTCGACGAGCGGCGGCAACTCGTCAACTGGCAGACCCGCCGCGATGTTGCCGGACGCCGCCTTACCGGACCGCGCATTACCGGGCGGTATGGGGGCGGACCTGTCGCGCTCGCCGCCGCGCATTCCCGGCGGTGGCGGCGCGGTATCGGCGGGCGCGCTCGAACTCGACATAGCTACCAATTCTACGCGCACTCGCCGGATTTCAAGAGGCAATTGGCACGGCCACCGCCATGCGGATGGTTGCTTTCTTGTTTCGACCACCGGTAGCGAGCGGAATGTTTCGCGCGACCTTGCGTTTGTCCTTCGTCCTGCGATGCCCGCTCCGGAAACCCCATGACCAGATTTTCGCTGCTTGCCACCGGCGCCCTCCTGCTTTGTCTGGCGGCTTGCAGCCCCGCCAATTCCGTTGCCCAGGCGCCCGAATGCCCGGCCTTCAGCGCCGCGACTGGTGCACCAGCCGCACCTGTCAGTCCTGAGCCGCTCGCGCGCTAGGGGCGCGCGGATCAATCGGCCGCCAGCGGACGTCCTCGTGAGGCCTGGACGCAGGTCAGGGTACCGCGAATTCCGCGTTGACTAAAGCCGGCGGCACGGCAGGATCGCGCCCAACCACAGGGCAAGGCCTAAGCTTTTGAAATACGGCATCGTCTCCGACATTCATTGCAACGCGGCCGGGCTGCGCCAGGCGATCGCGCTGATGGGCGACGTCGACGAGCTGATCTGCCTCGGCGACAGCATCTGGGAGTACCGCTTCTCGAATGAGGTGGCGCAGCTGCTGAAGGAGCATCGCGCGCACACCATCCTCGGCAATCACGAGGAGGGGTTTTTCGGCCCGCTCGGCGATCGAGCGCGGGCGCGCCCGGATAATGACCGCGAGCTGATGGCGTGGCTCGAAAGCCGGCCGCACCGCATCGCGCTCGACGCCGGCGGCAAGCGCCTATTGCTGATTCACTCGACGCCCTGGGAGCCGCGCGGCGCCTATATCCATCCCGACAGCCCCGACCTCGCGCGCTTTGCCGAGACCGACGCCGATTTCGTGCTCTACGGCCACACCCACCGTCAGGTCGCCAAGCGCTTCGGCCGCGTGCTGGTGGTCAATCCCGGGTCGGCCGGCGATGCGCGCGACCACGGCAACGGCCGACAACTCAGCTGCGCCGTGCTCGATACCGAGAGCGAGGATGTGCGCATCATCGATTATGCGGATCCGCGATGAACGACGCCGCCCCGATCCGGACAACACCCGGCCGCTATTTCGAGGATTATCCGGTCGGCGCCGTCTATGGCGGCGGGCCGATCACGGTCAGCGAAGCGGAGATTCTCGACTTCGCCCGGCGCTACGATCCGCAGCCGATGCATGTCGAAAAGGCGGCCGCGGAGGCCGGGCCGTTCGGCGGTCTCATCGCCAGCGGCTGGCATACCGGCAGCCTGATGATGCAGCTGCTCGTCAAGCATTTCGTGCCGTCGCCGGGCAATCTGCCGTCGCCCGGCCTCGACGAGCTGCGCTGGGTGCGGCCGGTGCGGCCCGGCGACCGGCTGAGCCTGCGCGCGACGGTGGAAAGCGCGCGGCGCTCGCAGTCGAAGTCCGACCGCGGGGTGGTCACCAGCCGGGTCGAGGTGTTGAATCAGGATGGCGAGGTGGTAATGAGCCTCAAGCCCGTCAGCCTGATGCGGTGCCGGCCATGAAACGTCCGAACAATCCCGTCCCGAATACGGGCCTTGCTGCGCTTGCCGCGTTTGCGTTGATCGCGCTGGCGCCGGTCGCCGCGGGGGCGGAGCCTAAGGTCCCGGCTGATCCCGACCTTGTCAAATCCGACATCGCGCTGCTCAAGGATGAGGCGAAGGCGACAGGTGAGTTCCAGCGCCGTTTGCGCGACCAGGTGACCTACCGCAATGGCGTGCTGGTGATCGTCGATCGCAGCGGCGGGACGTCCGGGGTCACGGTTATGCCGGCAACGGTGATGTGGAGCGTCGATTGCAGCGACACGGGGATCGCCGTCACCTTCGGCTCGGGCAGCGGCGATACCGACAACGGCATCGTGTTGCAGCTGACCAGCGCCGCGATCGACGATTCCGAATGCGCGCATATCGCGCCGCCGCTGGGCGATGCGCTGCTGGCGCTCACGAAGGGGAACTGACCGGCCCTGCCGGCCCGGCGGCATCGTGAAAGATGATACCGAGCGTGACGCGGGCGCCCGAATGCACGCGACTCACCCCGTGCCGCATCGTCACCCGGTAGAAGCCGCGCGCGCCGGCGACCGGTCGGTGATTGACCGGGAAGATCACCGCATCGCCCTGGCGCAGCGGGACGACCTCGCCCTTCGACTGGCGGCGCGGCCGCTGCTCGACGAGCATGAACTCGCCGCCGGCGAATTCCTCACCCGGCCGCGACAGCAGTACCGTCGCCTGCAGCGGGAACACCAGCTCGCCGTACAAATCCTGATGTAGGCAGTTGTAGTCGCCCGGCCCGTATTTGAGGATCAGCGGGGTCGGCCGCACTTGCCCCGCTGCATGGCAGCGCGCGAGATAGGCGTCGAGCGTCGCGGGAAAAGACGCCGCGCGGCCCAGCTGCCGCTCCCAGCCATTGGCCACCGGCGCGAGCAACGGGTAGAGGCTTTCGCGCAGCTCCGCGACCGGCGGCGGCAGCGGGTAGGCGAGGTATTTGTACTCGCCCTGGCCATAACCGTGCCGCGCCATCACCACCCGGCTGCGGAACCGGTCGCGCGCATCGTACAGCGCGATCAGCTCGCGGCACTGCGTCGGGTCGAGCAGGCTCGGCAGCACCGCATAGCCATCGCGGTCGAGCGCGGCAGCCAGGCCGGCTGGTGCGATTTGCGACATCGGAGCGCCTGCCACCCTCACCCGGCTCGCGACGCTCGCCACCCTCTCCCGCAATGCGAGAGAGGGAAGGGGCCCGGGCCGCAGGCGCGGGAAGGGTGAGGGGCAGCCACCTACTCCGCCGCCGTGTCGGTCGCCGTCGCCTCGCGCTCGGCGGCGAGCAGCTTCTGCTTGCGCTCGATGCCCCAGCGATACCCGGCGAGGTCGCCGTCGCGCCGCACGATGCGATGGCACGGCACCAGCAGCGCGAGCTTGTTGGCGGCGCAGGCGGCGGCGACGGCGCGCACCGCACGCGGCTGACCCAAGGCCGCGGCGATCTCGGTATAGGTCGCGGTCTTGCCGGGCGGCACCTTTTGCAGCGCGCGCCATACCCGCGCCTGGAAGGCGGTGCCGCGAATATCGAGCGGCAGGTCGGGCTGCTCGCCCGGCGCGGTCACGAAACGCACGATCCGCTCGGCCCAGCGCGCGAGCTGGTCGTCGGCCGGCCAGATCAGCGCCGCCGGAAAGCGGCGCCGCAGCTCGGCCTCAAGCGGCGCCTTGTCGTCACCGAGCGCGGTCATGCAGATGCCGCGCGCGGTCGCCGCGACCAGCGCCCAGCCGAGCGCGGTCTTGACGCTGGTGTAGCGGATGGTCTCGCCGCGCCCGCCATTGCGCCGCGCCGCCGGGGTCATGCCGAGCCCTTGCGGCGCCGCTTCGTAGGCGCGCGAGCTGGCGCCAAAGCCCGCAGCGTAGACCGCCTCGGCGACATTGTCGCCTGCCTCCAGCCGGCCGGCAAAGCGCTCCAGCCGGTGCGCCTTGCCCCATTCGCGCGGCGTCGCGCCGGTGATCTGCTTGAAGACGCGGTGGAAATGATAGCGGCTGATCCGCGCCGCCGCGGCCAGCTCGTCGAGGTTTGGCAGGCTGTCGCGCGAACGGATCAGCGCGCACGCGCGCTCGACCGCGGCGATGTGGCGCTCGGCCTGCGAGCCCTCATTCGGCCGGCAGCGCTTGCACGGGCGGAACCCGGCGGCCTCGGCCTCGGCGTTGGTCGCGTAGAACGCGACGTTCTTCCTGAGCGGCTGGCGCGATGCGCAGCCCGGCCGGCAATAGACCCCGGTCGTCTTGACCGAATAGACCCACTGCGCGTCCTGCGACGCGTCATGCGTGCAGAGCGCTTCCCAGCATTTCGCTTCGTCCAACATGGTCTTTCTCCTCGGCATCGTCATGCGAGGAAGATGGGCCGAATGGCCCTCACGCTCTATCCGGCAATTGCTTTTTCATTCGCGTCCGCTGCCGTCAGCGCTGGCCTTCCCCCGCGTGCCAGGAGCCGCCGGCCCAGCTGAGTGCAAGGCCGCTCGATGCCATAATAGGACAATACCGCCGCGACCAACATCAGCGGGGGAAACAGCAGCCAGCTAGGGGCCTTGTAATAGATCACGTTGGCGGTGAACGCCTGCTGCCACAGATAGAGGCTGTATGAGATCAGCCCGAAGAACTGGACGATGCGGCTGCGCAGCAGCCCGCTCAAATACCCCTCGCGGTAGACGAGGCTCAGCACGATCCAGGCGAGACAAGGCGGCAGCAATACGTCGGTGACTCCGGCTTGAACATAGGCCTGCAAACTGCGCAGCGGAAATGAGACAAGCGAGCTCACCGTGCCGGTGACGACCAGAACCGCGGCGGCGGCCGCAGTCATTATGACGTTGCGCCGGCCGGTCGCGAGCTCCCTGACCTTCGCCTCGTAAGCGGCGAACACCGCGCCGACACAGATGAGCGAGAAGCTCAAACACATGCCGCTCGCTTGATACCAGGCGTCGCCCAGATGCATAAAGTAACGGATAAATGGAAAAATCATCAGAATTCCCAATATCGACAAAACTGCCTTACCAAAATATTGCCCACTTAAATAAATAATGATCGGAAATATCAAATAGAATTGTTCTTCAAATGACAATGTCCATGAATGCCCGGCGAACCAGTCGCACGGTGAGTTGGAGAAATTGCAGATGAACGTCGCCGCTAGCGCGGTGCCGTACAGCGATTGATTGATCAGGCCGAGGCCGGCAAACAGCGCGATGCACAGCAAATAGAAATAAAACGCCGGGACGATCCGGAAGGCGCGGCGGACGTAGAATCGCGCGACCGAGAAATGCCCCTGTGCCGTCAACTCTTGCAGCGCCAGACGGGTGATGATGAACCCGCTGACGATGAAGAAGATTCTGACCCCCCAGTTCGCCATGACGCTGGCAAGGTTGGTCGTATCGACATCGGGGCCGCCAGTGTAGCGGACGTTGACGAGATGGCCGATGACGACGCCGAGAATGCTGAGCCCGCGCCAGCCGTCGAGCTCGGGGATGCGCCGCGACGCGGCCGGGTTGGTCGGCGAACGCAAGCGGCGGCTCAGCCGTTCGCGTAGCGCTTGGGCAGCATCGCGTGGATGCCCTTGTTGCCGTCGACCAGCTGAGTCACCCGCATGTCGACCGCGAGGCTCGAAAACATATAGGCATCCGCGGCATCGAGGCCCATCCGCTCGCCGATCAGCTTGATCATCTGCCTGAGCGCGTCCTTTGCCGCGTCGTCGAGGTCTTCGTTGAAGGCCATGGTGATATGGTGCGTCGAGGTCTCGGCACGCGGCAGGTCGAAATGCAGATCCTTGCGCACCGTGAGGCGGAACGTGCCGCTGAGCGCGGTTTCGAGCGCGGTGACGCAAACCTCGCCGTCACCCTGCACGCCATGCCCGTCGCCGCACGAGAAGTTGGCGCCCGGCACAAAGATCGGGAGGTAGAGCGTCGTCCCGGCGGTCAGTTCCTTCAGATCCATGTTGCCGCCGAACTCGCGCGGCACGATCGAGGTGCACATGCCGTAGACCGGCGGCGGCGCCACCCCCATCACCCCGAAAAACGGGGCGAGGTCGATCTCGGCGCCCCAAGGCAGCGTACAGACGCCGCGCTGGCGGTCGATGCCGCTATGCAGCACCTTGCGGATCGGGAAGTCCTCGGGCAGCGTCCCGGCATGCGGGCGGATGCGGGTATAGCCCCAGTTCTGCCGGCAATCGATGTTGAGGATATCGACCTGCAACACATCGCCCGGCGCCGCGCCGGCGATTGCGACCGGCCCGGTGAGGATGTGCGCGCCGGTGCCTTTGTCGAGCCCGGCATGGATCGCGAGGTGGTCGGCGAGAATTTCCCAGTGCTCGCCCTTGGGGAGGATGTCCGGCCCGCCCGAGACGCAATCGACCTGCACCGTATCGCCCGACTCGACCGTCACCACCGGCGTCAGCGCCGCGTCGAAGAACCCCCAATGGCAATGCTCCGGCCGGCACGACACGACATGATGCTGCGACATCGCTCATTCCCCTCGTTGGCTTCCCGGGACGATACAGCCGCACGCCTCACGGAACCAGCACCGCCGCACCTTCGAGGCGGCCGTCGCGCAGATCGGCGAGCGCGCGGTTGGCGTCGGGAGCGGGTAGGGCACCGTCGCCGTCGCGATCTCGGCCCTATGGGAGGCCGCGCGAAACCGTAAATTCCGATTCGTTCCGGTTCGCAGGCCCTTCGCTCGCCAGCCGCAAGGCACGGATAACCGATCGGCCCGACACAGAGCAGCGGCGCCGCCGGAACCGGAGGCGCGAGCTCGGTCGTCGCTATTGGACGATGCGGCCGGGTCAGCACCTGGGCGCGCATGCGGCGGCTCCGAATCAGCGGCGGCAAGGACGCGCCATCGCCCCAGCATAACGCCGCGCAGCGCCGCAAATCCGCTCCGGAACAACAAATCCTTGGCAAGCCGGAGGAATTTGCGATCCTTCCAGCACCATGACGCGGTCGTCCGACGAGGAGCGCCAGCGGCGCCTCATCCACGATTATTTCGGCGACGAGGCGCGCATTCGCCTGCTGCGCCAGGCGCCGATCTTTGGTGCGTCGCTGTTCGTCATCGATTTCGACCGCGGCGCGCGGCATTACCGCACGCTCGGCTCGTTTGGCGTCTCATTCGAGAAGACGGTCGCCAACTGGTTCGGCAGCGCGACGCAGGTCACCGAGCAATCGAGCATGGATTTGCTCTACCCAGCGCAGCTGGTGTTTCATTACGAGCGGCTGATGTCGCTTGCCTTTGCGCTGGCCGAGCGGCCGCTGAGCGCGTTGCTGCTCGGCGTGGGCGGCGCGGCGATGTGGCGCTTCATGCGCGCCTACATCCCCGAATGCGAACCGACCCTCGTCGATTGCGACGAGACGGTCGTGCAGATCGCCAAGCGTTGGTTCTACCTCAACCAGCCGGTCATGCTCGACACCGCCGAACGCTTTCTCGCCACGGCGACGCAGAAATTCGATGTGATCCTCGTCGATCTTTACAATTCGGGCGGGCCGGCCGAGTTCCACGCCGAGTTCTGGAGAAGCTGCCTCGATGTGCTCGCGCCGGGCGGCTGCCTGGCGACCAACTGGGCCGATTTCGCGAGCAACCGCAAAGTGAAGCCGATGGCCGAGAGCCAGGCCGAGCTGGCCCGCGCCGAGGGGCTCAACTGCTTCTACGTCACCCGTCGCGGGTTTCGCGACAATCTGATCCAATACGTGCCGGCCGCCTCCGGCGCGCGGTTGCAGACGCTGACCGAGGCCCATGCGCGTTTCGTCAAGGCGCGGCGGCTGCCCAATGCCGGGCGCGGCATACTCGAACACTGCGTCGTGACGCCGGACTTTCCGATCGATTTCGATTAGCGCGATGCGGACCCAAGGCGCAGCGGCGATGATCATGCAAATCTACGAGGTGCGCAGCCCTGGGGAAGCGGCGGCGCTGGCCGCGTGCGGCGTCGATCATATCGGCGTGCTGGTGGGGTTTGGCGCGTTCCCGCGCGAGATGGCGCCCAAAGACTCGCGTGCGATCTTCGCTGCCTGCGCGGGCAGCACGATACGTGTTGCGCTGTCCTTGTCAGCCGCTCCGGGCGAAATCGACCGGGTCATCGCCGAGACCGCCCCCGACATCATCCATATCGGTGCCGCGCCCGAGCTCCTCTTGCCCGAGGCGGCCCGGGCGATCAAGGCGCGGCATCCCAATGTGCGGTTGATGCGATCGATCCCCGTCGTCGATGGCGGCGCCATCGCGATCGCGGCCGGTTATGAAGGGATTGCCGATTTCCTGCTGCTCGACAGCCACGACCCGGGCGACCCGCAGGTCGGCGCGCTCGGCCGGACGCATGACTGGACGATCAGCCGCCGCATCGTCGAGAGCGTGACGGTGCCGGTGATCCTCGCGGGCGGGCTCGGGCCGGATAATGTCGCTGCGGCGATCGACGCAGTTCGCCCCGCCGGGGTCGACTCGAAGACGCGAACCGATCGCGCCGATGGGAGCGCGAAAGATCTCGACGCAGTGCGCGCGTTCGGCGCGGCGGCGAAAGCCGCAAGCTGACTGCCGGAGCGGAAGCTGGCGTCTACTCCACCAGCGCGGGTTCCTGCGGCTCGACGTCGGGGGAGGGTACGGGCGTGGGCACTTCCGGCGCCGGGCGCTCGTGGAACGAGAAGGCGAGCTTGTCCTCGGTCTCGTCCTTGCGGACGCGGACGATCCCGCCCTTGGCGAGATGCCCGAACAGCAGTTCCTCGGCGAGCGGCTTCTTGATGTGCTCCTGGATGATCCGCGCCAGCGGCCGCGCGCCGAAGAGCGGGTCGTAACCCTTTTCGGCGAGCCAGCCGCGGGCGCTCGCCTCCAGTTCGATCGTCACGTTGCGGTCGGCGAGCTGCTCTTCCAACTGCAGGATGAACTTGCCGACGACGCGGCCGATCGTGTCCGCCGAGAGCGGCGCGAAGGAGATCGTCGCGTCGAGCCGGTTGCGGAACTCCGGCGTGAACATGCGGGTGATCGCTTCCTCGTCGTGGCCCGTGCGGATGCCGCTGCCAAAGCCGATCGCCTGCTTGGCGAGCTCGGCGGCGCCGGCATTGGTGGTCATGATGAGGATGACGTTGCGGAAATCGACGATCTTGCCGTTGTGGTCGGTGAGCTTCCCGTAATCCATCACCTGCAAGAGGATGTTGAACAGGTCGGGATGCGCCTTCTCGATCTCGTCGAGCAGCAGTACCGAATGCGGGTGCTGGTCGATCGCGTCGGTCAGCAGCCCGCCCTGGTCGAAGCCGACATAGCCCGGCGGCGCGCCGATGAGGCGCGAGACGGTGTGCCGCTCCATGTATTCCGACATGTCGAAGCGGGTGATCTCGATGCCGAGCGTGCGGGCGAGCTGGCGGGCGACCTCGGTCTTGCCGACGCCGGTCGGGCCGGAGAACAGATACGAGCCGATCGGCTTTTCGGGGTCGCGCAGGCCGGCACGCGCGAGCTTGATCGCCGAGACCAGCGCTTCGATCGCCTGATCCTGCCCGAACACCATCGTCTCGAGGTCGCGGGTCAGGTTCTTCAGCACTTCGCGGTCGTCGCGCGACACGGTCTTCGGCGGGATGCGCGCCATCGTCGCGATGCAGGCCTCGACCTCCTTCGCGGTGATCGTCTTGCGGCGCTTGCTCTCGGGCAGCAGCATCTGCGCGGCGCCGGACTCGTCAATGACGTCGATCGCCTTGTCGGGCAGCTTGCGGTCGCCGATGTAGCGATGCGACAGCTCGACCGCGGCACGGATCGCATCGGTCGTGTAGCGCACCTTGTGGTGCCGCTCGTAATAGGGCTTGAGGCCGCGCAGGATCTTTATCGAATCCTCGATCGTCGGCTCGTTGACGTCGATCTTCTGGAAGCGGCGGACGAGCGCGCGGTCCTTCTCGAAATAGTTGCGGTATTCCTTGTAGGTGGTCGAGCCGATGCAGCGGATGACGCCGCCGGCGAGCGCCGGCTTCAACAGGTTCGAGGCGTCCATCGCCCCGCCACTGGTGGCGCCGGCGCCGATCACGGTGTGGATTTCGTCGATAAAGAGGATCGCGCCCGGCGTTTGCTCGAGCTCGGAGAGCACCGCCTTGAGGCGCTCCTCGAAATCGCCGCGATAGCGCGTCCCGGCCAGTAGCGCGCCCATGTCGAGCGCGAAGATCGTCGCGTTGAGCAGAACCTCGGGCACCTCGCGGCCGACGATGCGGCGGGCCAGCCCCTCGGCGATCGCGGTTTTGCCGACGCCGGGGTCGCCGACATAGAGCGGGTTGTTCTTCGATCGGCGGCAGAGGATCTGGATGGTTCGGTCGACCTCGGCCTCGCGGCCGATCAACGGGTCGATCTTGCCGGTCTTGGCTTTCTTGTTGAGGTTGACGCAATAGGCGTCGAGCGCGTCGTGGCCGCGCTTCTGGCTGCTCTTCTCGCTGCGGTCGCTGTCTTCCTCGGCGCCTTGGACGCGGCGGGTCTCGGTGCGGCCCGGCGCCTTGGCGATGCCGTGCGAGATATAATTGACCGCGTCGAAGCGGGTCATGTCCTGCTCTTGCAGGAAATAGACGGCGTGGCTCTCGCGCTCGGCGAACATCGCGACCAGCACGTTGGCGCCGGTCACCTCCTCGCGGCCCGAGGATTGGACATGGATCGCCGCGCGCTGCAGCACGCGCTGGAAGCTCGCGGTCGGCTTAGCGTCCTCGGTGTGGCTGGCGACGAGATTGCCGAGCTCGTTGTCGACATAGGTGAGGACTTCACGGCGCAGCCGGTCGAGATCGACGCTGCAGGCACGCAGGACCGCGACCGCATCCTGATCCTCGGTCAGCGCCAGCAGCAAATGCTCGAGCGTGGCGTATTCGTGTCGCCGCTCATTGGCGTAGGCGAGGGCCCGATGCAGCGATTTTTCAAGGTTACGTGAGAGCACCGCGCTCTCCTTTCTGCCAATGAACGATCACGAACGAGGAGTAAGTCCCGGGGTATCAGTCCTTTTCCAGCGTGCATTGCAGCGGATGCTGATGCTGCCGTGCAAAATCCATCACTTGCGTCACCTTGGTCTCGGCGACTTCGTAGGTGTAAACGCCGCAGATCCCCACTCCGCGGCGATGGACATGGAGCATGATCCGCGTCGCTTCTTGCCGGTTCTTGCTGAAAAACCGTTCGAGGATGTGAACGACGAACTCCATCGGCGTGTAGTCGTCATTCAGCATCAAAACCTTGTACATGGCCGGCTTCTTCGTCTTCGGCTTAGCCTTGACGATGACGCCTGTGCCGGGTCCTTCCTCGCCGTTTTTTCCGCTGCCGCTCATCCAGGCCTGCGCTGTCCGGTGCATGCCGCGCACTATGATATGGGCTTTACCCTTCGGCGGAAATGAATTTTCCGCCGCCCCGGCAGCGACAAAATTGGCGAAGAGCCGGTTAACCGCGGCCATGCTCATTCGGCGCGATAAGGTCGCGCCAGCAAACCCTCGATCGTCGGCGCGATCGCCATGCCGCGATGCAGCACCGCATCGACCGCGGCGACGATCGGCATGTCGACCCCGAGCCGCGCCGCCAGCGCGGCGATCGAGGTCGCGCTCGCCACCCCTTCGACCACCGCGCGCCGCCCGGCAAGCGCGGCCGCGAGGCCGTGCCCGCCGCCGAGCGCGACGCCGAGCGCGCGGTTGCGCGACTGCGCCCCGCCGCAGGTCAGCACCAGATCGCCGAGCCCCGAGAGGCCGGCGAAGGTCTCGGCGCGCGCGCCCTTGGCAATGCCGAGCCGGGTCATCTCGGCGAGGCCGCGGGTGATGAGCGCGGCGCGCGCATTGTCGCCGAGCGCCAGCCCGTCGACGATACCGCAGGCGATCGCCAGCACATTCTTGACCGCGCCGCCGATCTCGGCTCCTACCGGGTCCTCAGACAGATAGGGCCGGAACCTGCGGCTGCCGAGCGCCGCCGCGAAAAGCCCAGCGGTCTCGGCGTGGCGGCTGGCAATGGTGACCGCGGTCGGCAGGTCGCGCGCCACCTCGGCCGCGAAACTCGGGCCCGACAGCACCGCGACCGGGCTCGCCGGGCATAATGCCGCCGTCAGCTCCGACATGGTGAGGAGTGAGCCGGCCTCGATCCCCTTGGCGCAGAGCAGCAGCGGCAGCCCCGGGGGGATCGCCGGCGCGGCGTCGGTCAGCACCGCGCGGACGAATTGCGCCGGCACCACGACGAGCGCCGCCTCGGCGCCAACGAGCGCGGCGGCGAGGTCGCCGGTCGCGCGGATCGCCGGGTCGAGCGCCAGTCCTGGCAGATACACCGGGTTCTCGTGCCGCCCGGCGATCGCCGCGGCGATCGCCGGGTCGCGCGCCCACAGCATCGCCTCGCTGCCGGCGCGGCACGCGACGAGTGCCAAGCTCGTGCCCCAGGCGCCGCCGCCGATGACCGCGAGCCGGGTCATCGCGGCTTCTTTGGCGCATCGGCCGCCGGATCGAGCGGCCAGCGCGGGTGTACTGGCGCGTCGAGCGGATCGGCGAGGCCGAGCCGCAGCCGCTCGACCCCGGCCCAGGCAATCATCGCGCCGTTATCGGTGCAGAGAGCGGGCGGCGGCGCGACGAAATCGAGCCCGGCCTCAGCGGCGAGACCGGCCAGCCGGTCGCGCAGCCGCGCATTGGCCGCGACCCCGCCCGCCGCGACGAGGCTCGTTCCGTCCGGGTAACGATCGCGGAACCGGCGCACCGCGCGGGCCGTGCGATCGGCGAGGTGCTCGCAGATCGCCAGCTCGACCGCGGCGGCGAGATCAGCGGTGGCCGCCGCGTCGCGCGAATCGAGCCGGGCGACGCGGTCGCGCACCGCGGTCTTGAGCCCAGAGAACGAGAAGTCGCAGCCCGACCGGCCCTGCAGCGGGCGCGGCAGCGGAAACCGCCGCGGATCGCCGCCGCGCGCCACCGCGGCGAGCGCCGGGCCGCCAGGATAGGGCAGTCCCAGCAGCTTCGCGCTCTTGTCGAAGGCCTCGCCGGCCGCGTCGTCGAGCGTGGTACCGAGCTGCCAGTAGCGGCCGACCCCCTCGCAGATCAGCAGCTGCGAATGCCCGCCCGACACCAGCAGCAGCAGATAGGGGAAGGCGACGCCGTCGCTCAGCCGCGCGGTCAGCGCGTGTGCCTCGAGATGGTTGATCGCGGCGAACGGCTTCTGCCGCGCCCAGGCAATGCCTTTCGCCGCCATCGTGCCGACGATCAGCCCACCGATCAGCCCCGGCCCGGACGCGGCGGCGACGCCGTCGAGATCGGCGACATCGAGCGCTGCCGCGGCGAGCGCCTCGCGGATCACCCGGTCGAGCCGGTCGAGATGCGCGCGTGCGGCGATCTCCGGCACCACCCCGCCATAGGGTGCGTGCTCCTCCATCTGCGAGTACACGAGATTGGCCCGGATCGCCGGCCGCCCGGCATCGTCCGACACCACGGCGACCGCGGTCTCGTCACAGCTCGTCTCGATGCCGAGGATGTTCATGGGCCGGAGATGGCAGCTAGCAACGCAGGGTGCAAGCGCCAACCAGCATCGTCATTCCGGGGCCGAGCGCAGCGAGGAAACCGGAAACCCAGGAACACGGGCTTCGCGGGTAAATCCTTCGGCTGCGCAAATGGCTATCGAAGTCGGTGTTCATGGGTTCCGAGCCTAGCGCTGCGCGCCATCCCGGAATGACGGTCAAGAGCGGGAACCTATTTCGCGTCGCCGGCCTCGTAGGTCTTCAAGACCTTGTCGGTCGCCGCCTCGATCTCCAGCAGCTTGACCGCATAGCCCCATAGCAGCGCAGTGTGGCGCAGTACCGAGCGGCAGCTCTTCTCGTCGAGCAGCACGCCGTCATGGACGTAATGCGCCAGCACCAGCTCGCGGTCGCCGATCAGGTCGACATCGACGACCTGGATGTCGGGCTCGCGGCGCGACAAATCGTATTGCTTCGACAGCGCGCTGCGCAGCTTGCGATAGCCGACCTCGTCGTGGATCGCCTCGACCCGCAGCGACGGCTTCGAGGCATCGTCGCTGATCTCGAACAGCCGGAAGTCCCGCATGATCTTCGGGCTCATGTACTGCAGGATAAAGCTCTCGTCGCGGTAATTGGCCCAGGCGTGGCGCAGCACGCCGTACGGGTCCTGGTTGCCGGCGATGTCGGCGAACCACTCGCGATCTTCGGGCTTGGGGTCGGTGCAGATGCGCTTGATATCGTCCATCATCGAGAAGCCGAGCGCATAGGGGTTGAGCCCGCCATAGCGCGGATCGTCAAAGCCCGGCTGGAACACCACGCTCGAATGCGAATGCAGGAATTCGAGCATCGAGCCTTCGGTGATGAGCCCGCGGTCGTGCAGCCGGTTCATGATCTCGTAATGCACGAAGGTTGCGCAGCCCTCGTTCATCACCTGGGTCTGCCGTTGCGGATAGAAATACTGGGCGACATGTCGAATGATCCGGATCAGCTCGCGTTGCCAATCTTCGAGGCGCGGCGCCCGCTTCTCGATAAAATAAAGCAGGTTTTCCTCGGGCAGGCCGAGCTTGCGCTTGGTGCCCTGGCGCTGGTCGTTGGCTTCCTCGTCTTCCTCGTCCCTCTCGGGCACCGGGACGGTGCGCCACAGATCGTTGAAGGTCTGCTCGTCATAGGCGAGCCGCTGCTGCATCCGGCGCTGCTCTTCGGCGAGGTTGGGCCGCGACCGGCGAGCGTAGCGGTTGACGCCATGATCCTTCAGCGCGTGGCCGGCATCGAGGATGCGCTCGACCGCCTCCATCCCGTACTTTTCCTCGCACTTCGCGACGTAGTCGCGGGCGAAGCTCAGATAATCGAGGATGCCGTCGGCATCGGTCCATTGCCGATAGAAATAATTGTTCTTAAAGAAGTGGTTATGGCCGAAGCCGGCATGCGCGACGACGAGCGTCTGCATGGTCATGGAGTTCTCCTCCATGATGTAGCAGATCACCGGGTTCGAGTTGATGACGATCTCATAGGCGAGGCCGGCGAGGCCCTTGCGGTAGAGCGTCTCGTGATACGCGAAGCGCTTGCCGAAGCTCCAATGCCCATACATCAGCGGCAGGCCGATCGAGGCATAGGCGTCGAGCATCTGCTCGGAGGTGATGACCTCGATCTGCAGCGGATAGGTGTCGAGGCCGAGCTCGTCGACCGCGATGCGCTCGATCGCGTCGTGCACTTTTCTGAGGCCGCCGAAATCCCAGTTCGGGCCGGTGAAGAGCGGCGTTCCCGCTTCGCTCGGGGCCTTGGTCTTCGGCTTCGATGCCGTATCAGGCACGCACGCCCCCTTTGGCGAAGAGTTCGTGGAACACCGAGAAGATCTGCGCCGGATCGCCGACGCGCCGCATCGCGAAATGCTCGTGCGCCGGCGCGACTTCGTTATAGGCGCGCCACAAATCGCTGTCGCGCGACAGGCCGGTGAGGCTGCCGCTGGTGCCGTCGCCAACTTCGACATAGGCGAAATACTGGCAGAGCGGCAGCACCTCGCCGCCGAGAAGGTTTACGCAGCGGCTCGAATCGGCGCCGTAATTGTCGCCGTCCGACGCCTGCGCGCCGTAGATGTTCCAGCGGTCGGTCGAATAGCGCGCGCGGGCGATCTCCATCATTTTTTCGAGCGCGGTCGAAACGACCGTGCCGCCAGTCTCGCGGCTGTAGAAGAACGTCTCCTCGTCGACCTCCTCGGCGGTTGAGGTATGGCGGATGAACACCACGTCGACATGCCGGTAGCGGCGGATGAGAAAGACGTGCAGCAGCATGAAGAACCGCTTGGCGAGGTCCTTCATCGCCTCGGTCATCGAGCCCGATACGTCCATCAGGCAGAACATGACCGCCTCGGTGTTGGGTCGCGGCACGCGCTCGAAGCGGCGATAGCGCACATCGAGCGGGTCGATATAGGGAATGATCTTGCTGCGCCGCTCGCTCTTTTCGAGCAGCAGGGTCAACCGCGCCACTTCCTCGTCGGCGCCGCGCGCCTTGGCTTTCTCGATCTCCTCACGCAGCGCTTCGAGCTCGCTCAGCTTCGGCCGCCGCAAGGAGATGCGCCGCGCCATGCTCTGGCGCATTGTACGCGGCACGCTGAGATTGGACGGGGAGCCGGTGACGGTATACCCGGCGCGGTGCAGATCGACCGCGGTGGTGTCCTTCAGCGTCTTCTTGACGAGATCGGGCAGTTCGAGGTCCTCGAAGAACATGTCGAGGAACTCTTCCTTGGTCAGCGTGAACTCGAACGCATCGTCGCCCGAGCCGTCGGGGCTGCCCTCGCGGCCGCCGCCATCGCCGCCGCCTTGCGGCCGCGGGATCTCGTCGCCACGGACATATTCCTTGTTGCCCGGCACGACGTGATCGGTGCGCCCGGTGCGGCGGCTGTGGTGGAACGCCGGCTCCTGGATGCCGCGCGTCGGGATGGCGATCTTCTCGCCATGCTCGACGTCCTGCACCTTGCGCTTGCGCAAGGCATCCTGTACCGCGCCTTTGACCTCGGCGCGGGCGCGTTCCAGAAACCGCTGGCGATTGCTGAGGCTCTTGCCCTTCGGGTTCTGGCGGCGATCGACGACGTTCATCAACGCATCCTTCTCACGACGCCCCGTGGCCGAAGGGCGCCTAGCCCGCTTTGTTCACCCGCATGTACCACTCGACGAGGCGGCGCACCTGGCGTTCGGTATAGCCGCGCGACACCATGCGCTCGAGGAAGTCGGCGTGCTTCTTCTCGGTGTCGGTGTCCTTCTTGGAACCGAAGCTGATGACCGGCAGCAGGTCCTCGACCTGCGAGAACATCCGCCGTTCGATCACCTCGCGCAGTTTTTCGTAAGACTGCCACGACGGGTTCCGGCCGCCGTGATTGGCCCGCGCGCGCAGCGCGAACTTGACGACCTCGTTGCGGAAGTCCTTGGGGTTGGCGATCCCGGCCGGCTTCTCGATCTTCGACAGCTCCTGGTTCAGCAGTTCGCGGTTCATCAGCTGGCCGGTATCCGGATCCTTGTAGTCCTGATCCTCGATCCACGCGTCGGCATAGGAGACATAGCGGTCGAACAGGTTCTGGCCGTAATCCGAGTAGGATTCGAGATAGGCCTTCTGGATCTCGTTGCCGATGTATTCGGCATAGCGCGGCGCCAGCTCGGCCTTGATGAAGTTGAGGTATTTCTTCTCGACCGCATCGGGGAACTGCTCGCGCCAGATCGCCTGTTCGAGCACATACATCATGTGCACCGGATCGGCCGCGACCTCTTGTGTGTCGAAGTTGAATGTGCCCGACAGCACCTTGAACGCGAAGCGGGTCGAGATGCCGTCCATGCCCTCGTCGACGCCGGCGGCGTCACGGTACTCCTGCACCGACTTGGCGCGCGGGTCGGTGTCCTTGAGGCTCTCGCCGTCATAGACCCGCATCTTCGAGTGCAGGTTCGAGTTCTCATGCGGCTTGAGGCGCGACAGCACGGAGAAGCGCGACAGGATGTCGAGCGTCGACGGCGCGCAGGGCGACTTCGCCAGCTCGCTCGACTGCAGCAGCTTCTCGTAGATTTTGCGCTCCTCGGTCGAACGCAGGCAGTACGGCACCTTGATGACCGAGATGCGGTCGATAAAGGCTTCGTTGTTCTTGTTGTTCTTGAAGCTCTGCCACTCCGCCTCGTTCGAGTGGGCGAGGATGATGCCCTGATAGGGAATGCCGCCGATATTCTCGGTGCCGGCGTAGTTGCCCTCCTGCGTCGCGGTCAAGAGCGGGTGCAGCATCTTGATCGGCGCCTTGAACATCTCGACGAATTCCATCAGCCCCTGGGTCGTGCGGTTGAGCCCGCCCGAGAAGGAATAGGCATCGGGATCGTTCTGCGAATACATTTCGAGCTTGCGGATATCGACCTTGCCGACGAGGCTCGAGACATCCTGGTTGTTCTCGTCGCCCGGCTCGGTCTTGGCGACGCAGATCTGCTTCAGCCGCGACGGCTGCATGCGGACGACCGAGAACTTCGAGATATCGCCGCCGAATTCCTCGAGCCGCTTCACCGCCCAGGGCGAAATCGTGCCCGTCAGGCGCCGGTGCGGGATGCCATAGCGCGCTTCGATCTCCTTGCCCATGGTGTTGGGATCGAAGAGGCCGAGCGGGCTCTCGAAGATCGGGCTGATCTCGTCGCCCGCCCTGAGCACGTAGATCGGCTCTTTCTCCATCAAGAGCTTGAGCCGTTCGGCCAGCGAGGACTTGCCGCCGCCGACCGGACCCAGCAGATAGAGCACCTGCTTGCGCTCTTCGAGGCCCTGCGCGGCGTGGCGGAAGAAGCCGACGATCCGCTCGATCGTCTCCTCCATGCCGTAGAAATCCTCGAATTCCGGATAGATCTTCATCGTCCGGTTCATGAAGACGCGGCCGAGACGCGGATCCTGGCTGGTGTCCATCATCACCGGCTCGCCGATCGCCTTCAGCAGGCGCTCGGCCGGCCCCGCGTAGAAGGCCGCATCATCGGAACATGCGCGCAGATAATCCTCGAGCGAGTACTCGACTTCGCGCCGATTTTCGTAAAGGCGCGAATAGAGGCCAAAGATTCCATCATCAACCGACGATCGCATTGCCCACCTCAATCGACGAGTGTCGACTCTACCGTTGCCATCAACCACCGCATACTGAACGCACCGTCGCCGAAATTATCCCAGCGCGGTTATGTAAATTTCCGCTTACACTTTTCGTCCCGCCGCAGCCCCGCGGCCATCCCCATTCGCGACAACGATCCAGTCAGCGACGCAAGCCATATGCCAAGGCTTTATGGCAACACTGCGGTCGTTGTGCGCCCCGCCTCGGTCCAGCCAGGGGCTGCGGCGCGACCCGCGCCGATACCGACCACATATGGGTGCTGTAGCGGACATCAACAACATTTTGTGGTGCCCTGCTGTAATATGCCCAGCATATATGAATCCGCTGGCAACGCCAATGCGATTCTACCGGAGCGATGGCGAGTTTTTTCGACCTCCGGCGGGCGTGATTTTAATGAAACGCCATCGCGTCTTTTCGCCGCATTCGCGCGTCGATTGGGCCGGTTAGCGGGCGTCCGCGGGCCGGTTTGCGAGCACCGCGAGCGCGTCGGTCGCATCGCGCGGGCGCTCCGCGAGCTTGCGCTCGGCGCGCCAATTGGCGATGAG
The DNA here is from genome assembly GCA_035552135.1 of Allostellaceae bacterium. GTDB lineage: Bacteria > Pseudomonadota > Alphaproteobacteria > ATCC43930 > CGMCC-115725 > DATARH01. Next base: position 4,246 of record DASZLY010000356.1, on the reverse strand, counting down.
CGCCGCGGTCAGGTCGCGCGCGAGGCAGTCATAGCCGGCATCGGTCATGTGCAGACCGTCAGCGCCAATCATCGCCGGCGCGTCGGCCGGCTGGCTCTTTTGCCAGTAGCGCATCAGCGCGAAGCGGCGGAACAGCCCAATATGAGCGCGGTCGGCGGTGTTGGCGACGAGGTCTTCCATCGCCGGGGTGGCCGAACGGTCGAGCACGCGCGGCGCGTATTGCAGATCCATCAGCACGACGTCGATGCCGTTCTTGGTCATCAGCTCGACGCCTTCGCGCATCCACTCGCCATCAGCGGCCAGATCGTCGCGGCGCAGCACCGCATTGGTGCCGACCTGCCAGATGGCGAGGTCGGGGTGCGGCGCGACCACGTCGCCGGCGAGGCGCGCGAGTTCCTCGGGCGCGTCCTCGCCGCCCTTGCCGCGGTTGACGACGTGGATTTCGAGCTGCGGAACCGCCTGGCGAAGCCCGGCTTCGAGTCGGTTCGGATAGGTCAGGTCGGGGCTCGACGCGCCGGTTCCCGACGTCGAGGACGAACCCACCGCGACGATGTTGAGCGGCCCGCCTTTATCGATTCGCGCGGCAAAATGCTCGAGCGGCGCGATGATCGGCACCCCGCCCGGCGGCGCGGCGCAGAGCGCGGCATCCTCGGCGAGCGCGGCGCCGGGCGACAGGGCCGGCGCCAGGGCCGGCGATAGCGCGATTGCCACGGCGACGAAGAGCGCGAAGCGGCGCATTACGGCGCCGCGTGACGGACGATCTCGGCCAGCTTGCGGCCGAGGCAGTCATAGACCCGCGCGGCGAGCTTGGCCCGATTCTCCGCGGCGACATCGTCGAAATTGAACACGTTCTGCTCGCTCCAGTAGCGCATCATCTCGAAACGCGGAAATACGTAGACGTCGGCGAGATCGCCAACGCGATGCAGTGCCTTGAGATAGCCGTCGAAATTGATAACGCTCGTCGAACTGCGGGAAAATTGCATGTCGACGAACATCGTGTCGATTGCCCGGTTCTTGAGCTCGTCGAGCCCGTTTTGCAGCGTCGCGGCGAAATCGTCGACATCGGTGCCGCGCACCGCGTCGGTGATGCCGACCTCCCAGATCACCAGCACCGGGTCCTCGGCGAAGACGTCGGTCGGGAAGCGCTCGAACATCTGCTTGGCCGATTGCCGCGGCACGCCCTTGTTGGTGACGGTGACCGCGCTGTCGGGGAACGCCTGCGCCAGGTCCTGGCCGAGCCGGTGCGGGTAGGACAGATCGGGCGAGCCCGCCGCCTGGCCGATCGTCGAGGCTCCGCCGATCGCGACGATACCGACCGGCTGACGCGCCTTCAGCCGCTCGCCGAGGTGCGGCAGCTTGATGTCGGTCTGGGTCATCTCGGGCGGCGTGGCGCAATCCTCGGGCTCGGCGCGCGCGCCGGCGGCCGCGACAATCGCAGCTAGCCCCGCCAGCGCCGCCAGAAACGAGCCGGCGAGCTGTCGCCCCCTGGTCGTCATCCCTCCCCGCTACTCCCCTTCGCCTACTACCCCGGCGGCTGTTACCGGCATTCGTTGTGCCGTCCTGTACCAGTCGAGCATACCCGCCGTCAGGCACATCACCGCGATGCCGACGGCATTCACCCCCAGCTGCATAGTGAACCCTGCATTGATTTCCGACAGCAGAAAATGACCGAGTGCCGACAAAAGGATGCTCAGACAAAAGATTTCCAGTGAATGACGGCCGCACAGCACCAGCGGCCGCGCCGCCGCGGTACGCATGAAGCGCGCTTGCGGCGATACCCAGCGCGCCGCCAGCATCACCATCGCGAAGAACGAGATCAGCCGCACCGGCGACAGATTGCTCTTGTTGAGCGGCCAGAGCTGGCGCTGGAACAGCGGCGGGATCGCCTCCCAGAAGCCGTGGAACGTCCAGCTGAGGCGGATCGCGAAGGCCGCGGCCGCGATCGCCAGCGCCGGCCAATAGGCGGCCGCCAGGAGGCGCCGCCCGGTCGCCGATTGCGGTCCGCCGTGACCCAGCGCCGCGCCGAGCACAAAGAGGAACTGCCAGGCGAGCGGGTTGAAGGTCCATATGTTGCCCGGCGGATAGGCCGGCATGTCGAGGCTGAAGACCTGCACGCCGAGATAGATCAGCGCCGACGGCACCAGCGCCACCGACGGATGCCGGCGCAGGCACGCCAGCACCAGCGGGAAGATCAGCAGCATCACAATGTAGAGCGGCAGGATGTCGAGAAAGGTCGGCTGGAACTGCAGCAGCATCGCCTGCACCACCGCGATGTGCGGATGCTCCAGGAAGTCGCCGACCCCCATCTCCTCGTTATACATCGGGTTGTTGAACGTCCTCACCGTGTACGACACCTCGGCGATGAAGATCACGAAGAGGAAGATGTGCGCGACATAGAGCTGCCAGGCGCGGCGCAGCACCTGGACGCTGGCGAGCAGAATGCCGCGCGTCGCCAACGTGCGGCCATAGACCAGTGCGGCGGTGAATCCGGAGATGAAGATGAACACCTCCGCCGCGTCGGAGAAGCCGATCGACGAGAGGGTGAAATAGTTGAGGTAGTTCTCGGGGATGTGATCGATGAAGATGCAAACCAGCGCCAGCCCGCGGAAGAAGTCGAGGCGCAGGTCGCGCCTCGGGGCCAAGCGTGCTGGGGCGGGTGCGGCGGTCATGGGCTGGTGACGTCAAATTAGCAAAGCCGGAACCGTGCCGTCGATGGGGGCGATCCCGGCGGGAGGAGACAAGGATGAGCGACACGGCAACCCGCAAAGTCGCGACGATCGGCGCCGGGACGATCGGCGCGAGCTGGGCGGCGGTGTTTCTGGCACACGGCCTCACCGTCGCGGCCAGCGACCCGGGCCCCGGGGCCGAGGATTTCCTCAAGCGCTTTGTCGCCGCCGCTTGGCCGAGCCTCGCGCGCCTCGTGCCGCTCCCCGCCGTGCCGCCATGGCAGCGCCTCAGCTTCCACGCCGAGCCGGAAGCGGCCCTTGAAGGCGCCGCGTTCGTGCAGGAGAGCGCGCCCGAGCGCGAGGACTTGAAGCGCGCGCTGGTTGCCCGGCTCGATGCGGCGCTCGACCCGTCGGTGGTGATCGCGTCGAGCTCGTCGGGGCTGTTGATGAGCCGCATCCAGGACGATTGCCGGCACCCCGAGCGCTGCGTTCTCGGCCATCCGTTCAACCCGCCGCATCTGGTGCCGCTGGTCGAGGTGGTGGGCGGCGACAAGACCGCGCCCTGGGCGATCGAGCAGGCGCTCGCCTTTTACAAATCGGTCGGCAAGGCGCCAATCCATATCCGGCGCGAGGTGCGCGGCCATGTCGCCAACCGGCTCCAGGCGGCGCTGTGGCGGGAGGCGCTGCACCTCGTCGCCGAAGGGGTGGCAAGCGTCGCCGATGTCGACACCGCAATCAGCGCCGGGCCGGGGCTGCGCTGGGCGCTGATGGGCCCGCATCTGACCTTCCACCTCGCCGGCGGCACCGGCGGGATCGCGCATTTCTTCGATCAGTTCGCCGGGCCGATGACCGAATGGTGGAACGAGCTCGGCAGGCCGGTGCTGACCCCTGAGTTACGCCAGCGTCTCGCCGCCGGCATCGCCGAGGAAGCCGCGGGACGCGACGTCGCCCAGCTCGAAGCCCGACGCGACCGGTTTCTCGTCGATTTGTTGGCGATGAAAGCGGGCGTGGATCCTTGAGTGCCGTCATTCCGGGGCGGCTCGCAGCCCAACCCGGAACCCATGAACACGGGCGATGCCAGGCAGTTGAGGCCGGATTACATGGTTCCCGGAAGAGATTAATCCAGCATCGGCCGCAGGCGCTCGATCGCATCAGCGATGAACTGCGGGTCGCGCGCAAAGCACAGCCGCATATAGCCTTCGCCCATCGGTCCGAAGGCGGTGCCCGGCGCCAAGCCGATCCTGGTGCGGACCAGGATTTCCTTGGCGAAGGCGACGCTGTCGCTCACCCCGTCGATGCGGAAGAAGGCGTAGAACGCGCCGTCCGGCCGCGCCACCGAGACCCGCCGGAAGCCTTGCAGCGCGCCGATCGCCGTCTCGCGCGCGTCGCGGCAGCGCGCGACCATGCTGCGGACGAACGGCTCGCCGTCGCGGATCGCGGTGATCGCGGCATGCTGCAAAAAGGTCGGCGAGCCGCTGGTGTTGAACTCGACCAGCTTCTCGATCGTCGGCAGCAGATCGGGCGGCATCACCATCCAGCCCAGCCGCCAGCCGGTCATCGCCCAGCTTTTCGAGAAGCTG
>DASZLY010000355.1:0-4870 GCA_035552135.1 Allostellaceae bacterium | reverse complement strand
TCCGCGACCGCGACGGCAGGCGCGCGCTCGCCGGGTTCGGCTCGGCCAAGGGCTCGAACGAAGAGGCCTATCTGTTCCAGAAGCTGGTGCGCACCGGGTTCGGCAGCAACAATGTCGACCACTGCACGCGGCTGTGCCACGCCTCATCGGTGGCGGCGCTGATGGAGGGCATCGGCTCGGGCGCGGTGACCGCGCCGTTCACTGCCGCCGAGGACGCCGACGTCATCATCGTCATCGGCGCGCGGCCGACCGAGAACCACCCGGTCGCGGCGACCTTCTTCAAGCAGGCCGCCAAGCGCGGCGCCCAGGTTTTCGTGATGGACCCGCGCGGCCACAGCCTCGTGCGCCACGCCGCCGGAACCCTCCGCTTCACCCCCGGCCGCGACGTCGCGATGCTCAACGCGCTGATTCACACGATCGTCGAGGAAGGCCTCACCGACCGCCAGTACATCCAGACTTACACCGAGGACTACGAGAAACTGCGCGAGCACATCAAGGACTACAGCCCGGAGCAGATGGCGCCGCTCTGCGGCATCGACGCGGCGACCTTGCGCCATGTCGCGCGCGCCTATGCCCGCGCCGAACGGGCGATCATCTTCTGGGGCATGGGCATCTCGCAGCACACCCACGGCACCGACAACGCGCGCTGCCTGATCGCGCTGTCGATGATCACCGGCCAGGTCGGCCGCCCCGGCACCGGGCTGCACCCGCTGCGCGGCCAGAACAACGTGCAGGGCGCCTCCGACGCCGGGCTGATTCCGATGGTCTATCCCGACTACCAGCCGGTGGCGAAGCCGGAAATCCGCGAGAAATTCGAAAAGCTGTGGCAGACGCCGCTCGACGACAAGCCGGGCCTCACCGTCGTTGAGATCATGGACGCGGTGCATCGCGACGAAATCAAGGGCATGTACATCATGGGCGAGAACCCGGCGATGTCGGACCCCGATGTCGAACATGCGCGCGAGGCGCTGGCCCATCTCGAACACCTGGTGGTGCAGGACATCTTCCTCACCGAGACTGCGAAATACGCCGATGTGGTCTTGCCGGCCTCGGCCTGGCCGGAGAAGGACGGCACCGTCTCCAACACCAACCGCCAGGTGCAGATGGGGCGCACCGCGCTGCCGCTGCCCGGCAATGCGCGGCTCGACCTGATGACGATCCAGGAGATCGGCCGGCGCATGGGGCTCGATTGGCGCTACACCGGGCCGGCCGATGTCTTCGCCGAGATGAAGCTGGCGATGCCCTCGCTCGACAACATCACCTGGGAGCGCCTGCAGCGCGAAGATTCGGTGACCTATCCGTGCGACGCGCCGGACAGACCGGGCAACGAGATCGTCTTCGGCAGCGGGTTCCCGACCCCGTCGGGCCGGGCCAAGCTGGTGCCGGCGTCGATCATCCCGCCGGCCGAGGAGCCCGACGCCGAATTCCCGCTGGTGCTGACCACCGGGCGCCAGCTCGAGCATTGGCACACCGGCGCGATGACCCGCCGCGCCAGCGTGCTCGACGAGATCGAACCAGAGGCGGTGGCGAGCCTCGCGCCCTCGGAGCTGCGCAAGCTCGGCGTCGCCGCGGGCGACCCGATCCGCGTCACCACCAGGCGCGGCCATATCGAGCTGAAGGCACGCGCCGACAGCAATGTCGCGCCGGGCATGGTGTTCGTGCCGTTCTGCTACGCCGAGGCGGCGGCCAATATCCTCACCAACCCGCAGCTCGATCCCGTAGGCAAGATCCCCGAGTTCAAGTATTGCGCCGCCAAGGTCGAGCCGGTGCTGGTGAAGCAGGCGGCTGAGTAATTCTCGCCCCCTTGGCTGAGTCCGACCCGGCCATCCACGTCTTTAGGCGACAAGACGATGCTGAAGATTTCAAGACGTGGATGCCCGGATCCAGTCCGGGCACGGGGTATTTTAGTGGCCGTCGTCGGCTTTTTGCTGGCCGGCTGCGCTGAGTCGCAGGCACCGGCACCGGGCGTGGCGGCATCGCCGCCTGCCGCCGCGGCGGAGCCCTATCACTGCGTCCTGCCGCAAGAGCAACGGATGCTCGTCGCCGAGTTCTTCTTCGGCCGCGACAGAGCCGGGCGCCGCATGGTGAGCGACGCCGAATGGGGGGATTTCCTCGCCAGGAGCGTCACCGCGAATTTCCCCGACGGGCTGACCGTGTTCGACGGGTACGGCCAGTGGCGCAACCCGGCGACCGGGGCGATCGGCCGCAATCCCGGCGTCAAGATCGTGCTGGTCGCGGTCAAGCGCGGCCCCGACCTGCCCAATCGCCTCAGCGCGGTGATGGATGCCTACAAGGCGCGTTTCCACCAGCAATCGGTCGGCCTCATCACCCGCGATTCCTGCGCCGCGTTCTAATTGCGATCTGGGCTGACAAGCCGGATGTCAGGAAAATAGGTGCGAAAGCGCGGTGCATCGCGGGTGATCAGTCGTGCCCGACTGACGACGGCCTGGCCACCGATAAAAAAGTCCGGCAACACCCCCGTCCTAATGCCGCCGGCCGCGCGATAGCGCTGATAGGCTTTGCCGGCGAGGAACAACGCTTCGCGTGGGATCGGAACCAGATCGATCCGGAACTGCGACAGCATTGCATCGAGTTCGGATACGCGCGAATAGCGCACCGATAATTCCGCGTAGACCACATCGTTGATCGCTAGAGCGTCTTCGCTGGCCGCCACGTCCAGGTGTTGCTGGGACCATTCCGCCCAAACGGGATCATCCACGGCGACATCAATCAAGACATTGGCATCAACGAGGATCATCGCCCCTCGCGGTCGGGTTCGCCCCATCCGCGCGTCAACTTCATCAGCTCGTCGGCCGACATTCCGGGGCCAAGCGTACCCCGAAGCGCCGCAAAACGGCTCGTGACGCGCTTTTCGACTGCTAGGCCCACTTTACCCTCGGCGCCAATCGTGAACTCGACTTCCGCCCCAGGCTTGAGGCCTAGATAATCCCGGATGCGTTTGGGGATGGTGACCTGGCCCTTGCTGGTCATGCGCGACATGGTAATACCTCGTTTGTCCTCGGTATTACATAGCATCGCGGCACGGTAGTTTGTAGTGTCCCCAGCCATGCCGCTCGCTCCCGGCCTCAGCCTCGTCACCGGCGCGACCGGGTTTGTCGGCGCCGCGGTGGCGCGCGCGCTGGTTGGCCAAGGCTTGCCGGTGCGGGTGCTGGCGCGGCCCAGGAGCGACCGCCGCAACCTCGCCGGGCTCAACGTCGAGATCGCCGAGGGTGCACTCGAAGATGCCGCCTCGCTCGCCCGCGCGGTCGCCGGCTGCCGCTATCTCTTTCATGTCGCCGCCGATTACCGGCTGTGGGTGCCGGACCCGGCGGCGATGTTCCGCGCCAATGTCGACGGTACGCGCGCGCTGATGGCGGCGGCGCTCGCCGCCGGGGTGGAGCGCATCGTCTATACCAGCAGCGTCGCGACGCTGGGGATCGTCAAGGACGGCGATGCCGACGAAACGACGCCTTCCGGCATCGGCGACATGATCGGCCCCTACAAGCAGTCGAAATTCGCCGCCGAGCTGGCGGTATGCGAGATGATCGCCGAAGACGGCCTGCCGGCGGTGATCGTCAACCCGTCGACCCCGATCGGGCCCGGCGACGTCAAGCCGACCCCGACGGGGCGGCTCATCGTCGAGGCGGCGAAAGGCAGGATGCCAGGCTACGTCGATACCGGCCTCAATCTCGTGCATGTCGACGATGTCGCCGCCGGCCAGCTGCTCGCCGCCGAACGCGGCGGGATCGGCGAGCGCTACATACTCGGCGGCGAGAACATGGGCCTCGCCGAGATTCTCGGTGAGGTGGCGCGGCTTGCCGGGCGGCGCGCGCCGTCGCTCAAGATTCCTTATGCGGTGGTGCTGCCGATCGCCGCCGGAGCCGAGCTGATGGCGCGGATCACCGGGCGCGAGCCGTTCATCACCTTGGACGGGGTACGCATGTCGCGTAAGAAGATGTACTTCAGTTCCGCGAAGGCGATGCGCGAACTGGGCTACGCGCCGCGGCCGGCGCGCAGCGCGATCGCCGACGCCGTCGCCTGGTTCGCCGCGAACGGATATCTGAATTGAGCGTGCTTGCCGCCGACACATCGACCGAAGCGCTCGAAACGCCGTCCGGCAAGGGGCGCGGCGACGAGAATTTTCCGGTCGGCTCGTTCCTGATCCGCAAGGATCTGCGGCCGCACGTCCATGCGTTCTACCGTTTTGCGCGCAACGCCGACGACATCGCCGACAACCCCCACCTCGCGGCCGAGGACAAGCTGCGCCGGCTCGACCGCATGGGCGAAATCCTTGCCGGCGCGCCGGGCGACGATGCGCCGGCGGCGAGCGCGATGCGCGCCAGCCTCGCCGTCACCGGCACCACCGCGCAGCATTGCCATGACGTGTTGCGCGCCTTCCGGCTCGACGCCAGCAAGCTCAGATACAAGGACTGGGACGATCTGATGGCGTATTGCCGCTATTCGGCCTCGCCGGTCGGGCGGCAACTGCTCGATTTGCATGGCGAAAGCCGCGACACCTGGCCGGCCTCGGACGCGCTGTGCTCGGCGCTGCAGGTGCTCAACCATTTGCAGGATTGCGGCGACGATTACCGCGCGCTCGACCGTGTCTACCTGCCGCTCGAGCTGATGGCGGCGGCGGGGATCACGGTCGACGCGCTGGTCGCCCGCGCCGCCAACCCCGGGCTGCGCCAGGTGCTCGACAGCCTGCTGGACTCGACCGACCGGCTGATCGCCACCGCGGCCGGGCTGCCGGGAGGGGTCGCGGCGCGCGGCTTGCGCTGGGAGTCGGCGACGATCGTCGCGCTGGCGCGTCGGTTGTCGCGGCGGCTGCGGCGCGGCGACCCGCTGGCGACGCGGATCGCGCTGAGCA
>DASZLY010000354.1:0-1618 GCA_035552135.1 Allostellaceae bacterium | reverse complement strand
ACCCTCACTCGCCTGGCGCCGATGGCGCTCGGCACCCTCTCCCGCAAGCGGGAGAAGGGCTCGCTGCTCGAAAACTTACCGCGACGCCAGCATCGCCTCGGCGCTGGAGATGCCGTATTCGCCCGACGGCTCGACATTGAGTTCGGCGATGACGCCGTCCTTCACCACCATCGAATAGCGCTGCGAGCGCATGCCCATGCCGGCGGCGATGCGGTCGACCGTGAGGCCGAGCGCCTCGGTCAGCTCGCACGAGCCGTCGCCGAGCATCGTCACCTTGCCGGCGGCGTTGTGCTCCTTGCCCCAGGCGTTCATCACGAACGCGTCGTTGACCGAGACGCAGGCGATCTCGTCGATCCCCTTGGCCCTGAGCGCGTCGGAATTGCCGACATAGCCCGGCAAATGCCGCGACGAGCAGGTGCGCGTATAGGCGCCGGGCAGCCCGAACACCGCGACCGTCTTGCCCTTGAAGTAGTCGTCGGACGAGACCGCCTGCACGCCCTCGGGCGTCAGGTGGCGCAGCGTCACGCTGGGAACCTTGTCGCCGACTTTGACCGTCATCGCCTTTGTCTCCCCTCACTTCTGGTCGATGTGGAAAATCGCCTTGCCGCCGATGTGGCGGTCGCGCAGGCGCGGCCCGACCTGCGGGAACTCGCGCCAATCGTGCTCGACGAGGCGCGGCCGCAGCGACCCGTCCGCGACCAGCCCCGCCATCAGTGCGAGATCGGGCGCGAATTTGTCCTCGGGCTCGCAGGTGAAATAGTGGAAGCCCTGGATGCGCGCGTTCTGGTGGTCGGCGAAATCGCGGAAATTGAGGCTGGCCGGTTCGCCCGACGAATTGCCGTAGATGACGATCGTGCCCTTCGCCTCGATCCGCGCCAGCGCCTCGGCCAGCGACTGGCCGCCGGCGCTTTCGAGGATCAGCGCATAGCGCCCCGGCGCGTTCTCGATCCCGACGACGACCGCCTCGGCTCCGAGCCCGTCCAGCACCGGCGCGCGCTCGGCGCTGCCGACGATTGCGGTGACCCGCGCTCCCGAGCGCGCCGCCATCTGCACCGCGAGGTTGCCGACCCCGCCCGCCGCGCCGGTGATGAGGACACGCTTGCCGAGCAGCGGCGCGCCGTGCCGCAGCGTCCGCAGCGCGGTCAGCCCGGCGACCGGCAGCGCCGCCGCCGCACCGAACGAGACGTTATCGGCGAGTGCGGCCATCCGGTGGCTCGGCACCGCCGCGCGCTCGGCCCAGCCATGCCAGTCGCACAGCCCGACGACGCGTGTCCCCGCCCGAGGCCCGGTGCCGTCCGCCGCCTGCTTGACGACGACCCCGGCGATGTCCTGTCCCGGCCGCCAGCCTGCGCCGCGCGTCTCGATCAGCCGCAATTCGCCGCGGTTGAGCGAGAACGCATGCACCGCGACAACCGCCTCGTTGTCGCGCGGCTCCGGCTCGGGCACCTCGCTGATCCCGACCCCGCCCGGCGGCGACTTGGCATTGACGATCGCGCGCATTCTTCCTCCCCCGTCATTGCGAGCGGAGCGAAGCAATCCCCATCCGCAGGAGGCTCCTCCGAGGGGGATTGCCGCGTCGCTTCGCTCCTCGCAATGACGACTTTAGTTCAGCCGCAAG
>DASZLY010000353.1:0-5929 GCA_035552135.1 Allostellaceae bacterium | reverse complement strand
GTCGTCTGCTCGTGGGTGAGGAAGGTCTCCCACGCCACGCCTTGCGGGTCGGCGACCCATTGCTTGTCCGACCGGGCATAGCAGCAATTGGTGTTGGTCTCCTCGACGACCGGCCGTTCGGCGCGGGACAGCCGGTCGTAGATTTCGGCCAGCTCGTCACCGTCCTCGACCTGGATGCCGAGATGCGAGATGCCGGTCGCCCGCTGGCCGCCGCCGATTTCCAGCCGCCCGGTATGGCTCCCCGGCGTGCTGATGGCAAAATTGACTCGCGGGTCATCGAGCATCCACTTGGCGTAATCGTCGTGGCGCACCGTCGGCTCGGCTGCGAACAGCGTCGAGTAGAACCTGATCGACTGCGCGAGGTCGTCAACGCTGACATGCACATGAAGGCGCTTCATCGTTCTCTCCTGTGGCAAAGGCATCCGCGGGGCTGCACACCGGGGCGCACGCGGCGTCCCGCCCGCAGCAGTTTTCGGTGAGGTAGGCGAGCAGTTCGTTCATCGCGCCGTACTCGGCGGCGTAGATGATCTGCCGGCCGAGCCGGCGCTGGGTGACCAGACCGGCATGCAGCAATTGCTGCAGGTGAAAAGTGAGGGAGGCCGGGAGCACACCGAGGCGGCCGGCGATCGCCCCGGCCGGCAGCCCGGCCGGCCCCTGCGTGACGAGCATGCGGTACGCGTCGAGCCGCGTGTCCTGCGCCAAAGCGCTCAGCGCCGCGATCGCGCCTGTCTTTTCCATCTCGGGGTTCCACATAATTTGACGATCGTTAAAATGTGGTCGGCGGGGGCACGAGTCAATGAAATTTTGCAAAATATAAAAATATAAAAACTGGACAGGTTGGATTGTCCGCCCGGCGCCGAGCCTGTGGCGGCGGGCGGTCTAGCGTCCAGTCGTTGACACGCGGCGCGCTTTCCGAAAAGTTGCATGGAGGTCGCATAGACGGCCTTCGGGGGAGGGGACCGTGGCGCAATCAGCTCAGACGATCGAAGCCTATGTCGGCGAGGCGATGGACAACGCGACAATGGGCCCGATCCATTGGCGGGTCCTGGCGCTGGTGGCGTCGGGGTATTTCTGCGACGTCATCGACTTCACGATTTTCGGGGCGCTGGTTCCCGACCTGATCAAGAGCGGCTTTGTCACGCAGGGCCAGGTGCCGTGGATCGGAAGCATCACCTTGCTCGGTCTGTTTGTCGGAACGCTGGGGCAAGGCGAGTTCACCGACCGCTTCGGCCGTAAGACGGTCTATCAGTTCAACCTGCTGCTGTTCGGTTTGGCGACGATCATTGGCGCCTTGCCGGCGATCCCGGGCATCGGCTTCGATCCTGGCCTGGGTTGGCTTTTGACGTTTCGCTTTCTGGCCGGGGTCGGCCTTGGCGCCGAGCAGCCGCTGTGCTTCTCATATACCGCGGAGTACGCGCCGAAGAAAATTCGCGGCCGGACGATTGCCTTCATGCAGTTCCTCGGCGGTGCGTGGCCGTGGCCGGTCGGCGTGCTGCTGACGCTCGCCTTCCGCGATACCATCGGTTGGCGCGGCATCTGGATCATCGTCGGCATTGCCGCGCTGATCGTTTTCGTCTTGCGTTTCTCGCTGCCGGAATCGCCGCGCTGGCTGGCGACGCACGGTCAGGGGCAACGTGCGCTCGACCTGCTGCAGCGTATGGGGATTCGCACTCCGCCCATCGAAACACTGTCGACCGACGCGGCAAGCGACACCAAAAGCGACCCGCTCGGCATCGTCTGGCGCAACTATCCTGGCCGCGTCGTTGCCGGAATGATCTGCTTTTTCGCCTTCTTCGGGATCGCCTTGGGGCTTGGTGCCTGGCTGCCCAACATCCTTGCGCAACGCGGCTTCGGCATCGCGAAATCGCTGAACTCGATCTTCTGGATGACGCTCGCTTTCCCTTGCGCCAGCGCCTTTATGATGTTCGCGCTCGAAAAGTTCGGCCGTAAGCCGACCGCCGTCGTCGCCTTTATTCTTACCGGTGTGTTCGGACTGTGGTGGGCCAACGCGAGCAGCGAGGCGATGGTCCTGGCGGTAGGCTTCGGGATGATTTTCTTCACCCAGCTCGCGGGCAATTCCTCGCAGATTTTCATCTCCGAGGTGTTTCCGACCAACGCGCGCGCCTCGGGCTTCGGTTGCGCGCAGGCGGCGGGCCGCATTGGGGCGGCGGTGGCGATCCCGGCAATCTTGTGGATTTACACCGGCTTCGGGCTCAATACGGTCTTCGTCGCGCTCGCGGTGCTGGTCGCGATCGCCGCCTGCGCGGTAACGCGGATCGGGCCGGAGGCGCGCGGCTTGGCGCTCGACGAGGTCGCCCCGCCCACCGCCTGAGGCGGCTTGCAACGAGGGAGAGGCCGATGCGGATCGCCTTCAAGAACCCGTGGTGCGTCGTCCTTGGCGGCGTCACCGGGCTCATCGTCTGTAACGGCCCGGTGCTGGCCTTCACCTTCGGCGTCTTTTTGAAGCCGATCATGGCCGACATGCATTGGGACCGCGGCACCGCGTCGTTCGCGCTGTCGGCCGGCGAGTTCCTCGCCGCCTTCGCGGTGCCGGTCTACGGCCGGATGATGGACCGCTGGACGATCCGCAAGGTCGCGCTGCCGGGCATCGTCGCCTTCGCGCTGTGTCTCGTGCTGATGGGGCTGACGCCGCACTCGCTGGTGGTCTTTACCATCCTCTTCACGTTCACCAGCATCACCGGCTCGATCCAGACGCCGCTCGGCTACACCAAGGCGATTTCCGCCTGGTTCGACCGGCGGCGCGGCCTGGCGCTCGGCTGCGCGCTGGCCGGGGTCGGGATCGGCGGGTTTATCGTTCCGCAGCTCGCCAATTACCTCATCGCCCATGTCGGCTGGCGCGGTGCCTATATGATCCTCGGCGGCATGGTGCTCGCCGTCGCCTTTCCGGCGGTCGGGCTGTTCGTCCGCGAGCCCGCGCCCGGCGAAGGCGAGCGCCACGACGCGCATGCCGAAATTCTTCCCGGCATCATGCCGGGCGAGGCGGTTAAGACGCGGGTTTTCTGGCTGCTTTCGGCTGCCTTTTTCCTTGTCGCGATGGCGCTGCTCGGATCGTCGGCGCATGTCGTGCCGCTGTTGACCGACCGTGGCTTGTCGCCGACCGCCGCGACCGCGACCTTCTCGCTTTTCGGGTTGTCGACGCTGTCCGGCCGGCTGCTCTCGGGCTATCTGATCGACCGGATTTTTGCCTCCTACATCGCCTCGGTCTTCTGGCTGGCGCCGATCGCCGGGTTTGTGCTGCTCATTGCCGGCAGCGGGTTTCTGCCCGGGCTCGGCGTCATCCTGATCGGGGTCGGGCTCGGCACCGAGGTTGACCTCATCGCCTTCATGATCTCGCGCTATCTGGGGCTGCGCGCGTTCGGCGCGCTCTACGGCCTGTTCTTCATGATGTTCGCACTGGGCGGCGCGGTCGGGCGCTTCCTCGGCGGCTACCTCTTCGATCTCGCCGGTTCGTACAACCCGGCACTGATCGGCGCGGCGGGCGCGCTCGCCGTGGCGGTCGTCCTGGTCAACCGGCTCGGGCCGTATGCCTATCCGGTCGGCGGCCCGGCCGAGTCGTCGCTGGTCGCCGCGCCGGCGGTGCCGTAAGCCGGCGCTACAAGACCCCGCCGTTCACCGACAGGCACTGCTTGGTGATGAGCCGGCTGTCGTCGGCGGCGAGGAACAGCGCGAGATTGGCGATGTCGTCCGGGCTCAGCATATCGGGCAGGCATTGCTGCGCGCGCGCCGCCTCGATCGCCGCCTCCTCGGTGAACCACAGGCTGCGCTGGCGCTCGGTCAGCACCGCGCCCGGCGCGATCGCGTTGACCCGGATGCGGTGCGGCCCCAACGTGCGCGCCAGCGTATTGGTAAAGCCGACGATGGCCGCCTTGGCCGAGGCATAGGCTTCGAGCAGCGGGATGCCGCGCATCCACGACACCGACGACAGGTTGACGATCGAGCCGAAGCCCAGTTCGCGCATTTGCGGCACGATCGCCTGCGCGGCAAAGAACACGTGGCGGAAGTTGACCGCGATCGTGCGGTCGAATTCCTCGGGGGCGATCGTCGCGAAATCGTAGCGCTGGTCGTTGGCGGCATTGTTGATTAGCACCGCCGCCGGCCCGAGCCTGCCATGAATCTCGTCGAGCGCGCCGCGCAGCGCGGCGATGTCCATCAGGTCGCATTTGACGAAGGTCGCGCCCACTTCGCCGGCGAGCTTGCGCCCGGCCTCTTCCTGGAGGTCGAGAAAGCCGACTTTCGCCTCGTTCTCGGCGAAGGCGCGGACGAACGACGCGCCGATGCCGCTCGCGCCGCCGGTGATGACGACAGCGCGGCCTTTCAGACTGGGGTAGCCGGTAAAGCTCATGGGACCTCCGATCGTGCGTCCTTCGAGGCTTCGCTGCGCGAAGCGCCTCAGGATGAGGATTTTCTATATGCCATCTCGGACCGCCCTCATCCTGAGAGGACCGCGAAGCGGCTGTCTCGAAGGACGCGCCGTGCTTGCCCCATTGTGCTGCGCCCGGCAGGATGGAGACAACAAACAAGCGGCCGGCCATTTTGCCGAAGCCGCATCGGACACCAGGGAGGCTGCGATGACCGACATTTCTGTCAGCGGGCATGCCGAATCTGCCGACCCGGCGACGCCGTATCGGCTCGCCAAGGCGCTCGGGGTGCTGGCGATCACCGCATCCGCGGTCGCCGCCGAGTACGGTTCCGGGATCAATTTCGTCTCGGTGCAAAGCCTCTCGGTCTATCCCGGCATCCACGGCCTCGTGCCGCTCGCCATGTTCGCGACCGGGATCGCAATGCTGCCGAAAGCCTATCTGTTCGCGGTTTTCTCCCGGGTGATGCCGCGCGCCGGGTCGAAGCATGTCTGGCTGGCGCGCAGCCTGGGGATGCCGGCCGGCTTCCTCATCACCTTTGTCTATTGGGCGTCGGGGCCGGCCGGGATGGGCGTTCTCGGCTACGCCTTCGGCACGTTTCTCGGGCAGGCGATGGTGCCGATAAACGCCGCGGCGGGCGCGGCGCTGCTGTCGCCGACGGGGCATCTCATCACCGGCCTCGCGGCGATCTGGATCACTTTTGCCGTCAATGCCGCCGGCGTCCGGCATTACGGCGCGTTCGTCACGGTGCTGCTCTTCATCATCATCGCCGTGGCGCTGACCATCACCGCCTTCGGGTTCTCCACCTCGCCCGATCAATTCGTCGCCGCGGCGAGCCGGCTGGCGCACGCCGAGCTGTCACCGCCCGCCGATCCGAGCCCCACCAGCCTTACCGATTTTGTTTCGGTATGCGGACTGTTCGTCTTTGCCTACGCCGGCCTCGGCGCCGGACCGGCGCTGGGCGGGGAAGTCGCCAATCCCGAGCGGCGGGTGCCGCTGGGGATTTACTATGGCTGGATCCTCGCGCTCGTGCTGTTCACGGTCGTCGCCTTTGCGCTGTTCCATGCGGCGCCGTGGTGGGCGGTCACTGGCCTCATCAAGGCCGGCAAGAGCAGCTACGCCACGGCCCCGGGGCTGGTCGGCCTCGTCGCGCCGCAATGGCTCACGGTCACCCTCAATCTGCTCGTCGCGCTGATCGTCGGCAAGACCCTCGCCCCGGCACTGATGGTCGCCTCGCGCTTTTGCTTTGCCCAGGCGCAGGACCGCTTGCTGCCCGGCATTTTCGCCGAAACCTCGCGCCGCAAGGTCCCGCTCGCCGCGCTGCTGCTGATCGCGGTGCTCGGATCGCTGTTCCTCGTCCAGGCGGTGTTCTACGGCTGGGCGATGGGGGTAGCCGTGCGCTCGCTGGCGGTGCTCGGAGTGTGGCTTGCGCTGGCGGTGGGGGCGCTCAATCTGCGCCGCCACAAGCCGGCCCGCGATGCCGCGTGGGCCAAGGCGATCATCGCACAAAAGCTCGTCGTCCCGGCGTCGATTCTGTCGATCGTGCTGGC
>DASZLY010000352.1:0-1794 GCA_035552135.1 Allostellaceae bacterium | reverse complement strand
CGGCGCAGAGCGCGGCCTCGTGCTCACGCACGGCGCCGGCGGCAATTGCACGATGCCGTTGCTCGTCGCGGCGGCAGCGGCGTTTTGCGAGGCCGGGTTCGACGTGCTGCGCTGCGACCTGCCGTTCCGCCAGCGCCGGCCGACCGGGCCGCCATCGCCGTCGGGCGCGGCGGCCGACCGTGCCGGTCTCGCCACCGCGGTCGCGGCGCTGCGTGCACTCGGACCCCAAAACATCGTGCTCGGCGGGCAATCCTATGGCGGCCGCCAGGCGACGATGCTCGTCGCCGACGAGCCGAGCCTCGCCGCCGCGCTGCTGCTGTTCTCCTACCCGCTGCACCCGCCCGGCAAGCCCGAGCGGCTGCGCGTCGAGCACTTCGCGCGGCTGCGCGTGCCGAGCGTATTCGTGTTGGGAACCGCCGACCCCTTCGGCACGCCCCACGAGCTGCGCGAAGCGATTTCGGTAATTCCGGCGTTGACCGAGATGATCGCCGTCGACGGCGCGGGGCACGATTTGAAGCGCGGGCGTTTCGATCTCGCCCTTGTCGTCGCTGCGATTACCCGCGGATGTGGATCAGCAAACGATTGATTCCGCTGCTGATTCACGCAGTGTTATTGCTTCGTTAACCGTCTTCTGGCTTGTTTCGGGCGAATTCGCCATCGGAGGGCACCATGCCTCGCGCATCTTGGACCGGCTTTCTGCGCCTGTCGCTGGTGAGCTGTCCGGTCTATCTGTCGCCCGCGACCAGCGAGGCGAAGCGCATCCGTCTCAACCAGCTCAACGCCGAGACCGGCAACCGGCTGAAGCAGCAGCTCGTCGATTCCGAGACCGGCGATGTCGTCGAGCGCGACCAAATCGTCAAGGGCTACGAATACGATCGCGGCCGCTATGTCACGCTCACCGACGACGAGCTGAAGGAGCTGCAGATCGATTCGTCGAAGATCATCGACCTCGACCAGTTCGTCGATCGCGGCGATGTCGATCCCGTCTATCTCGACGCGCCCTATTACGTGCACCCGGACGGCGAGCTCGCCGACGAGGCGTTCCGCGTCATCGGCGAGGCGATGGCGCATAAGGGCAAGGTCGGGATCGGCCGCGTCGTGCTCTCGAGCCGCGAGCGGCTGGTGCTGGTCGAGCCGCGCGACGGCGGCCTCATCATGTCGACGCTGCACAGCGCCGACGAGGTGCGCCCGGCCGAATTCAGCAGCAAGCACAACGGCAAGATCGATCCCGATATGGTGGCGATCGCCGAGACCATCATCGAGCGCAAGTCCGCCGCCTTCGACCCGGAAAATTTCCGCGACCGCTATCAGGACGCGCTGCACACGCTGGTCGAGAGCAAGACCAAGGGCCTCGCCCGGGCCCCTCGTGCGGTCGAGGAACCGCCGAAAGTGGTGAATTTGATGGACGCGCTGAAAAAGAGCCTCGCCGCCGAGGGCAGCGCCGCCGCGCCCAAGGCCGACAGGGGCGAAGGGAAACGCGCCAAAGCCCCGGCCAAGGCGCCCGACCGTCGCCAGGTCGCGATGCTGCTGCCGGTCTCGGGCGGCGGCAAGAAAAAGACCGCCGCCGCTCCGGCGCGCGAGGCCCCGGCGCGGGGCCGCAAGAAGGCGAGCTGAATGGGTCGTCCCGGCGAAAAGCCGGGATCCACCTTTCGATTATCTCGGGCGCTGAAACGTGGGTCCCGGCCTTCGCCGGGACGACAATTATTGTGCTCGCACCGGCGAGATCGTGCTGTAGTCGGCGCTAGTCTAGACACAAGCACGAGGTCGTCCGATGTCCGAACCCTTCGGCCCGCT
>DASZLY010000351.1:0-6704 GCA_035552135.1 Allostellaceae bacterium | reverse complement strand
CGACGAGCGCGGGCTGTCGCAGAACACGATGATCGTGTTCACCAGCGACCACGGCGACTATCTCGGCGACCACTGGCTCGGCGAAAAGGACTTTTTCCACGACTGCACCGTCAAGGTGCCGCTGATCGTCACCGACCCGAGCCCCGAGGCCGACGCGACGCGCGGCACCGCCTGCGACGCGCTGGTGGAGGCGATCGATTTGGTGCCGAGCTTTGTCGAATATTGCGGCGGCGCGCCGCAGCCGCATGTCGTCGAGGGGCGCTCGCTGCTGCCGCTGCTGCGCGGTGCGGCCCCGGCCGATTGGCGGCGCGTCGCATTCTCGGAATACGACTATTCGATGCTCGAGGCGCGGCTGACACTCAATCAGCCGGTGCGTGACTGCCGCCTCTTCATGGCGTTCGACGGGCGCTGGAAATACGTCCATGCGACCGGGTTCCGGCCGCTGCTGTTCGACCTGGCGAGCGACCCAGGCGAACTCACCGATCTCGGCACCGACCCGCGCTTCGAGGGCGAACGCACCCGGCTGCGCGGCGCGCTGCTCGACTGGGCGCTGACCGACCACAACCGCATCACCATCGCCGACGCGCGGATCGAGGATTACCCCAAAGGCCGCCAGCTGCGCACCGGCATCGTCATCGGCTATTGGGACGAGGCCGAGCTGGCGGCGGAACGCGAGCGGCTGGGGATTTCCTGAGCCGTCCTGATCGCGTAGGGCGGAATAGCGCAGCGCATTCCGCCGAAAGATCGGCCGAAATCCGGCGGATTGCGCTCCGCTTATCCGCCCTACAATTCCTTTGCGCTATCTCGTCACCAGCGGGCAGCTCGATTGGGCGAGCGGCTTGAACACCTCGCGTCCGGGAATCGTCGTCACCCGCCGGAGATAGTCCCAGGCGTAATGCGATTCGGCCGGAGTCTTGACCCGGTAGAGGTGCATGTCGTGCACCATCAGCCCATCGGCGCGGATCTGTCCGTCATGGGTGAAGAAGTCGTCGATCGGCGCCGCGCGCATCGCCGCCATCACCGGCTCGGCCGCATCGGTGCCGGCCTTGGCGACCGCCTGCAGATAATGCATGGTCGACGAATAGACCCCGGCCTGCAGCGCGTTCGGCATCGCCCCGACGCGCTGGAAAAAACGCTTCGACCAGGCGCGCGCCTGGTCGTCGCTGTCCCAGTAGAACGACTCGCTGAGCAGCATCCCCTGGGTCGTCGCGAGACCGAGATCGTGCACCTGGTTGAGGCGCATCGACAGGCCGACAAAGGTCTGTGCGCCCGGGACCATGTGCAGCGCGGCAGCTTTCTTGACCGCGTTGGTGATGTCGCTGCCGCCATCGGCGAGACCGATGATCTTGGCGGCCGATTGCTTTGCCTGCAGCAGATAGGACGAGAAATCCGCAGCGCCGAGCGGGTGGCGCGCATGCCCCAGCACGGTGCCGCCGTTCGCCTTCACGACCGCGGCGGTCTCGTCCTCGAGGTCGTACCCGTAGCTGTAATCGACCGTGATGAAGAACCAGGTGTCGCCGCCATTGGCGACGATCGCGCGGCCGAGCGTATGGGCGATCGCGTAGGTATCGTTGGTGTAATGCACCGAGGTCGCGGTGCAGCCTTCCTCGGTCAGGCGGTTGGCGCCGGGCGCGTTGAGGATGACGATCTTGCCGCGGGTATTGCCGATCGCCTGGACGATCAGCGCCTCGGACGAGCCGGACACATCCATGATCGCGTCGACCTTGCCGGGACCGAGCCAGTCGCGCGCGATCGCCGCGGCCTGGTCGGCGCTGTCGTGATGGTCGGCGACGACGACCTGGATCGGCCTGCCGAGCACCTTCCCGCCGAAATCTTCGGCCGCCATCTCGGCCGCGACCTGGCTGCCCTTGCCGGTGAGCTCTGCGTAAGGGCCGCTCATGTCGAGAATGAGGCCGAGCTTGACGACCTCGTCGGAGACCGGCGGCGGCGCGGTCTGCGCGCCGCCGGCGGCGGCCCAGAGCGCCGCGACGGCGGCGGCGAAACCTGCGGCGATGATGGTGCGGCGGTTCATGCGGCGGTGAACCCTTCGTCGTAGATCGCGGTATACGCGATTCCGTCGTGCCGCACATAGCCGCGATACATGCCAGTGCAGTTGAACGGCAGCGCGATGGAGCCGTCGCGTCCGATCGCCACCAGCCCGCCCGATCCGCCGACCCGGCCTAGCTCGGCGACGACGGCTTCGGCCGCTTGGCGAAGGGGCTGCCCGGCATGGGCGATGCGCGCGGCGATCTCGTGCGCCGCGGCATAGCGGATGAAGAATTCGCCATGCCCGGTGCACGAGACCGCGCAGGTCGCGTTGTCGGCGAAGGTGCCGGCGCCGACGATCGGGCTGTCGCCGACCCGGCCCGGCAGCTTGCCGGTCATGCCGCCGGTCGAGGTCGCGGCGGCGAGGTTGCCGCTGCGGTCGCGCGCCACGGCGCCGACCGTGCCGTGGCGGCGCGACTCATCGGCATCGAGGCGGCCGGCTTCCTCCTGCGCCAAGGTCTCGGCCAGCGCCCGCCAGCGCGCCTCGGTGAAGAAATAGCCGGGCTCGGCGAAAACCAGCCCGGCCGCGCGGCAGAATTGCATCGCGCCCGCGCCGATCAGCAGCACATGCGGCGAGGTTTCCATCACCGCGCGCGCCGCGAGCACCGGGTTGCGCGGCCCGAAAATGCCCGCAACCGCGCCGGCCGCTCGCTCGCGCCCATCCATCACCGCGGCGTCCATCTCCTGGGTGCCGGCGCGGGTGAAGACCGCGCCGCGCCCGGCGTTGAACAGCGGTTCGTCCTCGAGCGCGCAGACCGCGGCGCAGACCGCGTCGAGCGCCGTACCGCCGCCCGCCAGCACCTCGCGTCCGGCGGCGAGCGCGCGGCCGAGCCCGGCGCGGTAAAGCGCCTCGCGCTCCGGGGTCATCTCGCCGCGCACCAGCGTGCCGGCGCCGCCGTGCAGCGCCAGCGCGAACCCGCCGCCGGCGCGGTCGTCCCAGTCGGGCCTCTCGGGCAATCCCTGCCTCCCCATGCGCAGCCATCAGATGTGGTGCCGCGCTTTGTTTGGCAATCAACTTACCGCGAGAGCGGCGCGGGGGGTATGCTCAGTCTCTCGCTCCTTGGGTGAGCGTCATAATCGCCGCCTCTCCCGGACTTGACCCGGGGGTCCACGAATAGCCCGCTCTTATTCGTGGATGGCCGGGCCAAGCCCGGCCAAGGTGAAATTTCTGTGCCTTGGTGAGAAGCCGTTGTCCCAGGCCCTTGACGATACCACCGACGCGAACAGGCACAGCGTGCCGATGGTGAGGTTGGTGATGCTCGGGCTCGGCATGTCGATCGTGCCGCTCGACACCGCGGTCAACATCAGCTTCCCCGCCATCACCGGCAGCTTCGGCCTGCCGATCTCGATGATCCAGTGGGTGGTGATCTGCTACACGCTGACCTACGCCGCCTTGATGCTGGCCTGCGGCCGGGTCGGCGACATGTTCGGCCATGCCCGGGTGTTTCGCGCCGGGCTGGCGTGGAGCGTCGTCGCCTATCTGCTGTGCGCGGCGGCGCCGGGTTTCGGCTGGCTGTTGTTCTTCCGCTTTCTGCAAGGCGTCGGCGCCGGGCTCGTCATCAGCTGCGCGCCGGCGTTGGTGACCGGGCTCTACCCTGAGGAACGCCGCGCCCACGGCGTCGGCATGTTCACCTTGATCTTCGCGCTCAGCTCCGCCTCCGGGCCATTGATCGGCGGATTCCTGGTGGCGCGGTGGGGCTGGCCGGCGGTGTTCTGGTTCCGCGCGCCGATCGCGCTGGCGAGCCTGCTGTTCCTGCGCGGCCTGCCCGCCAGCACGACCGGCAGGGGCGAGCGGTTCGATATTTTCGGCGCGCTGCTGCTGGCATTGGGCCTGACGCTGCTGCTGCTCGGGATCAATGCCGGGGCGCGAATGGGGCCGGGCCTCCAGATGACGGCGCTGCTCGGCGCGGCGGTGGCGATTCTGGCGCTGTTCGCGTGGTGGGAAGGCCGCGCGCCGCGACCGATGATCCGCATCGGCCTGTTCAACGACATCAGCTTCGCGGCGATCAACGCGGTCTACGTGGTGATGAACCTGGCGGCGTTCTCGGTGCTGCTGTTCGTGCCGTACTTTTTCGCCCGCTTCAGCGCGATGCCGCTGTGGCTGGCGGGGATGGTGCTGGCATCGGGATCGACGGCGATGGCGCTGACCTCGCCGCTCGCCGGGCGGCTCATCACCCGCGTCCCGGCCGAGCGGGTCGGCGCGCTCGGCATCCTCACGGTCGGCACCGGGCTCTATCTGATCGGACTGTGGCCGGCCGACATCGCCCCGGGAACGATGGCGCTCATCCTCTGCGTGCAGGGGATCGGCGTGGCGCTGTTCCAGGTCGCCTACACCGACATCGTGATCCGCTCGTCGCCGCTCGCTGATCGCGGCGTCGCCGGCAGCCTGTCGGTGCTGACCCGGACGCTCGGCACGGTGACCGGCGCGGCGCTGCTGACGCTGATCTTCAACAGCATCGGCCGGCAGGCGGGCGGCGACGCGGCAAGCGGCTTTCTCACCAGCTTCGCCGCGGTGTTCAAGATCGCCGGGACGGCGGTGGTGCTGAGCGTCGTCGCGGTGCCGTGGTGGCGCCGCGCGCCAGGCATCGCCGCACCGCCGCGAGAAGCCGGCTCGCGGTAAAGGGCTTTTCGAGGCTGCCGGCCAGCAGCGCCGCCTCGCCCGCGCCGCCGAGCGCCAGCACCGGCACGCCGGGATGCTCGCGCCTTATCGCCGCGAGGCTCGCCGCGCTGAGGTCGGCGATGACGAGCGCGGGCGGCGCCGGCGCGACGGCGCGTTCGTCGGCCGCCTCGCTCACCGCGAAGCCGGCGCCTTCCAGCACGCGCCGCGCGGCAAAGCGTGTCGCGGCGTCGCGGTCGATGAGGTGAATGCTGACCATCGCCGCGACCGTAATGGCCGGGCGCGCGCGGTACAGCCCGCCTGCCCCCACCCGAAACGCTGCGGATTAGACCTTTGGTATAGGGTCGGCAGCCATTTTCTGCGCGTCCGGCACGCTTCCCTCCAAACCCCAATGCCCCTCACCATCGCCTTGCCCGGACCTGATCCGGGCATCCACGTCTTCCTGCTCCGGTGCCGCGAATAAAGACGTGGACCCCCGGGTCAAGCCGGGCGGAGGAGAGAATAGAACCCTTCGATCTCCTCCGATCACGTTTCTAAACCTCGACGAGGCGCAGCGACCGGCCCTCGGCATAGGCGACGATCTGCTCGAAGCATTCGCGGAAATAGAGCTCGAACGTCTCCCACTCGGCCCAGCCGAGATGCGGCGTGCACAAGACGTTGGGCATCTTGAGAAGCGGGTGGTTGCCGCCCAGCACCGGCTCCTCGTCATAGACGTCGACCGCCGCGGAGCCCGGCCTTCCCTGCTGCAGCGCCGCGACGAGCGCGCCCGGCGCGATCAGCCGGGCGCGCGCGACATTGACGAAGAGCGCGGTCGGCTTCATGCGCAAGAGGTCGGCGAGGGTGACGATGCCGGCCGTCTCTTGTGTGAGGCGCACCAGCAGTTGCAGCACGTCCGAGCGCTCGAACAGCTCCGCCTGGCTGCCGGCCGCGGCGAAGCCGGCGGCGCGCGCCGCTTCGAGCGAATGTTCGCGGCCCCAGACCAGCACCTGCATGCCGAGCCCGCGCCCCGCCTCGGCGACCATCGTGCCGATATGGCCGAGCCCGAAAATGCCGAGCGTGCTGCCGCGCAGCCGGTGCGACAGCGTCGCCGGCCACGCGCCGCGCTGCATGCGCGGCGCCTCGACGACGACATTGCGCCGCGCCGCCAGCATCAGCGCCACCGCCAGCTCGGCCGGCGCCTCCGGCGAGCCGCTCTCACCCCGCGACACCAGCACCTGATGATCGCGCGCCGCCCGGTAGTCGATCGCCCGCGAGCGGCTGCCGACCAGCGCGATGAGCTTCAAATTCGGCAGGCGCTCGATGAGGGCGCGCGAGAAATCGATGCGCTCGCGAATCTCGACGACGCATTCCGCCGGATGCAGCCGCGCCACCAGCTCGTCGAGATCGCGCGCCGGCTCGCGGTAGCGCACGACCTCGTGCCCGGCGAGGAGCTTGAACGCGTCGAGCTTGTCGATCGCGTCCTGGTAGTCGTCGGGAATGACGATTTCATGCGGTGCCTCGGTTGCTCTGCAGCGAGCCTGTTATGCCTGTTCTGTGCCGGATTTTAACAGGCATAACAGGCGTATATGCCAATCTGTGTCGGATTTTAACAGGCATAACAGGCGTGGCGATCAAGCCAGCGTGACAGTCTTCAAGTTCCCTATCGCGACCCCGAATAGAACATATAGCGAACTTTTTCGTTGCATCAAGCTGACTCATGGCAGAAACTGGCTTATGCAGCGTGAGCGGAGACGGCCGATGCCTCGATATGTGATTGAGCGCCAGTATCTTGTACCAATGTACGAGCATGTTCTTGTCGAGGCTCCGGACGCCGAAGCTGCTTTCCGAAAGGCACTCGACGAGGTTGAGCAGCCTTGGGAAGACATAAAAGAAGATTATGAGAACTCCAGGCCGACAACGATCGAGCGGGCAGTTGAACTGCCGACATTCATGGATATCGATGGACTATCTATGGCGCACGTACTTTATGACGCGGGGCTAGATACGCTTGCTATTTCGAACGAATTTGTGGATGACAATATCGATCAGGTAGGTTTTGTTT
>DASZLY010000350.1:0-2581 GCA_035552135.1 Allostellaceae bacterium | reverse complement strand
GGAGCGTAGCGACGAAGCAATCTCGTCGGCAAGAAGACTCCCCCGCGCGAGATTGCTTCGCTACGCTCGCAGCGACGAATTTCCCTAGAGGCATCCCATGCTCGCCAACATCCCCGCGACCCAGACCGTCATCGAGATTGCCAAGCCCGGCGGGCCGGAGGTGCTGGTGCCCGGGACGCGGCCGGTGCCCGAGCCGAAAATCGGCGAGGTGCTGATCCGCATCGCCGCCGCCGGGATCAACCGCGCCGACACGCTGCAGCGCATGGGGCGCTATCCGATGCCGCCCGGCGCGAGCGATATTCCCGGGCTCGAATGCTCGGGAACAATCGTCAAGCTCGGCGAGGGCGCGAGCGGTTTTGTCACCGGCGACGAAGTGTGCGCACTGCTCGTCGCCGACGGCTACGGCGAATATTGCGCGGTGCCGGCGGTGCAATGCCTCAAGGTGCCGAAAGGCGTCAGCGTCGTCGATGCGGGCGGGCTGATGGAGACGTTCTGCACGGTGTGGACGAATGTTTTCGACCGCATCCACCTCAAAGCGGGCGAGGTATTTCTGCAGCAGGGCGGGTCGAGCGGCATCGGCATCACCGCGATCCAGCTCGCCAAGGCGTTCGGCGCCAAGGTGCTGGCGACCGCCGGGTCGGAAGAGAAATGCCAGGCCTGCCGCGATTTCGGCGCCGATGTCGCGATCAACTACAAGACCGAGGACTTCGTCGCCGTCGGCAAGGAGTTCACCGGCGGCCGCGGGGTCGACGCGATTTTCGACATGGTCGGTGGCGACTACATCCCGCGCGAGCTCGACCTGTTGGCGCGCGAGGGGCGGCTGTGCTTCGTCGCGCTGATGGGCGGCGCCAAGGTCGAAGCCGATTTCGGCGCGATCCAAA
Source organism: Allostellaceae bacterium (assembly GCA_035552135.1). Taxonomy (GTDB): domain Bacteria; phylum Pseudomonadota; class Alphaproteobacteria; order ATCC43930; family CGMCC-115725; genus DATARH01. Next base: position 1,700 of record DASZLY010000350.1, on the reverse strand, counting down.
GGAAGCACCTGACCGTCACCGGCTCGACCCTGCGCGGCCGCTCGATCGAGCAGAAGGCGCAGATCGTCTCGGCGTTGAAGGACAAGGTCTGGCCGCTATGGGAGCAGGGCAAATTGCGCACCTGCACCTACCAGACCTTTCCGCTCGCCGAGGCGTCGAAGGCGCATGCGCTGATGGAATCATCGCAGCACATCGGAAAAATCATACTGGTGAACTGAGTGCCGCGATTACCGTGGCGCCGGCGATGACGGAGGATGCCATGACGCAATTGTCGCTGCGCCCGTTGGGCAAGAGGCTCGGCACCGAAATCCAGGGCGCCGACCTGGCGCGGCTCGACGACGCGACCTTCGCCGAGATCGAAGCGGTTTTCCGCGACCATCCGGTGCTGGTGTTCCGCGAGCAGACGCTCGATGCGCATCAGCTCGCGGCATTCGGCACGCGGTTCGGCCATTTGCGCGAGCACATCCTCGAAAACTACCGGCATCCGGACGACGCGCGCGTCTCGTTCATCACCAATGTCGCGAAGGATGGCGGGGTCGACAAATTCGGCCAGACGCGCGCGTCGAGCTGGCACGCCGACGAGACCTACGACCCGCCCGAGAAGCTGCCGCGGCTGGCGATCCTGCACGCGGTCGAGGTGCCGCGCGAGAAAGGCGGCACGCTCTTCGCCGATATGTACGCGGCCTACGACACGCTGGCGCCGGCGATGCAGGAAAAGCTCGCCGGCATGACCGGGCGGCACGGCTATACCGACGGGCCCGACGCGCGCAAGCTCTACACCGCCGAACATATCCGCGAGCGCAATGCGGGCCGGCCGGAATGCCTGCACCCGGCGATCAAGGAGCACCCGGTCACCGGCCGCAAGGTGCTGTTCGTCAACCCGACGCATTGCCACGGCTTTGTCGGCATGACGAACGAGGAATCGGAGCCGCTGATCCTCGAATTGCGCGACCACTCGGTGCAGGACGACAACACCTACTATCACCGCTGGCGGGTCGGCGACGTGGTGATCTGGGACGAGATCGCAACGATGCACCGCGGCGCCGCCGACGCCGCGCCGGAACAGCGCCGCGTCATGCTGCGCACGATCGTGCACCCGAATTAGCAGGGGATGTCATTCCGGGGCGGCCCGAAAGGCCGAACCCAGATTGGCTAAGGCGGTGTCCATGGGTTCCCGCTCTCGCGGGAATGATGAAGCAGAGAGGGGTCAGACCCCCTGTCGCACCTGCGGCATCACCTCGCGCGACAGAACCTCCAGCTGTTCCAACGCCAGGCTGTTGGGCATGCCGGGCCAGTGCACCGAGGCGACGATGTGGTTGACGCCGAGCCGGCGGTTGAGGCGCACCATCTGCTCGGCGACCTCGGCTGGCGCGCCCATCAGGAAGCGGTCTTCCAGGAGCTCGGCGAATTCGTGGTCGAAATCGTCGCCCTCGGGCATCACCTTGTCCTGCCCCCAGGCGCGGTAGGCGCGGTATTTTTCTTCGAGATAGGGTTGCGCCAGGCGGATCGCCTCGGCGCGCGATGAGGCGACAAACACCTCGCGGCGCATCGGCACTTCCGCCGGGAACGGTTTTCCCTCTTCGTCGAGCGCGCGCTTGTAGATGTCCATCTGGCGCTCGATCGTCGCCAGCGTATTGTGCGGATTGATGTACCAGCAATCGCCGATCCGCGCGGCGCGCTTGACGGCGACATCGGCATTG
>DASZLY010000349.1:0-14605 GCA_035552135.1 Allostellaceae bacterium | reverse complement strand
TCGCCGTCCATGAACGGGTTGAGCCCGCGATGGTTGGTGCCGGTGGCGACGATGTCGCCCGGCAGCAGGGTGTGGATCGACGACAGCCAGGCGATCGACTTGGCGATGTTGTGGCCCATGTCGTCGGTGTTGAAGTTCTGCATCAGCACGCCGTTGTTCCACAGCTTGATCTGCAGCTTCTGCGGGTTCGGGACCTCGTCGGCGGTGACCAGATAGGGGCCGATCGGCGCGAAGGTGTCGCGGCTCTTCATCTGGAAGAAGACATTGCCCGGCGGCGGCAGGCCGCGTGCCGAACCGTCGATGAAATTCATGTAGGCGAAGACGTAGCTCAGCGCCTGCGCTTCGCTGACGTTCGAGCACTTCCGGCCGATGACCGCCGCCATCTCGGCCTCGCCCTCGAAGATCGCCGCCGGCACATCGGGCAGCACCATCGTGTCGCCCTGGCCGATGATCGCCGAGGGGCTCTTGTGGAAGGCGTTGATCGGCGCCGGCGCGCTGCGCGTGCCGTCTTCCATGTAGTTGACCGCCATGCAGTCGATCGTGCGCGGGCCCGGGACCGGCGGGCGGATGCGGACGCTCGATACCGCGACGCCACTGCCCTTGGCGGCGGCCGCCTCGAGCCGGGCCTTATAGCCGTCCCACTGCTCGATCAGGTTGTTCATCAGGTCGCCCGGCCCGGTATGGGCGATGCCCTTGACCTCGGCGCTGACGTCGACGACCTGGTCGCCCTTCAGCACGCCGAGCTTGAAATCGTCGAAATACAACAGCTTCATCGTCTGCTCCCTCGTCTTCCGTGCCGAGCTCGCGTGCGGCGCCAGCCCCTCCGGCGGCGAGCTTATACCGCTTCGCCGGCGATTTGCGAATCCGCCGCTTTGCGCTATCGTTGCGGCCAATCACAATATCGGACAGGGCTGCTGCACGTCGCGTGATCACCGCGGCGACGCGGGATGCCTGTGCCCGGAGGAAAGCGCATGTTGGAAATGATCGAGCGCCAAACGCGCCTGACGCTCAATCAGTGGAAGATCGTGGTCGCCGCGATTCTGGGCGACATGCTCGATTTCTTCGACTTCTACCTGATCGGCTATGTGCTGGCCTTTATCGTCGGGCCATGGAAGCTGACGTTCGGCCAGTCGGCAATGGTTCTGCTGTCCGCCGGCCTCGGCGCCATACCGGGCGCGTTCTTCTGGGGCTGGATGGCCGACAAGGTCGGCCGCCGCCGTGTCTTCATCCTGACCGCGCTCAATTTCTCGATCCCCACCGGGCTGATGGCGCTCACCCCCGACACCGGCGGCTGGATTTACCTGACCTTCTGCCGGTTTCTCGTCGGCTTTGGCGTGTCGGGCCTCTTCACGGTCGACCTGCCGCTGGTGCAGGAATTCATCCCGACCTACAAGCGCGGCTGGGTCAGCGGGCTGGTGACGTCGTGCCTGCCGCTCGGCAATATTTTCGGCGCGTTTCTCGGCGCGTTCCTCGCGCCGGTGTTCGGCTGGCGCGGCCTCTTCGCGATCGGCCTGGCCCCGGCACTGATCACCCTCCTGATCCGCGCCTGGGTTCCCGAGTCGCCGCGCTGGCTGATCCGCAAGGGCCGCATCGCCGAGGCGCGCCGCTCGGTCGCCTGGGCGCTGATGATCGACCCCAAGGACGTGGCGCTGCCCGACCGGATCGAGGAGACGCCGCACACGCCGTGGGTCGAGATCTTCAAATATCCGCGCAGCATGATCGTCTCGGTGCTCACGAGCCTCAGCCAGACCAGCGGCATCGGGCTGTTGATGTGGGCAACGACGCTCCTCGTGCTGATCCTCAAGATCACGCCGGCCGAGGCGGCGAAGCTGATGATCTGGGTCGGCGTCAGCGGCTTTGCGGGGCGTCTCGTCTGCTCCTATGCGAGCGACGCGATCGGGCGGCGCCCGGCCGGCTTTCTCGTCGGCATGGGCGGCGGCTTTTTCATGTGCCTTGCCGGCTTCTACTACGCCGGGACGATCGGCGGCGTGTCGATGTTCTGGCTGTTCGTGATGGCGCAGCGCTTTTTCGGCGATGGCGCCTACGCAATCATCGGCCCCTATTCCGCCGAAATCTGGCCCGCCGGGCTGCGCGCCAGCGGCATGGGCTTTGGCTATGGACTCGGCAATTTCGGCAAGGTGATCGGGCCGCTGGGCCTGGCGCTGATCTGCGGCCAGTCGAATTTCGTCAGCCCCAAGGCGTCGCTCGACTTCGTCATGCCGGCGATGCTGTTCCTGTCGTTCTGGTCGTTCCTGTCGGGCGCCGCGTTCCTCTTCGGCATCGAGACCAAGGGCCGCTCGATCGAAGAGATCGACACGCAGCTCACCGCCGGCCGGCAGCAGAAACCGGCACTCGCCAAGTCCGGCGCGGCAGCGGATTAGCTCTTCGTACCACCGCTCAGCGACGCCGCTGCCGTCTGTACCCGTCGGCGCGCGCCGGGTAATATGTCACGCGTTCGCGGCGGGTCCGGCAAGCGACCCCAAAGGGGAAAAAATGTCTGATCCTGGAACGTCCCGGCAGGGGAGCCGCGGTCTCTACATCGCGGTGGCGGTGCTGGGCGTCGTAGTAATCGGCATCGTCGTGTATTTCTGGTCGGGCAGCAGCGAGGGCGAGCGTATTGCCGGCCTCGACACGCTCACCTGGACGCGGGACGTACCGACCGCATCTTTCTCCAAGGACGGCGGCATCATTTCGGTGACAACCGGCACCGGCAAAACCGACTACCAGCTCGAAGCGTCGCCGAAAGTGCCGGCCGGCACGGTCGTCATCGACTACAAGGTGCGGGTGACGGATGGCAGCATCATGATCGGCGTCCTTTCGGCCGACCGGCAAAAATTTGTTATCACTGAGCCGATCCCCGCCCCGGGAACCTACGAAAAGAGTTTTTCCGTCACCACGCAGGAGGGCGGGACCCTGCTCTTGGCGAACAACCGCCCGACCGATGGCGTCTCGCATTTCACGATCGAGAAGTTGGACCTGTACAAGCACTGAAGCGTGGCCCCCGGGCCTTCGCCGGGGTGGTGCGTGAACCGATGGCGCCGCGGCGTTTCGGTGGCTAACATCGGCTCAGACAAACGCTCGACCAGGGAGAAACCCATGCCCGTCACGCAAATCCGCGGCATCGACGTCAGCTACGAGGTTCTCGGCGAGCGCGGACCGTTCGTCGCGCTGCAGCCGGGTGGACGGCGGGCCGGCGTGTCGCTGAAGTCATTGGCCGAAAGGATCGCCGGGGCCGGCTATCGCGTCGTGATCTACGACCGGCGCAATTGCGGCGCCTCGGGCGTCGCGATCACCGGCGAGTCCGAGAACGACGAATGGGCCGAGGATTTGCACGAGCTGCTGCAGCGCATCGACGCCGCGCCGGCCTATATCGGCGGCAGCTCGTCGGGCTGCCGGCTGGCGCTGATCCTGGCGCTGCGCCACCCGGAAGACGTGCGCGGGCTGCTGCTGTGGCGCGTGACCGGCGGCCAGCACGCCGCCGTCCATCTCGCCAACCAGTACTACACCGCGCATATCGAAGCGGCGAAAGCCGGCGGCATGGCGGCGGTCTGCGCGATGGATCACTGGAAAGAGGTGATCGCCGTCAACCCGACGAGCCGCGACGCGCTGATGGCGATGAACCCGGCGGACTTCATCAGCCGCATGGAGCGCTGGCGCGACAGCTTCAATGCCGGGGCGGAGCATCCGGTGATCGGCCTCAGCCCGGCCGAATTGCGCTCGCTGACGATGCCGACCTGCATCGCGCCCGGCAAGGACCCGGTGCACCCGCCGCCCGCCGGCGAGGCCTGCCACCGGCTGATGCCCAACGCGGAGTACCACGAAGTCGTGACCGAGCTGAAGGCGACGCTCGACGAAGCCTTTATCGACTGGGACGCCAAGGAGGGACTCCTGGCGGCGACCTTCATCGACTTCCTGCGGCGGCAGGGGCGGTAGCCACCCTCACCCGTCTCCGGGCTGCGCCCGGAGCCACCCTCTCCCGCAAGCGGTAGAGGGGACAAACGCACGCCGCATATCAAACCCCTCTACCGCTTGCGGGAGAGGGAGGGGCCCATTGCGACAGCAATGGGAGGGTGAGGGTTCAGCGGTTCCTTCCGTAATCGTCCTGCCAGAGGAAATCGGGGCCGAGCCCGTCGAGGCTGGGGCAGCCGATCTGGCCCATGACGAGGTCGATCTCGGTGCGGAAGATGTCGATCGCCATCTTCACCCCGTCGAGCCCGCCGGCGACCGCGCCGTAAAGCGTCGGCCGGCCGAAGGTGACGAAATCGGCGCCGAGACACAGCGCGATCAGGATGTCGGCGCCGCGCCGCACGCCGCTGTCGAGCATCAAGGTCATGCGGTCGCCGACCGCCTGCTTCATTGCCGGCAGCACGTCGAGCGAGCCCGGCGCCTGGTCGAGCTGGCGCCCGCCATGGTTCGAGATCAGCACGCCCTCGCAGCCGATATCGGCGGCGCGGATCGCGTCGGCCGGGTTCATCAGCCCTTTGACGACGATGTTGCGCGGGAAGAGCTTGCGATAGGTCTCGAGCTCGCCCCAGGTCTGCGCATGCGCCGGGGTGTTGGTGCCGAACAGATCGACCACGTCATCGACGCTGGCGCCGGGCGCAGCATAGGGCTTCCAGTTGTCGAGGTTGGGCGTGCCGCCGTGCCTGACATATTCCCACACCCAGCCCGGGTGTTGCATGGCCTCGGCGAGGATGTGCGGCTTGAGGCTTAGCGCCGCCTTGAGCCAGGTGCCGCGAATGGCGGCGAAGCCGTTGCGGATATTGCGCTCGCGCCGCGGCCGCACCGGCACGTCGACGGTCAGCACCAGCGTCTCGATCCCGCAATCGGCGGCGCGGCGTACCAGATCCTCGGAAATCCGCCCGTCGCGCGCGGCATAGAGCTGGTACCAGGTATTGTGCGGCGCGACCTTGACGGCGGCTTCCATCGAGTGATTGCTGCCGCCCGACATGATGTAGGGGATGTTCGCGTCGCGCGCCGCCTCGGCGAGCATCAGATCGGCGCCGCGGCGGAAGAGGCCGGCCGTGCCGGTCGGCGAGATGCCGAAGGGCGAGTTGAACTTGCGGCCGAAAACCGTTTGCGACTGGTCGCGCTTCGACACGTCGACGAGGTAGCGCGGCAGCAACTGGTGCTTGGCGAAGGCGGCGCGGTTGCGCTCCAGCGCGCGCTCGTCCTCGACCCCGCCCTCGATAAAGTCGAACGCGATCTTCGGCAGGCGGCGCTTCGCCGCCTGATGCAGATCCTCGATGTTGATGACGCCGTTAAGGCTCATGGCAGGCGGCTCCCCTCTATTGCCGGAAGGAGCATGGCGGCCGCACCAAACCGCTGCAAGCGCGCCTTTCTCGCACCACCCCGGCGAAAGCCGGGGCCCATTTCTCAATCGCTCGAACCATGGAACGATGGGTCCCGGCGTTCGCCGGGATGGGCGCTAGGAGATTATCTCCTGCACGATTTCGAGCACGGCGCGGCGGCGGGTGACGCGGTCTTGCCAGACCCGGTCGAAGTCCTCGACCAGCGGCTTGATCGCGTCGGATTTGCCGATCGCCTCGGCGGCCTCCACAGAGTCGAACTCGTAGAACGCCACATGCACGCCAATGCGGTCTGGCGTATCGCTCTTGCTCCAGCAGCGCCAGGCGCGCCGTGCGCCGAACACGCGCAACGCCCAGGGCAGGTGGTCGGTCTCGTACCAATGGTCAAATTGCGCGCGGTCAGCCTCCGGCACCTCGGCGCGTACCGCGAGATAGGCCTTCGCCATCGATCCCCTCGCTTCAGTCGTCGAGCGTGAACCCGACCTTCAGGGTAACCTGGAAGTGATGGATTTTCCCATTCTGAATGTGGCCGCGGGTCTCCATCACCTCGAACCAGCGCAGGTCGCGCAAGGTTTTCGAGGCGCGCGTTATGGCCATCTGGATCGCATCGTCGGCGCTTTTTTCGGATGAGCCGACGATCTGAATGACGCGGTAGACGTGGTCGTCCATGCCTTCCTCCTGGGCGCTTTGTTGTCGTTCGGCACGACACGTAGGCGAACGGCAGGAAGGCGGCGAACGATCCCGTTTTGCGCGAGACCTAAACCGCAGCCACGGCGCCATCGAGAAGCTCGCGCAGGCGCGGCGCCAATTGCCGCTTCGAGAACGGCTTGGCGATAAAGCCGAAGCGGCCGCTCTCGCCGACCGCCTCATCGATGCGGATATCGCTATACCCCGAGGTGAAGAGCACGCCGAGCCCCGGCCGCAGCCGGCGCGCCGCTTCCGCCAGGTCCTCGCCGCAGAGGCCGCCGGGCAACACCATGTCGGTGAACAGAAGATCGATCCGCCCGCCGGCCTCGATCAGCGCCAGCGCTTCGTCGGCGCCGGTCGCGGTCAGCGGCCGATAGCCGAGATCGGCGAGCATCTTCGCCACCGCGTTGCGCACCAGCGCCGAATCCTCGACGAGGAGCACCGTCTCGCCGTGCGCCGCGCCGGGTTTTGCCGTCGGCGGCGCGGCCGGCGCGGCGTCACCGAAGCGCGGCAGGAAGAGTTGCACCGTCGTGCCGCCGCCGGGCTCGCTGTCGATCCGTGCATGGCCGCCGGTCTGCTTGGCGTAGCCGTAGACCTGGCTGAGCCCGAGCCCGCTATGCTCCGGGCCGGTCTTGGTCGTGAAGAACGGTTCGAACGCGCGCTCGATGGTTTCCGGGCGCATGCCGTCTCCGGTATCGCTGACCGCGACCAGCACATAACGCCCCGCCGCGGCGCCCGGGTGCAGCGCTGCATAGGCCGCGTCGAGCGTGATGTCGGCGGTGCCGATGGTCAGCCGCCCGCCGCCCTCCATCGCGTCGCGGGCGTTGAGCGCGAGGTTCAACAGCGCGGTCTCGAACTGGTTGCGGTCGGCCAGCACCAGCCCGGCATTGCCGCCGGGCCGCGTTTCGATGGCGATGCCTGCGGGCAACGCGCGGCGCAGCATCTGCTGCGTCGCCGCGACGCTTTCGTTGATGTCGAGGCTGGTCGGCGACAGCGGCTGACGGCGGGCGAAGGCGAGAAGATGGCCGATCAGGCCGTGCGCCTGCTCGATCGCCTGGCGGGCGCCGTCGAACAGCGGCTCGGTGGCCGGACTTTGCGGCACCTCCTCGGCGAGCGATTCCAGATTGAAGTTGATCGCCATCAGCAGGTTGTTGAAATCGTGCGCGATGCCGCCGGTGATCTGGCCCAGCGCATCCATCTTTTGGGCGTGGCGCAGCCGGTCCTCGACGCGCGGCCCGGGGCGCGGCTCGGCCTGCTCGGGCCGGACCGGCTTAGCCGGCCGCGCCGCCAAGGCCAGCGCGATCACATCCGCATCGCTCACGCCACTGTCTCGAAAAATCCCGGGGAACGCTCTCTGCAATTTAAGTCTGGCGTTGTTGACGATTGGTTATCGGAGAAGCTCTAGCGCTGCGCCGCCAATCCGGCACCGTTTGGACGTTGTTAACCATTGCGCGCGTAGCGTCGGCGAGCCGGAGCGCGCGCGATCGCGCGGCGCCGGCGTGTCGCGATGGGACCGGTATGAGAATATTGCTCGCCGACGATCATCATCTGGTGCGCGAGGCGATCGCCAGCTACCTGACGCGCGCGGCGCCCGACATCGTCTGCATCGAGGCATCGGATTTCCAGCAGGTGCGCGAGCGGCTGGCGGGCGTTGCCGATTTCGACCTGGTGATCCTCGACTACCGGATGCCCGGCATGAACGGGCTCGCCGGGCTCGATGAGGTGATGGAACGGCTGCCGGGCACCGCGGTCGCGATCCTCTCGGGCGCAATGGACCCCGATGAGGCCGAGCGCGCGCTCGAACGCGGCGCCGCCGGGGTCATCATGAAGAATCTGCGCGGCACCGCGCTGTTGACCGCGCTCAGGTTGATGGCGGCGGGCGAGACCTATGTGCCGCGCGCCGTGGTCGCTGCACGCCCGGGCCGGCATATGGCACGCCAATCCTTCGACAATTTGACGCCGCGCGAGCTCGATTGCATCGAGCATCTGGTGCACGGCTCGCCCAATCGCGAGATCGCCGAGCGGTTGGCGATCGCGCAAGTCACCGTCAAGCTCCACCTCAACAGCGCCTTCAAGAAAATGGGCGCGCGCAACCGCTCGGACGCAGTACGGATCGCGATGCTGCAAGGGGTGAGCGGGCTATGAAACCGGATTTCGGAGGCGCGGCAATGAACTCGGTTCTGGTGATCGACGACGATCCGGTGTTTTGCACGGTCGTCGAGCGCATCCTCGAAAGCGAGGGTTACGAGGTGACGTCGGCCGGCGACGCGCAGACCGGCATCAGCCGGTTCGGCGAGCTCGACCCCGACCTCGTCATCGTCGACATCCTGATGCCCGGCAAGGAGGGCATGGCGACGATCCTCGAACTGCGCGAGGCGAACCCCGACGCGCGCATCCTGGCGATCACCGGCGGCGGCAATTTCGCCGCCGGCGACGTGCTGCGCATCGCCGAGCTGCTGGGCGCCGACAACAGCCTCAAAAAGCCCTTCGAGCCCGCCGCGCTCATCTCCAGCGTCAGGCGCTGCCTCGCCATCGCCTGAAGCCCGGCACGGAACGCCGATCCGCCGCAAGGTGTTCGACCTGCATCGATCACTCGAGGACGGAGACGATGAAAACGGTTCTTGCCGCCACCGCCGCGATCGCCTTGATCGCAGCCGCCGCCGCGCCCGCCTCGGCGCAGATGTACCGCACGACGACCACGATGGGCGCGCCGTCATGGATGACGGATGACGGGTCGTCGTCCGACTTCCCGATCCACAATCCGGGCGACATTTCCGGCGAACGGCTGAACGCCCAGTACGGCGGGGGCATGACAGTGCCGCCGGGCCAGGGCCTGCCCGGCTATCCGGGCCAGCGCTAGCCTAGCGCAGCGGCGCGCTCGCGGTCTGGCCGATGCCGCCGCGCAGCGCGCCCGCAGCGACATCGCCCCACAGCACCTCGTGACCGGCGGGCAGCGCCCGGCTGTTCGGCATCGCCATCCATAGCCGCAGCAGCAGGCGGTCCCGCCCCGCGCCGGCATCGTCCTCGAAGGCGGTGCGAGCGTGATAGATCACGTGGTTATTGACGAACTGCATGTCGCCCGGCGTGAAGCTCATCGCGAAAGAGAGCTCGTCGGCAAGTTCTGAGATCAGGTCGAGCGCCTCCCACTGCGCCGCCGAGACGCGCGGCGCGGCCGGCTGACGCTGTCCGGCCTCGACGAAGGTGCGCGAGTAATGGCTGGTGAACCTGCCGTCGCGCACGCCCCAGACCGGCAACGGGTACCCGAGCGTGTCGCCCTCGTCCTCTTCTCCGAAACGGCTGCGCCAGACATTCTCGTACAGCGCGGCGGCGAGATCGGGCCGCCGCGCCAGCATCGCATTGTGCACCGCGGGCGAACTGCACAGCCGCGACATGCCGCCCTTCATCGCCTGGCGCACGCAAAGGAGGGCGACCACGTCGCAGCGGTCGGTGTGATAGCGCAGGCCCTGGTTCGATAGCGTGCGCGAATAGGACGAGAGGAAACCGTCGCCGGGCAGCTGGCCGTAGCGTTCGCCGACATCGCGGCCGACATCGCGAATATCGCGCATGATCTCGCCGCCACGGTTGGAGAACACCAGCGTGCCGAGCTGCCGGCAGAACCCGGCATAGATGATCCTCAGCTCGTCCAGGCTGTAGCGCGCGACATCGAGGCCGCGCAGCATCATGAGGCCGCTGCCGTTTTCCAGCTCGTCGCGGATGTCGTCGATCAGTGCGCCGAGGCCGGGCAGCGGTACATCGCCGGCTTTTATCGCCTCCCATGACCGTCCGCTGGCTTTCGCCGCCCACAGCGCCGCGTCGATCTCGGCGAGTTGCGCCGGCGTGAGGCGCCGCTGCCAACGCGGCGAATCGGCCATGTCCTTGCCGCGCCACACATTGGCGCCGGTGACGGGGCGGATGTCGCGCATCGGTCGGTTCCCCTCCAAGGCGAGCGCCGGCCTTTATATCATGCCGCCGGGCAGGCCGGGCCGGTCATGCCGTTGACAGCGCGGAATCGCGGCCTTTATCATCGCCGTCGTTATCGCGCAGCGTGGAAGCCGGTGCAAACCCGGCGCGGTCGCGCCACTGTAATCGGCTCCGAGCCGAGAGTCAGACCCCGCTCGCAGCGATGGACCTCTAACGGGACGCGTCTTCCCAGGAGCTCACGCCATGACGATCGCGACCACCACAACCACCCCGGTGCGGCCCGCAACGATCCCGCTGCGCGAGTTGCTGCCGTGGCTGATTTTCGGCGGCCTCATCGCGTTGCTGGCAATCTATTTCGTCGGCGTCGAGGAAGGCGCGACGTCGCTCATTTCGGGCATGTACGTGCACGAATTCGTGCACGATGGACGTCACCTGCTCAGCTTTCCCTGCCACTAAGGCGGGCGACCGCATCATGGTCGGGACGCTGCTGCTGCGCGGCATGATGGTCGGCGTGCTCGCCGGTCTGCTTGGTTTCGCCTTCCTGAAGTTCGCCGGAGAGCGGCCGGTCGACCGCGCGATCGCGTTCGAGACGGCCCAAGCCAAGGTCGAGGCGCAGGCCATGGCGGACAAGGGCATGCCGATGCCGAGCCCCGAGCCCGAGCTGGTCAGCCGCAAGGTCCAGGCCGGTATCGGCCTGTTCACCGGGATCATGGTCTATAGCGCCGCGTTCGGCGGGTTGTTCGCGCTGGCCTTTGCCCTGGCGCACGGACGCATGGCCGATCTCGCCCCGCGCGCCACTGCGGCGCTGCTCGCCGCCGCGGGGTTCGTCGCGGTCTACGTGGTGCCGATGCTCAAATACCCGGCCAATCCGCCCTCGGTCGGCGAGCCCGAGACGATCGGCATGCGCACCGCGCTTTATTTCGGCATGATCGCGCTGTCGCTGGCGGCAATGATCGCCGCCGGGATGCTGCGCGGCCGCCTGCAGCGACGGCTCGGCTCGTGGAACGCGGTGTTGATCGCCGGCGCCGCCTATGTCGCGGCGATGGCCATCGCCATCGCGGCATTGCCGGCGATCGACGAGATGCCGGCGGATTTTCCCGCCACGGTGCTGTGGCAATTCCGACTCGCGGCGACGGGCGGACAGGCGATACTGTGGGCGACGCTGGGGCTGGCCTTCGGCCCGCTGGCGGAGCGCGCAATGGCGGCGCGGCGCCCCGGCGCGGCACGGATTTCGGCATTTTGAATGCGACAAACGGCAATTTGACGGCAGGGAGCAGACCATGAGCGATGCGAAAGCGATCTCGGTGCTCGGCATTTGCGGCAGCCTGCGCCAAGGCTCGTTCAACCGCGCCGCGCTCAACACCGCGATCGGATTGAAGCCGGCCGGGATGGAAGTGACGGTCGCCGACATCTCGCAAATCCCGCTCTACAACGAGGATGTCCGCGCCCAGGGCTTTCCGCCGCCGGTCGAGACGCTGCGCCAGCAGATCAAGGCGGCCGATGCGCTGCTCTTCGCCTGCCCCGAATACAACTACGCGATGTCAGGGGTCTTGAAGAACGCGATCGATTGGGCCTCGCGCCCGCCCGATCAGCCCTTCGCCGGCAAGCCTGTGGCGATCCTCGGCGCCGCCGCCGGCATGGCCGGCAGCGCGCGCGCCCAGCTCAATCTGCGGCATAGCTGCGTCTTTCTCGATATGCACCCGCTCAACAAGCCCGAGGTGCTGATCTTTCAGGCGCAGAACAAGTTCGACGCCAACGGCAAGCTCACCGACGATGTCGCGCGTGGGCTGATCGGCGACCTGATGAAGGCGCTGCTCGTCTGGACGCGGCTCATCGGCGCGAAATAGCTGCTCGGCCGGCTTGCGCAGCGCGGCGTAGCTAGGGTTCGTGCAACGCACCGCGACCGGGCGGCGAAACCAAATCGAACGCGCGTCCCGAGCGCGTTCGATAGATAGTGAAGTCCGAGTCGAGCGTGCAGATGGGGAGCCGCCTGGTCTCGGCCAGCCGCACGAGACAGGCATCCGCGAGCGACATCGGCACATTGGCGTAACGCTGCATTGCCGCCTCGATGACCGTGATCTCCTCCCCGACGTCCAAGCCGATCCGTACCACGCCGCTGCTCACTAGCCGGATCACGCGAAGCGGTTCCTGACCATTGCGGAACGTCAGAAAACACGCCTCCGTCAGCACCGCCTCGCATGTGATGAACGGCGTTGTCGCCGCCTCGAATTGCTCGACGGCCCAGTCGTGATAGGCATCCCGCGGATAGAGGTAAGCCACCAATGGGCCGGTATCCAACAGCGCCCCAACCGGCATTACCTGCCGAAACCTTCGAAGTATTTAGGATTAGTCGACAGGTCGGGCGGGCTGTCGACATCGTCGAAAATCAGATGCTTCGCTAGGTCGTGCATTGACTGCTTTTTCGCCGGTGCCGTTTCCGCCTCATCACCGCCAGCGGACTGAGCGAGAGCCATGCGTAACCCCTCTTCGATAAGGTCCTTAAGTTTGCGGCCGCTCAGCGCGGCCGCGGACTTGGCGCGGCGCAACAGCTCATCGGGAAGATCGATCGTCGTTCTCATGATCCACATATAAACATAAATACGCTAAAACACAATCGTGGCTCACCACGCCGCGTCGAGAATCTGGCGGACCACCGCCGGCCCGTCGATCTTGCGCGGGTTGGTGTGGAGCCAGCGGTCGTGCATCGACAATTCGGCGATGCGGTCGAGTTGATCCTCCTTGACCCCGACATCGCGCAACCGCGACGGCAGGCCGAGATCGGCGATGAGTCCGGCGACCAGGTCGGCCGCGGGTGCGTCGCGATCGCCGAGCGCGTCGCTCACCACCGCCTGCCGCTCGGGGTTGACCGCGAGATTGAAGCGCAGCACATGCGGCAGCATCACGCATGACGTGTAGCCGTGCGGCACATGCGCGGTGCCGCCGAGCACATGGCCGATGCCGTGGCTGGCGCCTTTGGGCACGCCGGTCTGCGAGCCGATCATCGACATCCAGGCGCCGAGCTGGCATTCGAGCCGCGCGTCGAGGTCTTGCGCATCGGCCTTGACGCCCCGCAGCCCGTGGCCGAGCAGCTTCAGCGCCTGGGCCGAGGCGCCTTCCGAAATCGGCTGGCAATCCGGAGAGCAGATATCCTCGACCGCGTGGTCGACCGCACGGATGCCGGTCGAGAGGAACAGCCACTCCGGCGTGGGCAGCGTCGCGCGCGGGTCGAGCACCACCGACTTCGCCATCATCATCGGATGGCCGAAGCTTTCCTTGACGTTGCGCGCGGTGTCGGTGCAGCCGGCCGACGCGGTGTACTCGCCGGCCGACAGCGTCGTCGGGATGGTGATCGTACGCAGCTGGGGTGCATCGATATGCGCGCGCGTCACCGTGCCGTCGGCGGCGACGCGGGCGCGAAACTTGTCGAGTTGCCGCGAGTCGGTAACGCCGTTCGCCAGGCACATCGCGACGATCTTGGCGGCGTCGGTCACCGAGCCGCCGCCCAGCGTGACGATGAGGTCGGCGCCGGCGGCGCGCGCCGCGTTGGCGGCGGCGACGCAATCGGTGCGCGGCGTATGCGAGCCGATCTTGGCGCAGAGCCCGGCAAAGCGGTTGCCGAGCGCGGCGCGGAGCTTGTCGACGAGGTCGGTCTCGCGCGCCAGCGTGCCGCTCGCCAGCAGAAACACGGCGTGCGCGTCGGCGCGCTCGACCTCTTCCTTCAAAGCCTCGGCGAAGGGCCGCCCATAGATCACGCTCTCCATCGCCGGAAAGCGATACGCGCCGGTCATCATGGGGCTCCTCCCGTTGTCATCCCCGAGTCGAGAGCGCGGATTATGCCATGACCGCGCCGCCGCTCACCACGTGGCCTGACGCAGGGCAATCAGCATCCGGGTCATCGCCGCGGCCTGTGACGAGGTCAGAGCATCGGCGGCGGCGGCGTCCGCAATCGCGGTCAGCGCCGCCAGCAGGTCGGCGCGGCTCCCGACGGAAGGCAGGTCGAGATCGATCGGCGGCTCGCGCCGCGCCGGTGCGATCCGATCAAGACAGAGGCGCAGCGCGGTCCGGTCGCCCAGCAGGGCCAGCTCCACGAGCTTGTTGACCAACGGCACGGTCTTGCGGCCGATCAACCCCTGCGCGACGCTGGCGGCCTGGCGCGCCCGGCTCGGCCGGCCCGCCGGATTGCCCGACTGGCCCTTGACCCAAGACCGCCCGCGCGGCTTGCGCGGCTCCGGCGCTTCGCCTGGCCCGGCGGGGGTTTGCTGTTCCGCGGCGGAACGCGATGGCGGAAAATTTGATACAAGCATCTGATCCATCATGATTTTCCGAGAACATAAGGAGCCCGAAAACAGCAAAAGAACAGCGAGATAACAGCGGCCAGAACAGCGGGATTCAGCGGCGGGAGCAGCGGCGCAGGGGGATTTTCCGCCATACGCCGCCCATATCCCTCACTCGCTTATGCATAATCGCAATTTGCAATTTTTGCAAGGCAAAACGGACTCAGCATCCGGCTCGCCGCATCTTCGCGTTCGGCGTAACCTGCAACCTCAGGCTATTTATATGTCGGGCAAAGTACGGGTAGCCGCCATCAAGCTGATCTAGGGCATTGTCGATTGCGCGCAGCCATTCCAGACGGGAGAATTGCGATCGAGGACATCGGGGTCTTCTATCGACCCAATCCAGCCTTTGTC
>DASZLY010000348.1:0-2653 GCA_035552135.1 Allostellaceae bacterium | reverse complement strand
GGGCTCGTTACGATCATCTTGAGAGAAGCGAGCCGAGAGGGGAAGGAATAAGCCATGCAGATCGGAATGCACCTGCCGCATGCCGGCAGCCAGGCGACGCCGGCGCTCATCAAGGACCATGCCCGCCGCGCCGAGGCGCTGGGATTGAGCGACGTGTGGGTGAGCGAGCACATCATCGTGCCGCGCGCGCGGTTTCCGCGCTCGCCGCTGTTCTACGACCCCGTGCTGACCTTGACCTGGGTCGCCGCGGTCACCGAGCGCGTGCGCCTCGGCACCAGCGTCCTCGTGCTGCCGATGCGCCACCCGCTGCCGCTCGCCAAGGAGCTGGCGACACTGCACAATCTCTCGGCCGGGCGGCTCATCATGGGGGTCGGGGTGGGCTGGCTGGAGCCGGAATTCGCCGCGCTGGGCGTGCCGTTCCACGAGCGCGGCCGGCGCATGGACGAAGGCATCGCGATGATGAAGGCGGTATGGTCGCAAGACCCGGTGAGCTTCGACAGCAAAGTCATCGCCTCCGAGATCAAGGACATGACGATGCTGCCGCAACCGGTCTCGGCGATCCCGATGTGGCACGGCAGCCGCAGCGAGGCGGCGCACAAGCGCACCGTCCGCATCGGCGACGGCTGGCACGGCAGCCAGGTGACACCCGAGCAGGCCGGCGATGTCGTCAAGCGCCTGCGCCGCGACCGGCCCGAGCCGGGCTTCACGATTTCCGTGCGCAGCCACTGGGACGGCAAGGACATCGGCATGATGAAAGAGCGCGTCGCCGCCTATGCGGCGGCCGGGGTGCAGCACGTCATGGTGCACCCGCAGGACCGCGAAATCGACGACTGGAACACGGTGATCGAGGGCGTCGGCAAGCTTATATAAGCGGAATGAGGATCGCCGCGGAACCCTCGCTCTATGTCACCGCCGCGCTGTGGGCGATCTGGATCGTGGTCTGGCTTGCCGCCGCGTTCGGCGCCAAGCCGACGCGCTGGCGCGAGCCGCTCGGCGCCGCCGTGCTCAACCGGGCGCCTGTGCTGGCCGGCGCGGTGATGCTGTTCGCGCCGCAGTTTCTTCCGGTTGCGCTCCGCCATCGCTTCATCTCGGGGTCGGAAGCGCCGGTGATCGGCATGGTGCTCGTCGCCGCCGGGCTGTGGTTCGCGATCTGGGCGCGCTGGCATCTGGGACGCAACTGGAGCGGCACCGTCACCGTCAAGGAACACCACGCGCTGATCGTCGACGGGCCCTACCGCTGGGTGCGCCACCCGATCTATACCGGCATGCTCGCCGCGCTGCTCGGCACGGCGCTGGTGATCGGCGCGCCCTACGGCTTTATCGGGACGGCGCTGATCCTTACCGGCTTTGTCGTCAAGCTGCGCGTCGAGGAGGCGCGGATGCGCGAAACCTTCCCCGGCGACTACGAACGCTACAGCGCGCGCACCGCGCGGCTCGTTCCAGGCATCTTCTGATGTCATCCTGGCCGGGCAATGCGCCGGGGAGGGTTAGATGAACGAGCACGAGATCGCCGCGGCGGTCGGTGAGTTCGCCGCGGCACGGGCGCGCGGCGACTATTTCCCGCAGGACTGGGCGGGGCGGCTGTCGCTCGACGATGCCTACCGCATCCAGCTCGGTCTCATCGCCAGGCGCGGCGCGCGGCGCGTCGGCTGGAAGGTCGGGCTGACCGCGACCGCGATCCAGCAGCAATTCGGCGTGCACGAGCCGGTCTTCGGCTGCCTGCTCGACGACGGACGGATTGCCGGCGGGCACGTGTTCCGCCATGCCGAGCTGATCGCGCCGGGCTTCGAGAACGAATTGTGCATCGTCATGGGCAGCGACCTCGCGCCCGGCGCGACGCCGGCCGATGTCGCCGCCGCGGTGGCGCGGGTCCATCCCGCCTTCGAGATCATCGAGACGCGCGGCGACCTCACGCGTCAGCTGGCGCTGGCGCTCGCCGACAACGCGCAGCAAAAAGCCTTCGTGCTCGGGCCGCCGGTTGAGCGCGCGGCGCTGCCGGCGCTCGACAAGGTCACGGTCGGCGTGCGCATCAATGGCGACCAGGTCGCCACGGCCGACGGCACCGCCGTTCTGGGCCATCCCTACAATTCTGTCGTTTGGCTCGCCGCCAAGCTGGCGCAGTTCGGCGAACGGCTACGCGCCGGCGACCACATCATGAGCGGCTCGTTCACCCGGCAATTTCCTTTGAGCGCCGGCGACCGGATCGAGGCGCGATTTGCCGGTATCGGCGCGGTCGCCGCCAGCACATCCTGACATGAGCACCTGACCATAGTCAGCTAATTCGATCCCGGCGGGATCAAGCGAAACCGAGAGCGACGACGATATTGTCGGCTTCGCCGGATAGCGTTCGCCCCCACGAGAAGCCGCGCGGCGGCCTCAGCGCGGCAGCGTCGTCTTCCCCATGAGGAATTCGTCGATCGCGCGGGCGCATTGCCTTCCCTCGCGGATCGCCCAGACGACGAGCGACTGGCCGCGCCGCATGTCGCCCGCCGCGAACAGCTTCGCCACCGTGGTCTTGTAGTCGAGCGTATTCGCCTGGACATTGCCGCGCGGATCGAGCGCGGCGCCGGATTGCTCGATCATCCCCGGCCGCCGCGGCCCCAGAAACCCCATCGCCAGCAGCACCAGGTCGGCCTTCAACTCGAATTCGCTG
>DASZLY010000347.1:0-13129 GCA_035552135.1 Allostellaceae bacterium | reverse complement strand
GTCTTGCCGGCGGGGCCGGCGATCGCCGGCAGCGCGAAAGGCCGCGTGTAATCGGCGCACACCGCGACAACCTCGAGCGTGGGGAAATCGCCGGCGATGCGCGCCGCCGCGTCCTTGAGGAAACCGCGCGAGATGTCGACCGGGATATAGGCGAGCGGGCGGTCGAGCGCATCGAGCAGCAGCCGCACCTTGCGGCTGGCGCCGCTGCCCAATTCGACCAGCCGGCAATTGGGCCCGATCCGCTCGGCGATCGCCGGCGCGAAGCGTTCGAGAATGCCGAGCTCGGTGCGTGTCAGGTAATATTCCGGCACCTCGCAGATCGCCTCGAACAGCGCGGAGCCGCGCTCGTCATAGAAGAACTTGCACGGCAGCGACCGCGGCGATTGCGACAGGCCGGCGAGCACGGAGTCGCGGAAGCTGTCCTCGCCGGGCGCCAGGTCGTGGAAGACGAAGGGGGTTCCGTCGGGCATCACGCATCCTCCGCGAGGCGCAGCCCGGAAAACGCCCAGCGCGCCGAGGGCGGGAAAAAATTGCGATAGGTCGTGCGCATATGCTCGGCCGGGGTCACCGCCGCGCCGCCGCGCAAGACCATCTGATTGGACATGAACTTGCCGTTATACTCGCCGATCGCGCCCCCCACCGTCCGGAACCGCGGATAGGGCGTGTAGGGACTCTGCGTCCATTCCCAGACATCGCCGATCAACTGGCGCAGCGTGCCATTTTCCCCGGCATTTTCCGCGGCATTTTCCCTTGCGGTCCCGCCATCCGCGGCGGGGTGATAGCGGCGGCTGTCGGCGAGATTGCCGGAGAGCGCCGCGCCTTCGGCCGCCACTTCCCATTCTGTCTCGGTCGGCAGCCGCTTGCCGGCCCATTTGGCAAAGGCATCAGCCTCGTAGAAGCTGACATGGACCACCGGCTCGGCCGGGTCGAGCCGCTTTTCACCGCTCAGCGTGAAGATGCGCCAACCATCTTCGGCCCCGTGCCAATAGAGCGGCGCCTGCCAGCCCTGCGCCTGGACGATCGCCCAGCCTTCCGACAGCCAATGCTCGGGCTCGCGATAGCCGCCGGCGGCGATAAAGTCGGCAAACTCGCCGCAGGTTACCGGGCGGTTCGCCAGGCGGAACGGCTCCAGCCATTGCCGGTGACGCGGCATCTCGTTGTCGAATGCGAAGCCGCCGCCCGCATGGCCGACCTGAACGAGCCCGCCCCGAAACTCGACCCAATCGAGCGGCGCGGCGCTGCCCGGCGCGCGGCGGCGCGGCGGCTGGTAGGCAGGGAGCAGGGGGTTCAGCGAGAAGACATGCTTGATGTCCATCAGGATCAGCTCCTGATGCTGCTGCTCGTGATGCAGGCCCAATTCGACGAGCGGCGCCATCTCGCACCAAGCCTCGTCCGGCGCGCCGTCGATCAGCGCCGTCATCGCCACGTCGACATGGCCGCGATAGGCCGCAACGTCGTCGCAGCTCGGGCGCGACAGCATCCCGCGCTGCGGCCGCGGATGACGCGGCCCCTCGGCCTCGTAATAGGAATTGAACAGATAATGGAAGGCCGGGTCGAAGACGCGATAGGCCGGATCGAACCGTGCCAGGATGAAGGTTTCGAAAAACCAGGTCGTGTGCGCGAGATGCCATTTTGTCGGGCTGACATCGGGCATCGACTGGATCGACTGGTCTTCGGGCGTCAGATGCGAGGCAAGCGCCTCGCTCTCGCGACGGATCGCCGAGAAGCGGCCCTGCGCCGCCGTCCGGCCGATGTCGCGAGCCTCTTGCTGGGCGCCAAATTCGATCACCGGAATCCCCTGGCAACGTTCTCAGAAGGCCGTACGGTTGCGGCCCTATCTCGCCTGCGCGAGATATGGTTGCTCGCAGCAATCCTGTAAACCGTTGCCTCGCCGATTGGTTCAGCTTTGCTCAACCGGCGGGCGGTTCGCGGCGGTGGTAGAGCACGTAGATGACGCTAAGCGCCACAGCCAGCGAAAACCAGGTGAGGGCGTATTGCAGATGGTCGTTGGGGAGGTCGAGGCGGGTGACGCCGCCTTTCGGCCAGCCGCCGGGATTGGGGGTCTTGTCAGCGTCGATATAGAACGGCACCGGATCGGCGATGCCGTCCTGCCGCGCCATCTCCGGCAGATCGACCCAGAACCACAGATTGAGGTCGGGACGGTTGTTGGGCAGGAAAAAGCTCGGCTTCTGCGCCGGCGCGATGCGCAACAGCCCGGCCACCCTCACCTGCCCCGCCGGCTCGCCGGCGGCGCGCTTCGCGCGGTCTTTGAGCTCGGTCGGGACAAAGCCGCGATTGACCAACATGGTGCGGCCGTCGGTCATGACGAGCGGCGTTATGACTTGGTAGCCGGCCTCGCCGCTGTCCGAGGAGGCGGCGAGGAATAGCTCCTTGTCGTTGGCGAAGATGCCTTCGGCGACAATGTGGTGGAATTCGAGCGGCCGCGCCTCGGCGAGCGAGCGCGGCGGCGCGACCGGCGCCGCGACGACGGCCGCGTCACGCTGCGCGATCAGCCCCTGCTTCCAATGCAGGCGCTCGATCTGCCAGATGCCGAGGGCAATGAGGATGATGACCCCCGGCACTGCGAACAGCGTCGGCACCAGGTGCGGGCGAAAGCCGATCACGACCCTGCCCCACTTGGCCGGGCCTGAGGCCATCCATGTCTTCCTCGGCGATAGAGGCGGATGAAGACGTGGACCCCCGGGTCAAGCCCGGGGGAGGCGATTTTATTGCGGATCGCCATCTAGCCCCGCGGCGGGTTGAGCAAATTGTGGCGGTATTGCAGCGCGATCATCGCCGCCTTCAGCGGTCGCAGCAGGAGGATCGCCCCGCCGATAATCAGCGGCGTCAAGATCAGCAGATGCACCCAGATCGGCGGTGCGTAGGCGATCTCCAGCCAGGCCGCGATGCCGACCGCGACCGCGCCGAGGAAGAAGATCAGGAACACCGCCGGGCCGTCGCCGGCATCCTCGGCCGAGAGGTCGAGCCCACAGGCGGGACAGGCCGCGCGCACCGTCAGCAGCCCGGCGAAAATCTTGCCGTCGCCGCAGCGCGGGCAGCGGCAGCGGAGCGCCGCGCGGCCGAGCGGTACCGGTGAATAGGTGACGGGCACCTACTCGGCGAGCGGCACCGCCGCTCCCATCCCCCACCAGTAGATGCAGATGAACAGGAACAGCCAGACGACGTCGACGAAATGCCAATACCAGGCCGCTGCCTCAAGCCCGAAATGATGCGTCGCGGTGAAGTCGCCCTTGTTCGCCCGCCACAGGCAGACGGCGAGGAAGCTGGTGCCGATGATTACGTGGAAGCCGTGGAACCCGGTCGCCATGAAGAAGGTCGAGGGGTAGATGCCGCCGGTGAAGTGGAATGCCGCGTGCGAATACTCGTAGGCCTGCACGCAGGTAAAGCTGAGGCCGAGCAGCACAGTGACGACAAGCCCCTGGATCAGTCCCTTCTGGTTGCCTTGAAGCAGCGAATGATGCGCCCAGGTCACCGTCGTCCCCGACAGCAGCAGGATCATCGTGTTGAGGAACGGCAGCTCGAACGGGTTGAACGGGTGGATGCCCTTGGGCGGCCACACTCCGCCAACCGGGAACAGGCTCGACGTAAAGAACGCCCAGAAGAACGCCGCGAAGAACATCACCTCGGAGGCGATGAACAGCGCCATCCCGAAGCGCATGCCGATCTGCACCACCGGCGTGTGGTAGCCCTCGAACGTCGCTTCCTTGCGCACGTCGCGCCACCACACGAACATCGTGAGGAGCACCAACAGCGTGCCGACGATCAGCATGGCCGTGCCGTAGCCGTGCATGAACAGCACCCCGCCCATCGCCATCACGCCGCCGGCGATCGAGCCGAGCAGCGGCCACGGGCTCGGGTTGACGAGGTGGTAGGGATGCTTCGGCGCGGCATGCCCATGGGCGTCGTGGCCATGGCCGTGAGCGTCGGCGTGGGTGTCGGTCATGAGTTCGGCCCCAGTTTGGCGGTTTTCGGACGGTCGGACTGCTGGTCCGCCGCCTTGAATATCGAATAGGACAGCGTGATCGTGTGGACGTCGTTGGTGCTGGGGTCCTTCAACAGATCGGGGTCGACGAAAAACACCACCCCCATATCCTTGCTCTCGCCCGGCGCCAGATACTGCGCGTTGAAGCAGAAGCATTGCAGCTTGTCGAAATATAGTCCGACCTTGGTCGGCGTCACATTGTAGACGGCGCGGCCGGTGATGCCCTCGTTCGAGCGGTTGACCGCGTGGAAGAACACCTGCGTCTGCTCGCCCGGATGCACCTGCACCTCGCGCACCAGCGGCCGAAACTCCCACGGCAGGTCGGCGGAGATGTCGGTGTCGAAGCGCACCGTGATGAGCGCCTTCGAGATGTCGGTCGGCGCAACCGAGGCGCGGCGCGTCGTCCCCGCATAGCCGGTCGCGGCGCAGAAGATGCGGTAGAGCGGCACCGCCGCGGCGGTCAGCCCGCCCATGAAGGCGATCACCGCGACGAGCAGCGCGGCGGTCGTGAGGTGCCGGCGAGGTCCCTGCGCCATGCTAATGCCCGCCCATCCGTACGAAGGTCAGCACGTAGAACAGCGCGACCAGCCCCACGAGCACGAGCAGCAGCGCCCGGTTGCGCGAGCGGATGAGCCGCGCGCGCCGGTCCATCGGATCGTCCGCCATCACCGCGCACCGCCCATCGCCAGCGCGATGCCGTGATCGGCCAGCAGCAGCGTAAAGATGAGAAAGAGATAGGCGAGCGAGAAGGCGAACATCTGGCGCGCGCTCTTGTCGGTCGCATCGCGCGCGACGCGCAGCGCCGCCACCGTGAAGAGCAGGCTCAGCGCCCCCGCCCCCACCGCGTAGAGCAGCCCCGAGACGCCGAGCAGCCACGGCGCCAGGGTCACCGGCCACAGCACCAGCGTATAGAGCAGCATCTGCTTCTTGGTCTCGCGCTCGCCGGCGACGACGGGCAGCATCGGGATGCCGGCGGCGGCGTATTCGTCGGCCTTGTAGAGCGACAGCGCCCAGAAATGCGGCGGCGTCCAGAAGAAGATGATCGCGAAGAGCGCGATCGCCCCCCAGCCGACATCGCCCGTCACGGCCGCCCAGCCGATCAGCGGCGGCAAGGCGCCGGCCGCGCCGCCGATGACGATGTTCTGCGGCGTCCGCCGCTTGAGCCACATCGTGTAGACGAAGACGTAGAACGCGATGGTCAGCGCCAAGAGCTCGGCGGCGACCCAGTTGACCGCGACGCCCATCACCGCGACCGAACCGACCGACAGCACGCAGCCGAAGCCGAGCGCCTCGCCCGGCAGCATCCGCCCGGCCGGCAGCGGCCGCGACGCTGTCCGCCGCATCACGCGGTCGATATCGCGGTCGTACCACATGTTGATCGCGCCCGACGCGCCGGCGCCGACCGCGATGCAAAGGATCGCCACCGCGGCGATGAACGGGTGGATATGCCCGGGCGCCAGGACGAGCCCGACGATGCCGGTGAACACCACCAGCGACATGACCCTGGGCTTCAGGATCTGGATGTAGTCGCTGACCGCCGCACCCGCATCGCTGGTTGCGTTGTGGGTTGCGGCTGCCGTCGGAACCTCGCTCATCGCCAAACCCGTCGATGCCTCGGCCGCGGGCTAGTGGCCGTGCGCCGGCACGATCACCGGCAGCTCGTCATAGGTGTGGAACGCCGGCGGCGACGGCACCGTCCATTCGAGCGTCGTCGCGCCCTCACCCCAGTAATTGGCGCCGACCTTGCGCCCCGCCAGCAGCGTGTAGAACACGACAAAAATGAAAAACACCGTCGAGGCCGAGGAGATGTAGGCGCCGATCGACTCGATGTAATTCCACCCGGCGAACGCCTCGGGGTAGTCGGCGATGCGCCGCGGCATTCCGGCCAGACCGAGGAAATGCATCGGGAAGAAGGTCAGGTTGACGCCGATAAAGGTCGTCCAGAAATGCACCTGCCCCATCCACTCGGGATAGGTGCGGCCCGACATCTTGCCGATCCAGTAATAGAACCCGCCGAACAGTGCGAACACCGCGCCCAAGGACAGTACGTAGTGGAAATGGCCGACGACGTAATAGGTGTTGTGCAGCGCGATATCGACGCCGGCATTGGCCAGCACCACGCCGGTGACCCCGCCGACGGTGAACAGGAAGATGAAGCCGATCGCCCACAGCATCGGCGTCTTGAACTCGATCGAGCCGCCCCACATCGTCGCGATCCACGAGAAGATTTTGACGCCGGTGGGCACGGCGATAACCATCGTCGCGGCGGTGAAATAGGCCCGCGTGTCGATCGAGATGCCGGTCGCGTACATGTGGTGCGCCCACACGACAAAGCCGATGCCGCCGATCGCGACCATCGCATAGGCCATGCCGAGATAGCCGAACACCGGCTTCTTCGAGAAGGTCGAGACGATCTGCGAGACCATCCCGAACCCCGGCAGGATGAGGATGTAGACCTCGGGATGGCCGAAGAACCAGAAGAGGTGCAGGAAGAGAAGCGGATCGCCGCCGCCGGCCGGGTCGAAGAAGGTCGTGCCGAAATTGCGGTCGGTGAGCAGCATGGTGATCGCGCCCGCCAGCACCGGCAGCGACAAGAGCAGGAGGAACGCCGTCACCAGGATCGACCACACGAACAGCGGCATCCGGTGCAAGGTCATGCCCGGCGCGCGCATGTTGAAGATCGTCGTGATGAAGTTGATCGCCCCCATGATCGACGACGCGCCGGCGAGGTGGATCGCGAAGATCGCCATGTCCATCGACGGCCCGGGATGGCCGTCGGGTCCGGCCTCGGAGAGCGGCGGATAGATCGTCCATCCGACTCCGGCGCCGCCATGCAGCGCGTTGTTGACGCCATCCCCCTGGCCGACAAAGGCCGAGCCCAGCAGCAAGAGGAACGCCGGCACCAGGAGCCAGAAGCTGATGTTGTTCATCCGCGGGAAGGCCATGTCGGGCGCGCCGATCATGATCGGCACGAACCAGTTGCCGAACCCGCCGATCATCGCCGGCATGACCATGAAGAAGATCATGATGAGGCCGTGCGCGGTGATGATGACGTTGTAGACTTGGTGGTCGGTAATGAACTCGTTGCCGGGATGCGACAGCTGGATGCGCATCAAGAGCGAGAAGAACCCGCCGATCAGCCCGCCGATGATCGCGAAGATCAGGTACAGCGTGCCGATGTCCTTGTGGTTCGTCGAGCAGAACCAGCGGACGAAAAAGCCGGGCGCGCCGTGCGCGTGACCGGCATCATCGGCGTGAGCCTGGTAAGCCATCGCAAATCCCTTCGCTGTCAGTTGCCGGCGCGGGCCGGTTGACCGGCCGCCGGCGTCGCGGCCGCCGGCTCGGCGGCGGCCACCTGTGTCGCATCGTCATTCTTGAGCGCGGCGCCCTGGGACGTATCGCCCTTGGGTTGGTCGGCCGAGGCGAACTTGGTCTTCGCCTCGGTCAGCCACTTCTGGAAATCGTCCTTGGACAGCACCACCACCTTGATCGGCATGAAGGCGTGGTTGACGCCGCAGATCTGGTTGCATTCGCCGTAATAGGTGCCTGGGTTGTTGACGCGCATCCAGGCTTCGTTGAGCCGTCCGATGATGGCGTATTCCTGCACGCCGAACGACGGCACGAACCAGCTGTGGATCACGTCCGACCCGGCGACCTGGACGCGGATCGTCGTATCGACCGGGATCACCAGCGGGTTGTCGACCTCGAGCAGGCGCTGCTGCCCCGGCTTCAGATCCTTGTCGGCGATCAGGTTGCTGTTGAAGTCGATATTGCCGTTATCAGGATAATCGTACTCCCAGTACCACTGATGCCCGGTGATCTTGACCGTCATCTTCGAATCGGGCACGCGATCCATGTAGTACATCAGCTTGAACGACGGGATCGCGATGGTGACGAGGATCAGCACCGGGATCACCGTCCACAGCAGCTCGATCACCGTGTTGTGCGTGGTGCGCGTCGGCACCGGATTGCGGCGCGCGTTGAACCGCACCATCACGTAGATCAACAGCCCGACCACGAACAGCGCGATCGCGAAGATGATGACCAACAGCTCGTTGTGGAACGCATAGATGCGCTGGGTGATCGGCGTCGCCGGCGTCTGCATGCCGAATTGCCAATCATGCGGCTTGTCGGCCAGCGCCGCGCCGGCGCCGACAAGGCAGAACAGCCCGGCGAGCATCGCCGTCGCGATGTTTCGGATTTTTGTCGTCAACCGCACCATGTCCTCGCAGCTCCCCTTCGGACGCCCTCGGAGGTGCCCACCCCCGCGAGACTACCGGCCGACCGGCTGCCGGCGCACCGTCCGGAGCCGCCGTCAGATGACTGATGCGAGCGGGACCGTCCGGGCTTCGCGCCGCTCGGCCGAAGCCGCGTCGCCACCCCGCTGAGGGCGCGCTGCCTCAGGCCCGCGGCGGCGGCAACCGATCGTCGGCGACCCTACACCATAGACAGACGCGGCAACAACTGCGTCGCATTGACCCTAACCCATTGCGGCAAGCCGCCGCATCTCCGCGCGACCGGCGGTTGGCCAGTGCGCTGTGATCGGCCCGATAAGGGGTTTCGCCTCGCCCCAGGCGACCTCATATTCACCGGGCGACATCATATTGACCGGCAGAGTTCGCAGGAGAGCCACATGACCAATCTCGCCGTGACCGACGACCTGTTTTTCGCGCGTACCGGCATGGATCCGAATCGCGTCGAGAAGCTGGTCGGCGAGCTGCTGCACGGCATGGACGACGGCGAGCTGTTTCTCGAATACAGCCAGGCGGAGAGCGTGGCGCTCGACGACGGCCGCATCCGCAGCGCCGCGTTCGACACGACGCAGGGCTTCGGCTTGCGCGCGGTGGCCGACGACGCGGCGGGCTATGCCCATGCGTCGGAGATTTCCGAGGCGGCGATCCGCCGCGCCGGGGCGACGGTGCGCGCCGTCGCGTCGGGCCATCACGGCACGATGGCCGAGCCGCCGATCGGCACCAATCGCCAGCTCTACACCGACCTCAACCCGCTGGGCGCGGTCGACCTCTCGGCCAAGACCAAGCTGCTCACCGAGATCGATGCCTATGCCCGCGCCAAGGATCCGCGCGTGCGCCAGGTGATGGCGTCGATGAGCGGCGTCTGGCAGGCAGTGCAGATCATCCGCGCCGACGGCAGCCGGGTCGCCGACATCCGCCCGCTGGTACGGGTCAACGTCTCGATCATGGTGGCCGAGGGCGACCGCATGGAGACCGGCTCCTACGGCAGCGGCGGCCGCTTTGCGTATGAGCGCTATCTCGACCCGGCGAACTGGCGCGGCGCGGTCGACGAGGCGCTGCGCCAGGCCCTCGTCAATCTCGGCTCGGTGCCGGCGCCGGCCGGCGAGATGGTCGTGGTGCTCGGCTCGGGCTGGCCAGGCGTCATGCTGCACGAAGCCGTCGGGCACGGGCTCGAGGGCGACTTCAACCGCAAGAAGACCTCGGCCTTCTCCGGCCTTCTGGGCCAGCGCGTCACCTCGAAAGGCGTCACCGTCGTCGATGACGGGACGATCCCCGACCGGCGCGGTTCGCTCACCGTCGACGACGAAGGCACGCCCTCGGCCTACAACGTGCTGATCGAGGACGGCATCCTCAAAGGCTACATGCAGGACCGCATGAACGCCCGGCTGATGGGCGTCAAGCCGACCGGCAACGGAAGGCGCGAAAGCTTCGCGCATGCGCCGATCCCGCGCATGACCAACACCTACATGCTGGCCGGCGACAAGGACCCGCAGGAGATCATGGCCTCGGTCAAGAAAGGCCTCTACGCGGTCAATTTCGGCGGCGGCAGCGTCGACATCACCTCGGGCAAATTCGTCTTCTCGGCCTCCGAGGCCTACCTCATCGAGGACGGCAAGGTCGGCCCGGCGGTGAAGGGCGCGACCCTCATCGGCAACGGCCCCGACGCGATGACCAAGATCACGATGATCGGCAACGATCTGCGGCTCGACGACGGCGTCGGCACCTGCGGCAAGGACGGCCAGGGCGTGCCGGTCGGCGTCGGCCAGCCGACACTGCGCATGGACGGCATCACCGTCGGCGGCACCGCGGCCTGATGATGATTCCAATCCCCTCTCCCGCATGCGGGAGAGGGTGGCGAGCAACGCGAGCCGGGTGAGGGTATTTCCGCTGCCATGAACCCTCACCCTCCCATCGCCAACGCGATGGGCCCCTCCCTCTCCCGCGCTGCGGGGGAGGGGTTTATACCGACGGCATGACGCGCCTTCTTGGGTCGCTGCTTTTTGCGGCGGCGATCAGCTTTTTGCCAACCCCGACCCCGGCCGCCGCCTGCGACCTCGCGACGACGACCGCCGACCGCTGGACGGTGATGCAGGAGCATGGCGTCGACTGGCTCAGGACGCCGTGCGGCGAGCGCTTCTACAGCATCGGCTCGAACACGGTCGATGGCGGCTATCCGTGGCGCGATAAGGACAACAAGGTCTGGTACAGCTGGACCGCATTCGACCCGTCGATCGAGAGCTGGGTGAAGCGCGCGCAGAGCCGCCTCGCCGAATGGGGTTTCAACACCGCGGGCGGCTGGTCGCTCACTCCCGACAAGCTCAAGCTGCCGATGATCGTCAATCTGGAGCTCGGCCGGCGCGCCCGGTTCCACTGGTTCGACCCGTTCGACCCGGCGACCGAGGCCCGCATGATGCGGCTCGCCCGTGAGTTCGTCGCGCCGTACAAGGGCTCGCCCTACCGCATCGGCTATTTCTCGGACAACGAGGTCGGCTGGTGGGCCGGCGCGCTCTTTGTCTTCTATTCGGCAAAGCCGGCCGAGAATTTCACCAAGCAGCATTGGGTCGCGATGCTGCGCCGCGACTACGGCGGCGACTGGGGAAAGTTCACCGCCGATTTCATCCCGCCGGACGGCGTCGGCTCGTGGGACGCGCTGCTCAAGACCGAGCAGTTCACGCATATGCGGCCGGGCGGCCACGGCATCCACGCGGTGCGCGAGTGGACCGGCATCGTCGCCGAGCATTATTACGCGCTGTCCGAGAAGGCGATCCGCGCCGCCGACCCGCACGCGCTCTATTTCGGCGACCGGCTGCCGATCTATTACGACCCGGCGGCGGTACGCGCCGAGGGCCGCCACGTCGATGCGATCGCCGCCAACTACAACCCCGACGCCAGCGACGGGTGGGTCGCGCATTATTTCTGGGACGGGCTGGAAAAGCTGTCCGGCGGCAAGCCGGTGCTCATCACCGAATGGTTCTTCGCCGCGATGGAGAACCGCACCGGCAACAAGAACAACGGCCATCTGATGACGGTCGAGACGCAGGACGAGCGCGCGCGCGGCGCCGCCGCGGTGGCGCGCAATTTCGCGGCGATCCCGGAGGTGCTCGGCAGCCAGTGGTTCCAGTATTACGACCATCCGAAAGGCGGCAGGCCCGACGGCGAGGACTACGATTTCGGCCTTGTCGATATCAACGACCGGCCCTATGAGCGGCTGACCGAGGCGCTTGCCGAGGCCAACCGCGAGGCGCCGCAACGCCACGCGGCGGCACCCGTAGTGCCGCCGGTCATGGCGCACGGCCAGAAGGGGTTCGGCCTGCCGCACGCCGGCATCTCATTGGACGACCATTCGCTGAGCGACTGGCCGAAGCCCGCAAGCCTGCTGCCGCCGCTCAAACCGTCGCCGGGCGCGGTCGATTTCGGCGAAATCTATCTCTCGTGGAGCGACAAGGGGCTCAACCTGGCGACGATCGGTCAGGATTATTACGACGTCGACCTGTTCCGCTATGACGGCGCCTTTCCGCTCGGCGAATCGTACCGGATCGAGATCGGCGTCGATGCCGGCGCCGGGCCGAAGCGGGTGACGCTGTTCTTCATCCCCCCGCGCACCAAGGTGAAGGACTATCTCGAGATGAAGTGGGCGGTCTGCGCCGGCCCGGCCGACGCGGCCGTGCGCGACGGCTGCACCCCGCCCGGAGGCACGCGGGCGACCTATTTCGGCGCCGACCAGCCGCGCGTCACCGCCGAGCTGACGATCCCCTGGGCCTATCTCGGCGTCGAGACGCCGGCCGCCGGCAGCAGCCTCAAGGCCGAGGTGGCGATGACCAGCTGGCACAACGAGCGCTGGATGTCGCTGTCCGGCAAAGCGCCCGAGGCCGACATGGCCGATCCCGCAGGCTGGAGCACCTTCCGCCTCGACGACGGCGTTGCCGCCTCGCCGCCGGCAAAGGGGCAGACGCCGGGTTAAGAATTTCCATCATTGCGAGCGAAGCGAAGCAATCTCCCTCCGACAAAGCACAAACGGCGGGAGATTGCCGCGGCGCCTGCGGCGCCTCGCAATGACGCGATGCGTCAGTACGCGTATTCCTCGTAGACGCGCGTGATGTCGCCGCCCCAGCGGGTCGTGTAGTCGTCGAGCATTTCGGCGGCCGGGGTGCGGCCCGAGCCGGCGATCGAGAACAACGTGTCGAGGAAATGCGTCTCGTCCTCGCCGGCGCGGTCGAGGCGCCGTCGGCGATGCAGCCCCTCGCGCGCGAAATCGAGCACTTCGAGCGCCACCTCGCGCAAGGTGCGGCTGCGGATGCGCGCGTCGAGCCCGAGTTTCGGCACCTCGGCACGCATCGCGTCGCGCTCGGCCTCGGTCCAGCCGGCGACGAGATCGTAGGCCGCGTCGAGCGCGGCCTGATCGTAATAGAGCCCGACCCACAGCGCCGGCAGCGCGCAGAGCCGCCGCCACGGCCCGCCATCGGCGCCCCGCATTTCGAGGAAGCTCTTGAGCCGGACCTCGGGGAAGACGGTGGTGATGTGGTCGCCCCAGTCGGTCATCGTCGGGATTTCGCCCGGCAGCGCCGGCAGCCTGCCGGCGAGGAAATCGCGGAACGACTGGCCGCTGGCATCGATGTATTTGCCGTCGCGGTAGACGAAATACATGGGCACGTCGAGCATGTAGTCGACATAGCGCTCGAAGCCGAACCCGTCCTCGAACACGAAGGGCAGCGTGCCGCAGCGGTCGGGGTCGGTGTCGGTCCACACCAGGCTGCGATAGCTCTGATAGCCGTTGGGCTTGCCCTCGAGGAACGGCGAGTTGGCGAACAGCGCGGTCGCCAGCGGCTGCAACGCCAGCCCGACGCGGAACTTCTTCACCATGTCGGCTTCGGAC
>DASZLY010000346.1:0-3614 GCA_035552135.1 Allostellaceae bacterium | reverse complement strand
CCGACGCCGATCAGCGCCATATAGGCGAGCTTGTCGTGGCCGGCGGCATGGCCGTGCTCGGCCGCGGTCTGGCGGTAGGCGTCGAAAATGCCCGGCGTGCGCGCCCAGCCGGTGTTCAGCACGCCGATCGTGATGCCGCGCGCCGCGGCCTCGCCGGCGCTCCCCTGGCTGCCGACCGGCATCCAGACCGGCGGATGCGGCTGCTGGTAGGGGCGCGGCCAGATATTGACGCTGCGATAGTGGAAATGCGTGCCCTCCCAGGAAAACGGCCCGTCATGCGAGGTCATCGCCTTGAGGATCAGGTCGTGCGCCTCCCAGAAGCGCTCCATCAGGTCGGCCGGGTTCGAGTTGGCCGGCGAGATCTCGAACGGCACGCCCTTGACGAACCCCATCTCGATGCGGCCGCGCGAGATCACGTCGAGCATCGAATATTCCTCGGCGACGCGGATCGGGTTCTCGCGATTGGCGATCGGCATGCCGAGCGCGAGGAGCCGCACCTTCTTGGTCTCACGCGCGAGGATCGCCATCGGGATCGTGCACACCGAATCGGCGCAGGTCGCGGTGGCATGGTGCTCGTTGGTCATGATGTTGATGCCGAGCTCGTCGCACAGCGCCCATTCGTCGAGATAGCGATGATAGAGGTCGGCGCCCACCTTGGGGTCGTAGAGCCGGTTGGGGATGATCACCCGGTAGGAATCATTGAGCTCCGCCCAGGCCGGGTGATAGGCCATCTCGCTGAAATGCCAAGTGTGCATCATCGCGCATTCTCCCGCGCAAAAGCCTCGATCGCCTGGACCACCGCGTCGGGCTGCTCGATCTGCGGATAGTGCCCGGCGCCGGCGACCGGCGTGAAAATCGCGCGCTGCAGCGCCTGGGTCAGGTGCGCCCCGTAAGCCGGCGCGACGATCCGGTCCTGCTGTCCCCAGACGACGAGGCTCGGCACGCTCGCCCGGTGCAGCCAATGCCGCAGGCTCGGATTGTGCATGAACGGCCGCCAGCCATAGAGCACCGCCGCCTCGCGGTCGCGCGCCACGTCTTCGAGCGCGGCGTCGTCGAGCGCGCCGTAATCGGGCGCGTTGGCCGGGTCGGCGAAATTGTGCTTCACGACCTCCTCGGCCGAGAGCGCGAAGACGTCGGTGATCTCGGCTTCCTCACGCCCGGCGAATTTGAGGCCGAGCGAGTCGATCAGCACCAGACCGCCGAGCCGCGCCGGCTGGCGCACCGCCATCTCCAGCGCCACCCAGCCGCCGAACGACGAGCCGACGAGGACGACGTCGTCGAGCGCCAGGCGGTCGATGAGGTCGAGATAGAGATAGGCGATGTCGCCGACCGTGCGCATCCACGTCGGGCGGCGCGTCGCGCCGAAGCCGGGATGGCGCGGGGCGATGACCCGGAACCCTTGCGCCAGCCGGTCGAGGAATGGGCGCTGCTGCGCGAAATAGTCGATGCCGTGCAGAAACAAGAGCGGCCGGCCCTGGCCCGCGACCAGCGCCTCGATCGAGATGCCGTCGATGTCGATGCGTTCCATCCCGCCCTCTTCTCGGCTGCCCGCATTCCGTGGACAATGTCCCGCAGGGACACCCGAACGAGCTTAGGGAGATCGTGACACGATGGCTACTGCTGCAGCGCTGTTGATCCTGGCGGCGGCAAATGCCGCTCCGACGGTGGCGCCCGAATGCCCGGCGATCGAGGGACAAAGGCTGGTCTATGTCGACATTTTCGACGGGCAGCCGGAAAACCAGGCGGATCTTGCGCCGGACGCGACGACGACGCCGTCGGCCGGAAAAACCTCGAATGTGTGGAAGCTCGAAGCCGGCGCGGACGGGCTCTTTGTCAAATGCGGCTACGGTACGAAGCTCGAAGGCCCGTACAGCCGGATGGAGACGATCCGCTTACCCGACACAGCCAAATCCTGCCGCGCCGATTTCACCTCGGCACCGGGATCGAACGACTTGACGTTGCAGAAATTTTCCTGCCGTTGATGGGCGGTATCATGGAGACGACGAGATGGGCGAATTCGGCATCGGCCAGCCGGTCAAGCGCTTCGAGGATCGCCGGTTGCTGAGCGGCCTTGGCCGCTTCCAGAACGACAACAACCTGGTCGGCCAAGTGCATGCCTATGTGCTGCGCTCGCCGCATGCCCATGCGCGCATCCGCTCGCTCGATCTCGCCGCCGCCAAGGCGGCGCCCGGCGTGCAGCTGATCCTGACCGGCGACGACCTCGTCGAAGCCAAGCTCGGCGCCATGGGCGTGCCGTTTCAGCGCAAGCGGCCGGACGGGTCGCCGATGTTCGCGCGCGCCCATCTCGGCCTCGCGCAGGACACGGTGCGCTATGTCGGCGAGCCGGTCGCCTTTGTCGTCGCCGACACGCTGGCCCAGGCGAAGGATGCCGCCGAGCTCGTCGCCGTCGACTACGAGATGCTGCCCTCGGTCACCGACACCGCCGACGCCGCCGAGGGCAAGATCGCGGTGTGGCCCGACTGCCCGGACAATATCTCCAACCTGTTCGAGGCCGGCAATAAGGCGGCCGCCGATGCCGCTTTCGCCGGCGCGGCGCATATCGTCAAGCGGCGCTACGTCATCAGCCGAGTCTATGCGCATTTCATGGAGCCGCGCGGCGCGATCGGCGTGTGGGACCCGGGCGAAGAGCGCTTCACGCTCTATGCCGACGTGCAGTATCCGCACCGCGTCCGCCAGGCCCTGGCGACGCGCATCTTCAAGGTGCCGGAAAGCAGCATCCGCGTCATCGCCGGCGATGTCGGCGGCGGGTTCGGCACCAAGGGCTGGCAATATCCCGAGCACCGGCTGGTGCTGCTCGCCGCGCGGAAACTGCGCCGGCCGGTGAAATGGACCTGCGAGCGCAGCGAGGCGATCCAGGCCGACGAGCACGCGCGCGACAACGTCACCGACGCCGAGCTGGCGTTGGACGGCGACGGCAAGTTTCTCGGGTTGCGCGTCAAGACGCTGGCCAATGTCGGCGCCTACATCTCGTCGGAGCGCAATTTGCTGGCGACGTTCGGCAATGTCGGCACGCTGGTCGGCACCTACGATATCCCCGCCGCCCATGTCGGCGTCTATGCGGTGATGGCCAACACCAACGGCACCGCGCCCTATCGCGGCGCCGGCCGGCCCGAGGCGACCTATGTCATCGAGCGGCTGATCGACGATGCGGCGCGCGAACTGGGCCACGACCGCGTCGCGCTGCGCGCCAAGAACCTGATCCCGCCCGAGAAGCTGCCGGTCAAGACCGCGCTCGGCCTCAATTACGATTGCGGCAACTTCCCGGCCAATCAGAAGCAGGCGCTGCAGGAGGCCGACTGGGCGGGCTTTGCCAAGCGCCGCGACGAGGCCAAGGCGCGCGGCCGGCTGCGCGGCATCGGCATCGCCAACCCGATCGAGAAAGCCGCCGGGCCGGGCCAGGAATTCGCCGAGATCCGCTTTCACCCGAGCGGCAACGCGACGCTCTTGATGGGTTCGAAGAACCAGGGCCAGGGCCACGAGACGACGTTCAAGCAGGTGCTCAACGAAAAGCTCGGGCTCGACCCGTCGGTGGTGCAGTACATCGACGGCGACACCGACCGCGTCGCCTTCGGCATCGGCACCAACGGCTCGCG
>DASZLY010000345.1:0-5730 GCA_035552135.1 Allostellaceae bacterium | reverse complement strand
GGGTCGGTCATGATCGTCGCCGGGTTCGAGTTGACCAGGACGATCCGGTAACCTTCCTCCTTCAGCGCCTTGCACGCCTGCGCGCCCGAATAGTCGAACTCGCACGCCTGGCCGATCACGATCGGCCCGGCGCCGATGATGAGGATGCTGTGAATGTCGGTGCGCTTAGGCAACCCAAACCCCCACCCCGGCGCAGGCCGGGGTCCATGCTTCAGCCGTTCGAGCCGCGGATAAATGGGTCCCGGCCTTCGCCGGGATGGTGGGATTAGAGCGAGGCCTGCGCCTCATCTCGCGGCCTCTTCCATCAGCTTCATAAACCGCTCGAACAGATAGTGGCTGTCCTGCGGGCCGGGGCTGGCCTCGGGGTGGTGCTGCACCGAGAATACCGGCTTGCCGGCGATCGACAGCCCCTCGTTGCTGCGGTCGAACAGCGAGAGGTGGGTCGGCGACACCCAGTCGGGCAGGCTTTCGGGGTCGACGACGAAGCCGTGGTTCTGGCTGGTGATCTCGACCTTGCCGGTCGCCAAATCCTTGACCGGCTGGTTGGCGCCGCGGTGGCCCTTGTCCATCTTGTGCGTCCGCCCGCCGACCGCCAGCGCCAGCATCTGGTGGCCGAGGCAGATGCCGAACATCGGCATGTCGCGGTCGATCAGCTGGCGCAGCACCGGCACCGCGTATTCGCCGGTCGCCGCCGGATCGCCCGGCCCGTTCGACAGGAACACGCCGTCGGGCTTGTGGCGCATGATGTCCTCGACGCTCGCGTCCGCCGGCACCACCGTCACCCGGCAGCCATGCGCCGCCAGCATCCTGAGAATATTCCGCTTGGCGCCGTAATCGACCGCGACGACGTGAAAGCGCGGCGTCTCCTGCCTGCCGTAGCCGCGCTCGTGCTGCCACTCGGTCTCGGTCCACTCGTAGCTCTGCCGGCAGGTGACCTCGAGCGCCAGATCCATCCCTTCGAGCCCCGGCCACGCGGCCGCCTCTTCCCGCAGCGCGGCGATGTCGAGCCGCCCGTCCGGCGCGTAGGCGACGACCCCGTTGGGCGCGCCCTGGTCGCGAATCAGCCGGGTCAGCCGCCTTGTATCGACGCCGCTGATCCCGGTCATGCGATGCGACTTCAGCCACTGGTCGAGGTGCTGCGTCGCGCGGTAATTGGCGGGGGCGGTGATCGCCTCGCGGATGACGAGGCCGCGCGCCGCCGGCGTCACCGTCTCGATGTCCTCGGCATTGGTGCCGACATTGCCGATATGCGGGAAGGTGAAAGTGATGATCTGCCCGGCATAGCTCGGGTCGGTGAGGATTTCCTGGTAGCCGGTGAGCGCGGTATTGAAGCACACTTCGCCGACCGCCCGGCCCGCCGCGCCGATGCCCTGGCCCCAGAAAACCGTCCCGTCCGCCAGCACCAGGGCCGCGTTGCAGTCGGGCGGTCGCGGCGTTTGGGCGGCCGCGTTCGGGTCGGTCATCAAAAACAAATCCTGCCGGAATTTGGGGCCGTTCGCCAAGCCCTCGGCGCCCAATTTTGGGGAACATAGACACAAGCTCTTGTTTGTCAACCGGGTAGAAAGCGAAGATTTGGGAGTTTCAAGGGCTTAGCCGAACGCGCCAAAAGTGCTGGAAAGCGGCCCGCAACACGCTAGGCTCGCGGAGCCGCGGGCGCAGGAGCGTAAAGACATGTTGCGCGAGGCCTTTACCGAACGAATGAAAAATGCGCTGCGCGCGAAGGAGACGCGCACCCTGTCGACGGTGCGGCTCATCATCGCGCAGCTGAAGGACCGCGACATCGCCGCGCGCGGCGACGGCAACACCGCGGGAATCGCCGAGCCCGAGATCCAGCGCATGCTGCAGGGCATGATCAAGCAGCGCCGCGAATCGATCGAGCTGTACCAAAAGGGCAACCGCCCCGAGCTGGCGCAGCAGGAAAGCGAGGAGATCGCGGTCATCGAATCGTTTCTGCCGCGGCAAATGGACGAGGCGGCGATCGAGGCGGCGGCAAAGGCGGCGATCGCCGAATCGGGTGCCGCCGGGATCAAGGACATGGGCAAGGTGATGGGCGCCCTGCGCGAGCGCCATGCGGGCGTGCTCGACATGGCGAAAGCCGGCGCGATCGTCAAGCGGCTGCTGGGATAGGAAACGGGGTGGCTGAGAGCGCTCCGATCGAGCCCCTCTCCCGCTTGCGGGAGAGGGTGGATCGCGCCGTCAGGCGCGAGATGGGTGAGGGTGGCCGACGCCCGAAAACCCTCACCATCCCATCGCGTTGCGATGGGCTCCTCCCTCTCCCGCAAGCGGGCGCGGGGAAATAACGGATGGCCTTCCCGCCCGGCTTCCTCGACGAACTCAGGTCGCGCGTCTCGCTCGCCGACCTTGTCGGCAAGCGCGTGCGTCTCACCCGCAAGGGCCGCGAGCATGGCGGGCTCTGCCCGTTCCACAACGAGAAGACGCCGTCCTTCTACGTCGTCGAGGACAAGGGCTTCTTCCACTGCTTCGGCTGCGGCGCGCATGGCGACGCGATCGGCTTTGTGATGCGCTCGGAGAGCCTCGACTTTATCGAGGCGATCGAGCGCCTGGCGGCGATCGCCGGCATCCAGGTGCCGCAGCAGACGCCGCAGGAGCGCGAGAAGGCGCAGCGCCAGAAGACGCTGCTGGAAGCGCTCGCCGCCGCGGCGAATTTCTATGAGGAGCGGCTGTGGTCGCCGGCCGGACGCGCCGGGCGCGAGTATCTCGCCGGGCGCGGGCTCGACGAGGAGACGATGCGCCGCTTCCGGCTCGGCTGGGCGGGCGAGGACCGCAACGCGCTGCGCCGCGCGCTGATGCCGGAGTTCCCGTTGCCGCTCTTGCTGGAAGCCGGGCTGCTGCACGCCTCCGATTATGGCGGCGAGCCGTACGATTATTTCCGCGAGCGGGTGATCTTCCCGATCGGCGACCGCGCCGGGCGGGTGATCGCCTTTGGCGGCCGGGCGCTTGGTGATGCGCAGCCGAAATATCTCAACTCGCCCGAGCACCCGCTGTTCGAGAAGGGCCGCGTGCTCTACGGCCTCTCGGCGGCGCGGGTCAATGCGGCCAAGGAAGCCGAGGCCGGTGGCGCGGGCGCCATCGTCACCGAAGGCTATATGGACGTCATCGCGCTGCACCGCGCGGGGTTCGCGACCGCGGTGGCGCCCCTCGGCACCGCCCTCACCGAGGCGCATCTCGGCGAGTTGTGGCGCCTCGCGCCCGAGCCGGTGCTGTGCTTCGACGGCGATGCCGCCGGCCAGCGCGCCGCGTTGCGCGCGCTGCACCGTGCGCTGCCGCTGTTGAGGCCGGGCCATTCGCTGCGTTTCGTGACGCTGCCCTCGGGCGAGGACCCCGACTCGCTGATCCGCAACGCCGGCGCGCCGGCCTTTGCCGAGCTGCTGCGCGTGGCGCGGCCGCTTGCCGAGGTGCTGTGGCAGTCGGAGCTCGCGGCGAAGCCGGTCACCACCCCCGAACGCCGGGCCGATCTCGAGCATCGCCTGATGGCGCATGCCGGTCTCATCGCCGACCGCATCGTCCAGGCGGAATACCGCCGCTTTCTGCGCGACCGGCTGTTCGCCTTCGGCCGGCCGCAAGCCGCGGGAAATGCCCGAAATGGCGCGAGAAATGCCTGGGGAAACGGCCAGGGAAATGCTCGCCGTTTGCCGCGCGGCCCGGCCTTCTCGCCCGGCGCGCCGCAGCTCGATGCGCCGCCGCCGCCGCCCGCGCCGGGGCGGCGCCAGCGCGAGATCATCGTCGGCATGCTGTTGGAGCATCCCTTCCTCGTCGCCGAGGCGCATGAGGACATCGCCGCGCTCGATTTCCCCGAACCCGAGCTCGACCGGCTGCGCCGCGCGATTTTAGAGGCCGAGGTGCTGTTTCCGGGGCTTGACGCCGAAGGACTTAGGATACACCTAGGACAGAACGGGTTCGCCATGACCGTGGACGCGGTGTCGGTAGCTTTGACCGATCACGCCGGCTTCCTTCCGCGCGTGTCCGATGCCGCCTCCGTACGGGTGAGCTGGGCGCATGTGACGCGAATGGTCCGCGCCGGCGGTCCATGGGGCGACCGGAGCGAGTTGGCCGACGCGGCCGACGCGCTCGCGCGAGATTGGTCGCCCGAAGCCTGGGAGCGGCTTCAGGCGCTGAAGGGACGGGAGGCGCAAGAGGGTTTCTCGGAAGACGAGTTCCCGCCCGGGCTGGCGGAAGGCGCCTCGTCGCGATAAGCCCTGCGAAACGATCGTCGGTGTATGTTCCGGTCGCGGCCGGGATCAACTTATTGTCCAGGGACGACGGAATGGCGAGCAAAGTGGCAAGCGTGGCGGACGCGGCGGAGACCCGGGAAGAGGCGGCCGAGACGCCGTTGCTCGACCAGATTGCCGTCGCGATCAAGAAGATGGTGGCGCGCGGCAAGGAGCGCGGCTACCTGACCTATGACGAATTGAACGCCGCGTTGCCGACCGAGCAGGTATCCTCGGAGCAGATCGAAGACACGATGACGATGCTCTCCGAGCTCGGCATCAACGTCGTCGAGAACGAGGACGTCGAAGAGCCTGCCGCGGCCGATGGCGAGGACGGCGAGGCCGAGGCGCGCGGCAATCTCGATGACGACGATGTCGGCCGCACCGACGATCCCGTCCGCATGTATCTGCGCGAGATGGGCTCGGTCGAGCTGTTGTCGCGCGAGGGCGAGATCGCCATCGCCAAGCGCATCGAGGCCGGCCGCGAGATGATGATCGGCGGCATCTGCGAAAGCCCGCTGACGATCAGGGCGCTGATGCTGTGGCGCGACGCGCTCAACGAAGGAAAGATGCTGCTGCGCGACATCATCGATCTCGACGCGACCTATGCCAGCGCCGCGATCGATCCCGCCGATCCGACGGTGGTGATGCTGGTGCCGCCGGCGGGCGGCCCCGGCGCCGAGGATGAGGACGAGGAGGCTGAGACCGAAGCTGAGGCCGAGGTCGAGGAACCCGCGGCCGAGGGCGGCGAGGCCGACGGCGAAGACGGCGAGGGCGAGGAAAGCTCGATCTCGCTGGCGACGATGGAGGCGCAGCTGCGCCCGAGCGTCGTCGCGAGCTTCGACGAGCTCGCCGAGATCCACAAAAAGCTCAATAAGCTGCAGGATCAGCGCGTCGCCGCGGTGGTCAAGGGCGTCGCGCTGCCGCGCGCTACCGACCGCCGCTACGACAAGCACAAGGACGAGGCGGTCGAGCTGCTGCGCAATATCCGCTTCAACAACACCCGCATCGAGCATCTCGTCGAGCAGCTTTACGACCTCAATCGCCGCCTCGTCGGCGAGGAAGGCCGGCTGCTGCGTCTCGCCGAGACGTCGGGGGTCAAGCGCCCCGAATTCCTGCAATTCTACATCGGCGACGAATTGTCGGCCGATTGGCTCGAGCGCGCGGGACAGCAGACCGGCCGCGGCTGGGACCGCTTTGTCGAGCGCTACCGCGACGACATCGCCAAGCACCGCGCCGCGATCGCCAAGGTCGCCGCCGAATCGAAGCTGCCGACCAGCGAGTTCCGCCGCGTCGTGCAGACCGTGCAGCGCG
The DNA here is from genome assembly GCA_035552135.1 of Allostellaceae bacterium. Lineage (GTDB taxonomy): Bacteria > Pseudomonadota > Alphaproteobacteria > ATCC43930 > CGMCC-115725 > DATARH01. Next base: position 187 of record DASZLY010000345.1, on the reverse strand, counting down.
GCGAGCGCGAGGCCGGCCGGGCCAAGAAGGAGATGGTCGAGGCCAATCTGCGGCTCGTCATCTCGATCGCCAAGAAATACACCAATCGCGGCCTGCAATTCCTCGACCTGATCCAGGAAGGCAATATCGGGCTGATGAAGGCGGTCGATAAGTTCGAGTACCGCCGCGGCTACAAATTCTCGACTTA
>DASZLY010000344.1:0-5247 GCA_035552135.1 Allostellaceae bacterium | reverse complement strand
CATCGTGACGCTGGTGTCGTCGCAGCAACCCGAGACGCTGTGGCGCGCGGCGGGCTGGCAGCTCGCCGGCATGGCGGCATTGCTGCTGGTGCTGCGCCCGGCGGCCAATCTGATGCAGGCGCTCGTCACCAACCAGGCGCTCATCCCCGGTCTCACCAACATGGTGCGCTGGCAGAACCACTGGCACGTGGTGCGCCAAGGCTGGGTGTTTTTCCAGAACGATTTCGCCGGGCGGATCGCCTCGCGCGTCATGCAGACCGGGCCGGCGATGCGCGAAAGCGTGACGATGAGCATCAACGCGGTCTGGTACATCTGCGTCTATGGCACCAGCGCCGCCGTGCTGCTGGGCCGCGCCGACTGGCGGCTGTCGCTGCCGGTGGTGGCGTGGTTCGCGACCTATGTGGTGGTGCTGCGCGCCTTCCTGCCGCGCATGCGTGAGCGGTCGCGCCGCATGTCCGAGATGCGCTCCGAGGTGACCGGGCGGGTGGTCGACAGCTACACCAACATCCTCACCGTCAAGCTTTTCGCCCGGGCGCGGGACGAAGACCAGTTCGTCCGCGACGCGGTCGACGAGCACACGCTCGCCTATCGCCGGGCGCAGCGCATGACCTCGGCCTGGGGCATCTCGCTGATCCTGATGAATGCGAGCCTGCTCGTCGGTACCGGCGGCCTCGCGATCTGGCTATGGACCACCGGGCATGTCGAGGTCGGCGTCGTCGCGATGGCGATCCCGATGGCCTGGCAGATCGGCAACATCGCCGGCTGGGTGGCACAGCAGATCGCCAACATCTTCGACGATATCGGCCAGGTGCAGGACGGCATGCGCTCGATCGCCCGGGAGCGCGAGACGCCCGATGCGCCCGACGCGGCCGAGGCGCCACGCGCGCTCGGCGCGGTGCGCTTCGAGAACGTGCATTTCGACTATGGCCGCCGCAGGCGGCGCGGCGGCGTGCTGCGCGGGCTCGAGCTCGATGTCGGCCCGGGCGAGCGGATCGGCCTCGTCGGCCGCTCCGGCGCCGGAAAATCGACGCTGGTGAACCTGCTCCTCGGCTTCTACCGGCCGGAAGAGGGCCGCATCCTGCTCGACGGCCGCGACGTTGCCGGGCTGACGCAGGAGAGCCTGCGCGCCCAGATCGGCATGGTGACGCAGGATACCTCGCTGCTGCACCGCTCGATCCGCGAGAACATCTGCTACGGCAGGCCCGAGGCGAGCGAGGCCGAGATCGCCGACGCCGCGCGTCGCGCGCACGCCACCGAATTCATCGACGGGCTCGAAGACTGGCACGGCCGCAAGGGGTTCGACGCGCATGTCGGCGAGCGCGGGGTCAAGCTGTCGGGCGGGCAGCGCCAGCGCATCGCGCTCGCCCGCGTCATCCTCAAGGATGCGCCGATCCTGGTGCTCGACGAGGCGACCTCGGCGCTCGACAGCGAGGTCGAGGCGGCGATCCAGGAGCAGCTCGATGCGCTGATGGAAGGCCGCACGGTGGTCGCGATCGCCCATCGTCTGTCGACGATCTGCCGCATGGACCGGCTGGTCGTGCTCGACCGCGGGCGGATCATCGAGCAAGGCACGCACGAGCAGCTGCTGGCGCGCGGCGGCGCCTACGCCGCGCTGTGGCGCCGGCAATCGGGCGGGTTTCGGGTCGATTTGCCGCGCGAGACGGTTGAAGTTTAAGCAATCACCAAAGAAAAGCCGTCATTCCGGACTCGATCCTGGCGGGTCGTCCGGGAATGACGTGTAAATTTTAACGCTCCCGCGTTCTAATCCCGATGTCTTGACAAGTAGCGAAGGCCCGATTGTGGAACGCGAACGGCTGATCTTTGTCGGCACTTGCGACCTGGCCGGGATCGTCCGCGGCAAGGGGTTCCCCGAGGCCGCGCTGTCGCAGCGGCTGCGCCAGGGCGTCGGGCTGGCGCCGAGCAACATCATGATGTCGGCGTTCGGACCGATCTACGACACGCCCTACGGCACCGCCGGCGATTTGATGCTGGTGCCCGACCCGGCGACCTATGTCGAAGTCGCGTTCGACGACGGTGACGCCGAGCGGTTTTATCTCGGCGACATCCAGATGCTGTCGGGGCAGTTCTGGCCGTGCTGTCCGCGGCATTTCCTGCGCCGCGCGCTGGCCGCGCTCGACAGCGAGGCCGAGCTGACCCTCGTTGCCGCGTTCGAGCAGGAATTCACCTATACCGGTGTCGAGCATCGCGCTGGCGCGACCTACGCGCTCGACGCCTGGCGGCGCCAGGGCGGCTTCGCCGAGCACATGATGGCGGCGGTGCGCGCCGCCGGGCTCGAGCCCGACAGCTTCCTGCCCGAATACGGGCCGCGGCAATACGAGATGACGATCGGCCCGGCAACCGGCATCCGCGCCGCCGACGATGCAATCGTCGCGCGCGAGATGGCGCGCGCCGTGGCGCATCGCCTCGGCCAGCGCGCGATCTTTGCCCCGATGCTCGACCCCGACGGCATCGGCAACGGCACCCACATCCATTTCAGCCTGCGCGACCGGGCCGACCAGCCGGTGATGTTCGACCCCGAGCGGCCGTGGCGGATGGGCGCGGCGGGCGAGCATTTCTGCGCCGGGATTCTCGAACATTTGCCGCTGCTCTGCGCCATCACCGCGCCGTCGGCCGCTTCGTACTACCGGCTGCAGCCCAATCGCTGGGCGCCGACCTGGGGCAATATCGCGTTGCAGGATCGCGGGGCCGCCTTGCGCATCTGCCCGATCTTCGACCAGCCGGCGAACCGCAACTTCAACGTCGAATACCGCGTCGCCGACGCCAGCGCCTGCCCCTATCTGGCGCTGGGCGCGGTGATCTGGGCGGGGCTCGACGGGCTGCGCCGCCGCCTTACGCTGCCGCAATTCACCGAAGCCGATTTCTGGACGATGAGCGATGCCGAGCGGCTCGCCTCGGGCGCCCAGCCCCTGCCGCGCTCGCTGCCCGAGGCGCTCGATCTGCTGGCCGCGAGCAAAGCGGCGCGCGACTGGTTCGGCGACGAGCTGTTCGAGGCCTATATGCGCCTCAAGCGGGCCGAGCTGAAGGCGGTCGAGGGCCTGACCCCGGCGGAAATCTGCGCGAAATACGCGGAAGTGTACTGAGCCGCCGCACCATCCGGGCGCGTTCCTTACGGCGCGTAGCGCCATGATTTTAACCACAAAGACACGGAGGACGCAGAGGAATGCGATCGCGCGGTCGTCTCTGTGCCCTCTGTGTCTTCGTGGTGATTTATTGCAGCTGCGCCGCGCGGGCTGCCGCTAAGATGGCGGCATGTCAGGATCGCTGCTTGCTCCCGACGAACCGCATCCCGTGCGCCTCCTGCGGCCGGCGGGGGCGTCGGATTTCGTGCTCGCGGCCGACCATGCCGGGCGGCTGATCCCGCGCGCGCTCGGCGATCTCGGGCTCGACGAGCACGAACGCGGGCGGCATATCATCTGGGATATCGGCATCGCGGCAGTGACCGAGCGCCTCGCCGCGCTGATCGACGCGACGGCGATCCTCCAGGCCTATTCGCGCCTCGTCATCGACTGCAACCGCGCGCCGGACCACCCGACCTCGATCGCGGCGCTGAGCGAGCTTACCGCGATCCCCGGCAATGCGGGTCTGTCCGACGCCGACCGCGCGTGGCGGCGGCAGGAAATCTTCGACCCGTACCATGCGGCGATCCGCCAGCTGCTCGACGCGCGCCAGGCGGCCGGACGTCGCAGCGTGCTGGTGGCGATGCACAGCTTCACACCGGTGTTCAAGGCGGTCGCGCGCCGGGTCGAGGTGGGCGTGCTCTATCACCACGAGACGACGCTGTCGCGGATCATGCTCGACCTGCTGCGTGGCGGAGGCGACCTGGCGGTCGGCGCCAACGAGCCCTATGCGATCACCGACACCAGCGACTACACGGTGCCGGTGCACGGCGAAGGCCGCGGCATCGACCATGTCGAGATCGAAATCCGCCAGGATCTGATCGCCGATGCCGCCGGGCAGCACCGCTGGGCCGAGCGCATGGCGCGGCTGCTGCGAGAAGCGGGTAGGCGACTGACGACATGACCCTGCGTTCCGGCTGCGAAAGGCCGGTCCCCGACCTTCCTTCGTCGAAAGCATTAACCATAAATCAGCAAAATCCGGGCAATGATAGACGACGCAGGGGTCTCTCAGAGGTCAATAAAGGGGAGGCGTTCCGTATGCCGCATTATAAAATGAGCAAGATATTCCTTGGGTTGACCATTATTTTATATGCAGCACTAACTGCGTTATGTCCGATCGCTCAGGCTGGCGATTTCACTCTGTACAACGACATTCGGACGCCGATCGTCGGATTTTACACCCAGCGTGGGGATGGTTCCTGGAGCCGCAACTGGCTGTCCAATCCCCTACCCATGGGCCAGCACATCGGGATGACATTCGCCAATAGCGCAGTCAACGCGGCCTGCGTGCGTACATACCGGATTGTCACGTCGGGAGACTTTGCCGGGTCGGTCGACCGCATACATGATTTTTGCAAGTATTTGGGACTTCACATGACGGCGACCGGGCCCGCCCACACCGAGAACTGAGCGCGGCTTCCCAGCCAGCGAGCACCGGCCCGGCCGTCATACTTCGTGTCTATTCGCGGCTGAGGCCGCACGCGCGGGGGTCAGGTGGCAGCGCGCATCGACACGATTTTTGGCGATTGTAGCAATCGGGGTGGCAAAGGCTCCGCCCCGGCGTCTAGACGCCGACAAAGAAATTCGCAGGAATCACGGCCTAATCGAACAGCGCGAGGGGAATTGCATCGCCCATCGTGCGGTAGCCGAGATCGCTCGGGTGGAGGTGGTCGCCGCAGTCGTATTTCGGCAGCATCCGCAGCTTGTTTTCGGGATCGCGCAGCGCCGCGTCGAAATCGACGAGCGCGTCGAACGCGGTGCCCTCGCGCAGCCAGGCATTGACCGTCTCGCGCACCGCCTCGCGGCGCGAGTTCCATGCGCCGGGGAGGAAGGTCTCGTTCCAGAAGGGCGTCAGCGTGCCGCCGATCATCGCGATGCCCGCCGAGCGGCCGCGCAGCGCGAGCTGCCTCAAGCCGGCGATCATCTGCGGCGCGGTGGCCTCCTGCGCCGGGTCGGCGCCGCGATTCCGCAGGTCGTTGGTGCCGAGCATGATGATGCAATGGGTGACGCCGGGTTGCGCGACGACGTCGCGGTCGAAGCGCCGGAGGCCACTGTCGCCGCGCACATCGTGCAGGACGCGGTTGCCGCCGAGCCCCTGGTTCATCACCGC
>DASZLY010000343.1:0-1676 GCA_035552135.1 Allostellaceae bacterium | reverse complement strand
CGGCGAGATTGTCCAGGTCTTCGGCGACGCTGATCGGTTTTTGTCCCTCGCGGACCGCGCTCTTTCCCCAGCCCGGCCGGTCGAATGCGATGACCCGATAGCCGGCCTGCACCAGCGCCGGAGCCTGCTTCTGCCAATTCTCCGCTGTTCCGGTATTGGCGTGCAGGAGGACGATCGAATCGCCGGTTCCGCCGCTGTCGGTCACCCAAAGCCTCACATTCGGCAGCTCGACGAAGCCCTCATCCGCGCGCGCGGGCGATGCGGCCGCAAATCCCAGCCAGCACGACAGGACAAGGAGACTTGCGCGCGCGCCCCGCTTACACATCGAGCCCATACGCCTTCTTGGCGGCGCCGCTGAACAGCGCGGTCTTCTCGTCGGCGGAATATCCGCCGGCGATGCGCTTGAACGCGTTCCACAGCACCTGATAGCTGCAGGAGCCCTTGTCGACCGGGAAATTGCTTTCGAACATCGCGCGCTGCGGGCCGAAGGCCGCGATGCAGGTCTCGATATAGGGCCGCCAGGCCTTCGCCAGGTCCTGCGAGGACGGCGGCTCGGGCTTCTCGACGAAATCGAAGCCGATCATCTTCATGCCGAGGCCGCCGAGCTTGACATAGGTGTTGGGGAAGCTCGCGATCTCCTGGATGCGGGCGCGCCACACCGCGAAGGCCTCGTCCCGCTTGCCGGCATAGGGGCCGATCGCGACCGGCCCGCCCACATGATTGAGCACGATCGCAGCCTGCGGGAAGGCGCGCGCCAGATCGACGACCTCGCTGAGCTGGGTCTGGAACAGCCAGGCATCGAAGGTCAGGCCGAGCGCGGTGAGCGCAGCAAAGCCTTCGCGAAAGCTCTTGTCCAGAAGCAGCCCCTGCGGCGCGGCCCCGCCGAAGACTTTGAGGGTCGGATCGTCGCTCCAGGTCGAGCCATTGCGGATGCCGCGGATGCGGCCGTCGGAGACGGCGATGTGGCGCTCCAGCAGGCCCTTGGCGCGGGAACCGAGGCGCAAATCGACGTAACCGACGACCCCGGCGACGCAGCGCGTCGGCCCGTATTTGCCCGAGGCGCTCATCGCCGCAACGCCGCAGACGAATTCGGTCTCGCCCAGCGATTTGAGCTCTTCCGGCCCATCCGCGCGGTACATCGAGCCGGCCTGCTCGAACATAGTCGCGTGGATATTGTGGCCGCTGCCCACGTCGGCGAGCAGATCGGGAAAGAGGTACCGGTAACCCGGTCGCTCCCACAGGTGATGGTGCGGATCGACGATCGGCAGGCCGGGCTCGAGGATCTCTTCCGTGCGCTTGGCGAGCCAGTCGGCCCGCACCGGCCACTGCGACGCCGGCCGGACGGGCGCCGCAGCCGGCGCTTGCGCGCGTGCTCCGCCCGACGCCATGGCGGCGGTGCCGATGAGCCCGGCGCTCGCGGCCAGCAGCGTACGGCGCGATAGTGCTTGATCGGTCAGCGCAATGGGTGTGCCTGCGGTGACGGTTGCGTCCTGAGGCATGGCTTCTTCCTCCCGGATTGTTCTGGTTTGCAACAATTCTACTCCGGAGCGACATGCAACGCCATTGCGCCGCGCCTCGATCTCCGCCGCCCGCCTGGCTCATGGTCGGAGATCCGCGGCATGGACCAGGTAGATGCGCCCGACATCAAGATCGCCGTCGAAGACGTCGTAGTCCTC
>DASZLY010000342.1:0-2933 GCA_035552135.1 Allostellaceae bacterium | reverse complement strand
CCCAGGCTGGTTGAACTGAACCGTATTCGGCTGGCCGACCGAGAAAGTGTTCCAGTTGACCACGGCGCGGCCCGAATTCTGGTTGATCGTCAGCGTGTTGCCGGCGGGCGCGCCGATCGCCGCGCTGCCGGCGACGACATGCCCCCCGGTCGGCAGCGTGTTCTGCGCCCGCACCGGCGCCGGAAGCGCCAGCAGAATGGCGGTGCCCAGGGAAAGATGGGGGCGGAGCCGGTGGGGGACCATCTCTTGCGCTTCCGGGGTCAGAAGGTGAATGACACGGCAAGATTGGCGCGGTAGCCGTTGCGCAACCCGGGCACGTCCGAGAACTGCCGCCCGAATTCGACTGCCAGCGTGCTGCCGAGCGGCAGCCCGGCGACCGCCGCGCCGGCGGCGCTGCGCAGCCCGATCCCCGCCGAGCCGGCATTGATGATCGCCTGCTGCACTGCGGTCGGGGTGACGATCTGGCCGTAGCCGTAGGCGCCGAACACATAGGGCACCAGCGTCAGCGGCGGCACGCCCGCGAACGACAGCAGCACCGGCCGGGCCAGCTCGCCGCGCAGCGACAGGCCCTGGTCGACGCTGAAGGTGCCCGCGGCAAAGCTCGACAGCGCGTCCGGCCCGTCCAACGAGAACTGCTCGGCCAGCATCAGCGGGCTGCCGAAGCTGGTCTGGCCGCGCCCGGTGACGTCGAGCTCGAACGCCGCGGGGAGCGGCTGGCGCAGGCCGACGAGCCCGCTCAGCTTGTTGAACACCGGGCTCGACCCGAGCTGCGACAGCGGCACCGCCACCGAGCCGCCGCGCCCGGCGATGCCGTGCGAAAACGTGCCGTCGAGCGCCGCCGTCGCGCCCCACGGCAGCTCGATCGCATCATGCGCGCCAAACCGCGCCGCGCCGTATGCGTCGTGGTAGAGCAGCGTGCCGAAATCGGTCGCGTTGAGCTTCTCGTCGTCCCACTCGCCGGTGACCTGCAGGCTCAACGTCTGCGCGCGTGAGCGGATCAGCGGATAGCCGGCATGCAGCGCAAAGCGCCGGAAATCGCCCTGCGTGTTCGGCGTCCCCAGCGCCGGCACCGGCCGGGCGATCGATTCGGTGTATTCGGGATTGAGCGTGAACCCGTCCGGGCCGATCGGCAGCACGATGCCGCCGCCGCGCACCCGCAGCCGCGCGTCGCCGAAATCGGGGTTCGACGAGTACGACATGTAGGCCTGCTCGCCAAAGCCCAGCGCGTCGTTGATCGCCAGGTTGGTGTCGAGCGTCCAGGTGCCGAGCGAGCGCGGCAGCCGGTCGCTGATGCCGACCGAGCCGGTGACGTAGTTCTGCGTCGCCTCGACCACCAGCAGCGTGCCGCCCGGCGTCGCCCCCGCCGCCAGCGTGCTGCGCAGCTGCAGCCCGGGCAGGTCGCTCACCAAGAGCAGGCGCCGCTCGATCTCGGCCAGCGTCACGTGCGGCTCGCCGACGATCGCCGCCATCCGCGCCGCGACGACATCGCGCAGCCGCTCCGGCACCGCATTGACGTCGACCCGCTCGACGACCCCGTCGACCACCACCAGCCGCACCGTGCCGCCATCGATGAGCTTCTGCTGCGCGACGACGACGCGAGCCAGCACATAGCCTGCCGCCGCGTAGGCCTGTTCGAGCTGGGCGGCAGTCGCGAAAATCTGCGCCACGGTCAGCCGCTGGCCGCGCAGCGGATCGAGCAGCCCCGCCGTCTCGTCCTCGAACCCGGGAAACGTGCCCGCGACCGCGAACTGCCCGACCGTGACGGACAGGTTCGCGGCGGCGGCCGGCACCGCCTCCGGCGCCGCGCTCGGCAGCTCGATCGTCGGCGCCGCGGCCGGCGCCGGCCGCAAGCTCTCCGGCGTCACCCGGCTCGGCGCGACCTGCTGCTGCGCGAAAGCCGCGCCGGCCATGCCGGCGGTTAGCGCCGCGGCAACGCAGCCTAATCGCACGATGCGGGAAACATACGATACCGACGATGCCGTTACCGGCGTTCCGAATCCCGCGGTTTGGCGGCAGCGCAGCACTCAAACCCCCAGTGCCGGCAAATACTTTGCCAGGAGAACAATCTTAGATGACGAGTTCTTCTCTGTAAATGCAGGGCCTCGGCGTTAATCGTACTCTGTCTGCTGGTTGCGGTCGCCTGTCAGCCCTCTGCCGTGGTGGGCTCGCCGAGCGATAGCATCAGCCGGTTCGCCCAGTTGAAGAACGCAGCCGCCTGGACCACGTCGGCGATCGCGAGATCGTCGAGCCCGGCGCGGCGCAGCCGCTCGACATGCTCGGCGCCGAAGGCGATCGGCGTTGCGCTCAGCGCGACCGCGGCGGCGACGATGGCGTTCCAGCGTTCGCCGAGATCGGCGCCGACGCCCTCGTCGAGCAGGCGTTGCACGTCGGCCTCGCGCTTCGAGTAGGTCGCCGAGAAGCGCGAATGCACCGAGGCGCAGTAGATGCAGCCGTTGAAGCGCGAGGTCGCCGCGGCGGCGAGCTCGCGCTCCGCCCGCGGCAGGCCGGCATCGGGATTGTAGAAGATGTCCTTGTCGGTCAGCGTGCGCGCCTTGAGCGCGTCGGGGTCGCGTGCCAGCAGGCGAAAATACGCCGATTTGGCGCGCGCGGTGTCGACCAACGCCGCCATGTGCTGCTCCGTCAGCATCTCGACCGCGAGCGGTTCGAGCCAGGGCAGCCAATCGAGCAGCGCCCGGGTGAAGACGGCGGGCACCGTATGCGGCGGCGGTTCGAGGACCGAATCGGGCATTTGAGGAACCTCCGTGTCAGACGGCGTCGGCAAGGACGCGCAACCCGGCGACGACGCGGATCTGGAAGGAGAGAAACGCGGCGAGCTGCGACAGCGTCACGATGTCGGCGGTCGACCAGCCGGCATCGATGAGGGCCTGCAGCGCCGCGGGCGCGGCGTCGCGCGGGTGGAACACCAGCATGTG
>DASZLY010000341.1:0-8790 GCA_035552135.1 Allostellaceae bacterium | reverse complement strand
ACCGCCGCGTTCGAAGCGCTGAGAAGCGGACTCGGCGAGCATGCCGCGATCGTCGAGCTGCGCTTTGACCATGACCGGCTGCTCGCCACCGTCAAGGACCCGAAGGACCCGAACGCGCAGATCGTCTTCGAGTATTACGGCGAGGCGCTGGCCAAGAGCATCATGCCGCCGCTCGATTGGCCGACCTTCGGGCCGGACTGGTTTTTCGACCTCACGGCCGCATCGGCGCCGGCGAGCCGCTGGGCGGAAATGCAGCTGGACACGCTGGCCCGCCTTGGCATGGCCAGCGCCAAAATCGACCGGATCACGATCTCGAAGCAGAAGCTGATGATGCCGCGCAATGACCGTGTGCTGATCGAAGTCCGTGCCGAGGAAGGCAGGCGCGGCGGGCGCGTCGTCTACGACCTCAACGGCAAGATGGTCGACATCGTCAAGCCGTAGCGCAGGGTGCCAGCCTAATAGCCGCCGATGATGAACTTTTCCTCGATCGTGAAGCTCTTGATGCGGCCGATGAACAGCGCGCCGTCATCGTGCAGCCGCTTCGCCTCGGGCGAGGCGGTGGCGCGGGCCATCGCCTCGGCATCGTCGAACCAGGTCTCGGCGATGCCGTCGATTTCGACCGCGGTCTCGGGAATGTCGGCCCGGGTGCGGGTCTCCTGGATGTGGTTCTGCACATAGCGGCGCATGCCCGGCACCGCATGCGCCAGCGGCGCGTGGATCTCGACCCAGTGGCGGACGAACTGCTCGTGCGTCAACTCGGGCTGCCGCGTCAGCAGCGAGATGCTCTTGATCATCGCGAAACCTCTACCGCGCCCGGATGCCGTCGAGAAACAGCGCGACGACATTGCCGGCATGGGCCGATATCTCGGCCTGGCTCAACGGTGGGCCGAGCCCCAGCGCCCGGCGCTGCGGGCCGGTGACGACCGAGAGGATGAACTGCTCGGCGGCGTAGCGCGGCTCGATCTGCCGCAGCTCGCCGCTTTTAATGCGCGGTTCGAGATGGGTGGCGATGCGCTCGATCCCGCTCGACGCGCCGATGTCGTACATGATCCGGGCGAGGCCGGGGAAACGCTGCGCCTCGTGGATCACCAGCCTGTGCAGTGCCAGCGCCTCGGGCGTCAACGCGATGCGCAGCATCTGCTCGGCGGTGCGGAGCAGCGCGTCGGCGAGATCGGGCGGCGCCAGGAGCGTCGTGTCGAACGGCGGCAGCCAGCGCTCGATCAGCCGCCGGACCACTGCCTCGAACAGCGGCTCCTTGCCGGGAAACCGGTGGTAGAAGGTGCGTTTCGAGATGCCGGCATGCTTCGCCACGGCCTCGATGCTGGTGGCGCCGAAGCCATGGCCGAGGAACAGCTTTTCCGCGACGTCGAGGATGCGGTCGCCAAGCTGTGCCGATTGCTGGCGCGATGGGCGCCCGCCGCGACCCCGCGGGGCTGCCCGCGTTTCACCCCGGCCATGATCCATGCCAGGCCCCAACAATCTGTCACCCCAATGTCCTTGATATGCAGAATCTTACTCGATGCTCCCCTCAACGCAACTGGAGCGTTCTTTTTCGCTGGGAATAGCCGTGACGCGGCGGCTTTGCCGCTGGCAAGCGGCAGGCGACCCCGGCAACATCGGGCGGCATGATTCGCCCCGGAACCCTTGAAGGAGCATCACGATGAACATCGATCTCGGTGGCAAGCGCGCCATCGTCACCGGCGGCAGCCGCGGCATCGGCCGCGCGACGGCGCTCGCCTTTGCCGCGGCGGGCGCGCATGTCTCGATCTGCGCGCGCGGCGCCGAGGCGCTGGAGGCGGCGCGGGCGGAGATCGCCGGACACGGCGTCACCGCGCACGCGGCGATTTGCGACCTCGCCGACGGCGAAGCGGTCGCCGGCTATATCGCCGCGGCGGCCGAGGCGCTGGGCGGCATCGACATTCTCGTCAACAATGCCTCCGGGTTTGGCAGCAGCGACGACGAAGCCGGCTGGGAAAAGAGCCTCGCCGTCGACCTCATGGCGACGGTCAGGGCGACCCGGGCGGCGACGCCGTTTCTCGATAAGTCGGATAGCGGCGCAATCCTCAACATTTCATCGACTTCCGCGTTCCACCCGTCGGTGCGGACGACGCCCTATGGCGTCGCCAAGGCGGCGGTCATCCAGTACACCCGCAACCGCGCCGCCGCACTGGCGCCGCAGCGCATCCGGGTCAATTGCATCGCGCCCGGCTCAATCGAGTTTCCGGGCGGCAGCTGGGAAAAGCGCAAGACCGACAACCCGCAGCTCTACAATTCGATCCTGCGCGGCATCCCATTCGGCCGCCTCGGCCACCCCGACGAGGTGGCGCGGGTCGCGCTGTTCCTGGTGTCGCCGCTCGCCGGCTGGGTCACCGGCCAGACCATCGTGGTCGATGGCGGGCAGTCGCTCGGGCGCTAGGAACGCGGGCGTCTCGCCCGCCTCAAAGATCGAGAAACGCAGTCTCGTCCTTGCCCTGCAGGATGAAGTCGAAGCGATAGGCGCCGCCCTCGCCGCGGCGGGCGATCAGCGTGCGCCGCACGCTGTCGTCCTCGATGCTGGAGAGCAGCGGGTCGCTCGCATTCTCCGGCGAGTCGGGGAAGTAGATGCGGGTGAAGAGCTGCTTCAACAGGCCGCGGGCGAAGAATGCCACGTTGATGTGCGGCGCCTGCAGCGCGTTGCCGCGCCCCGGCACCGGGCCGGGCTTGACGGTGGTGACCTTGAAGCGCCCCTGGGCGTCGGTCGCGGCGCGCCCGAAGCCGATGAAGTCGGCGTCGAGCTTCTTCTCCGTCTGCGTGTCTTCCGGGCTGTTGTAGCGGCCGGCGGCATTGGCCTGCCAGAACTCGATCACCGCATCAGGCACCGGCGCGCCGTCGCCGTCGCGCACCTCGCCCTGGATGACAATGCGCTCGCCTGCGGGGCTGCCGCGGGTCATGTCGGCCCACTCCGGGCGGTCGAGCCCGAGCGCGAAAAACGGCCCGACGGTCTGGCCGGGCGTGACGACGAGCTTAGCGGCCATTGTCGGCCTCGAACGGCGTTGCCTCGCGGCCGCGCACCACCATGTCGAACGAGTAGCCGAGCGCCCATTCAGGCTCGCTCAAATCCGGGTCGTAATCGGCGATGAGCCTCAGCCGCGCCGCTTCGTCGGCGGTGCTCCGGTAGATCGGGTCGTACTGCAACAGCGGGTCGCCGGGGAAATACATCTGGGTGATGAGGCGGGTGACGAACCCGCCGCCATAGACGCCGAAATGCAGATGCGCCGGGCGCCAGGCATTGGGCGCGTTGCGCCACGGATAGGCGCCGGGCTTGATCGTCACGAAGCGATAGCAGCCGTCATCGTCGGTCACCGCCTGGCCGGCCCCGGTGAAGTTGGGGTCGAGCGGCGCGTCGTGCTGGTCGACCGGGTGGTGGTAGCGGCCGGCGGCGTTGCACTGCCACAACTCGACCAGCGTCTTGGGGATCGGCCTTCCGTCTTCGTCGAGAATGCGGCCGGTGACGATGATCCGCTCGCCGAGCGGCTCGCCCTTGTGCTGTTTGGTGAGGTCGGTCGCGGCGGGGCCGGCCCAGTCCGAAGCGAAGCTCGGACCGGTGATCTCCGACAGCGTATGCTCGAAATGGATGAGCGGCCGGGTCGGCGAGCGTTTCACCGTGCTCGCGTAGTCGGGATAGAGATAGGGGGGCTGGGTGCCCGGGCGGGCGCGGGCATAGGCGGGCGGTTCGGCCATGGATGATCCTCGCTGGTTGGCGAAACCTGATCCGGTTGTCCGGCGGCGGTCAAGGCTTGCCGGTCAAGAGTTGGTGATTTGCGGCCGCCCGAGGGTTAGGCTAAGCGCCCGCGCCCCTTCAATCGAGGAGATGCAGGATGGCCTTACGCAAATTCATCATCGAGCGCGACATTCCCGGCGCAGGCTCACTGGAGCGCGAGCAACTGCGCGGCGCCGCCGCCAAGTCGAACGGCGTGTTGCGTGACCTCGGGCCCGACATCCAGTGGGTCGAGAGCTACGTCGCCGCCGATAAGACGTTTTGCGTGTACCTCGCCAAGGACGAGGCGATCATCAAAAAGCACGCCGAGATCAGCGGCTTCCCCGCGACCAAGATCACCGAGGTGCGCAAGATGATCGACCCGACCACCGAGCATTCGCCCTGACCATCCGCGCGATATTGCGGGTTACAGGGAATTAATGCGGCGGGATTCTGTTTTTGTTTCAGCGGCCGAAAGCGGCCACGCGATTCAAAAACGGAGATTTGAGATGTCTGCGCTGACGAGACGCCGGTGGCTGGCGCGCCTTGGCTTCGGCACCTTTGCTCTGCTTGGCCTCGGCCTGGCGACTCTGCCGCCGGCGTCGGCGCAGTCGCGGACGCTCGCGATGCTCGCCGATGTTCCGGCACTGGTGCCGGCGCCCTACCATCCGCAGGCCGCGACCGCGGTCTACAGTGCCTCGCTCTATGACGGGCAGCCCTTTGCGCATGAAAGCGGCGGGGCGCATTACTGGCACTGATCACCAGTCGCATGGGTCGCCAGCGGCGCAAACCCGCGTCAGCGTCGCGGTGAGCGGGAGGAACCAGATCTTCACGCTCATCGACAGCGGCACGAAGCGGCCGTCATCGGACAGCGTCAGCGATACCGGGCGCGGCGCATCGTCGGGGTCTTCGTCGTCGCTGCTCTCGCCCTTGAAGCCGGCGATCGCGCGCAGCATCAGCGCGAGGTGAATGCCCGGGTTGGCGGAATCGCGCGGCAGCACGCGAATTTCGGCATTGAAACGCCGCGCGCCGTCATAGACCGGGATGGTGAACTGCGTCTCGCCGCGCCGCACGTTGGTGCGGATCAGCGTCAGCACGCTCAGCGGGTCGATTACGTCGCGGCGGAACTTTTCGGCGAGTGCCGGCTTGCGGCTGGTGTCGCCGGCGCCGCGCTCGGCGAGCGTCGCGCCGTTGCGGGCGACGAACTCCATGCGCAGTTTGCGGTCCTTGCGCTTTCGCAAATCGTAGTTCGACTCGTAACTCGCCGGCGCGAGTGATCCGTTGGCGAGAATGCGGCCTTGCGAAACCGCGACGCCGCGAAAATGCGTCACCAGCCGCGACAGGCCCTCGCTGCCGATGCTCATTTCGTTGCGGTAGGAGCCGTCGCCCTCGTGCAGGACGAGGCGGATTTCGGCCGCCGGCAGACCGGCCCAACTGGCGCTGTAGAGCGCCGAGAGGTCGTCGGCGTGCGCGCGTGAGCCGAGCACTGCCATGGCGCACAAGACCGCAGCCAATCGTCCGTAACTAACCGCGCTCATGCTGTCGTCCCGGCGGAAGCCGGGATCCACTCTTCGGCTGCTCGTGCCGCGAACGGACGGGTACCGGCTTTCGCCGGTACGACACCTTTGGGACGCGCTGCCGCTACTGCAGCCGGGCGATGCCGAGCGCGGTGCCGAAGCGGTTGGCGCAGTCGAGCGGGTTGCCGTATTTGCGGTGCGCCGCGGTGTGGTGCGCGTTGGCGAGCAGCAGCCGGTCGCGGTTGTGCGCCTGGTTCCTGGCCCAATCCTCAAGCGTGACCTGGCCGATTTCCTGATTGTGCGGGTCGTTGCCCATGCGCGCCGCGAGGAGCGCGAGGTGCCGCACCAGCGGGCCGCGATCGCTGTGGTTCTCGAGATAGGCCTGGGTCCAATCGACGCTCGCCTTGCCGTCGAGCGCCAGCACCGCCTGGTCGACGCGGTCGAGGATCTCGTCGCGCGACAGCTTCGATGCGCCGGCCGGCGCCTTCGGCTGGTTGGGTTCGGCGTCGTTGATGCCCTTCTGGTGCCACGCCGCGCGGTTGAGATAGGCGGTCGCGGTGTAGATCAGCTTGACCTGCTGCTTGTGCTGGAAGTTGTCGAAGTACCAGGCCATCGTGTTGAGGTATTCGAAGCAGTGCTGCGGCAGCGAGAAATTGTTGACGCCGCGGGTTTCGAGGATGACCTGGGCCGAGGCGACCTGCAGCGCATCGAGGATGCGGCGTGGGCTTTTGCCGGCCTTGAGGAGGTTCGACAGCACTTCGAGATAGCCCGGCTCGGCGTCGCGGATCACCGATTTCTCGAACGCGTTCTGCTCGTCCTCGGAAAGCGGGTCCTTGTTGTTGGCGAGAATGTCGAGCTCGGCCTGGCTCACGCCGGCGTAGGGGATGGCCGAGATCGTCGCGCCTTCGAGCATGATCTGCACCGCGTTGCACGCCATCTCGTAGGTCGAGTACCAGCGCGGGCCGACCGCGACGTCGAGCGCGCCGGCATAGACCACATTATGCGCGTCGTCCCAACCGAGGAAATTGCCGAGATCGACCGTGGCGCGGGCGCGGAACGCCTTGTGCCCGGTCGTATAGGAGCGGTTGAACAGTGCGCGGTCCTGCACGTCGATGAGGCCGGCATGGACCAGCTGCGCCAGCGCCGCCTTGCGCTCGGACGGATTCTCCACGAGGCCGAGGAACACGCGGTAGGCGTCGAGCACCTGGCCGCGGTGGACGAGCGTCATCCAGTGGTCGAGCCGCTCCTGCAGCGGGCCGTCGAGCCGCTCGGGGTCCTGGTCGGCCCAGACGACTTCCGGCATCGGCGGCGGGCCCGGCGGCATCGACCAGCCGGGCGCGCGCGCGTAGTGGCCGGGCGCCTTCAAGATCTTCTGGTTCCAGATGTCGAGGCCGGTCGGGATGTACCAGACGGTCTGCGCGTAGGGTAGCGCGGCGCAGTCCTCCGGCACCAGCTTCGACAGCTGCACCGCAGCGCGCGCCGATAGGAGACAATGGTCGTTGTTGACGAAGTTGACGTAACCGTCGTCGATCCGCTCGTGATAGGGCACGTGCGTGTAGGGCGCGTGGATGCGCACGCCCTCGGCGACGATCTCGTTCAGCGGCCGGCCGGCCCGCACGAGGTCGTAATAGACGTCGCTCGCACCCTTCTGGTCGCGCTGCAAAATCCGCTCTTCCAGCTTTTCGTACAACGCCTGGGGCTTGCCGGAATTGCTGAGCGTCGATTGCGGCTGGGCGGCCATCGCGGAGTTCCTTCTTTCGTTCCAGCCGCGAAGCATGCGCCGAAAATCGAGACGCGGCAACGCCGCGGCACATCGATCAAGCGGCCCTGCACCCAGCGCATGGCGCGTGGCGCGCGACTGCCTGTTATCCCTGATATTTGCGCGATTTATCAGGATCACAGCGGTCGCCCCCGTTCGCCGTATGGCGAACAGAGGCGACTATCGGCGATGATTATGGCGATTTTAGCGGCGTCGATGCGCGCGCTGCGTCAGGCCGCGTGGGCGGCGTCCGCACCGCGGGCGGCGCGCGCCTTTTTGGCGACGCCCATCAGCTCGCGCAGATTGGCGCGGCCGCGCGCGAGGCGCGAGCGCATCGTGCCGAGCGGGATGCGCAGGATCGCGGCGGTATCGTCATAGGACATGCCTTCGAGGCCGATCAGCAGGATCACGGCGCGCTGCTCCTCGGGGATGCGGCCGAGGGCGCGGTCGAGCTGCGACAAAGTGAGGTTGGCGCGCGGGTCGCGCTGGGGCGGGCTGAACGGGCCGCCCGGCTGTCGGAACGGGTTGCCATGCAGATCGTGGAGGATGGTCAGTAGGCGAACGCGAATATCGCCGCTGCTGCGGCAATGCCGCTCGTCGGCGAGCGCCTCGTGCACCGTGTCCTCGACCAGCTCGGCCGCCTCGTCGGCGTCGCGTGTCAAGGCCGACGCATAGCGCATCAGCTGCGGGATTTGTTCTTCGAGCAACAGATGAAAATCGGACACCACACCCCTCCTCCTGGTCGCGACTTCGCGCCGCGTCATGGGGCGGGACCTTAAGCATCAACTGTAATCGCAACATGTATGGAAGCGGCTATTTTGGTGAAAAATTGTAATCGGAAGTGCAACGTTCTCCGCGGGTTCGACACAATTCGTCACACGACGGGCGGCGTTGCATCGCGCGAAATTGCGCGGCCCTGCGGACGAAAACAGGGTCATTCCTTCCGCTCCCCGGCGAATGCCGGGATCCGCCTTTCGGGCCCGAGACGGCAGACAAATGGGCCCCGGCTTTCGCCGGGGAACGGTGATAAATTCCCGGTCTTGCGGGACAAAAGACGGCCTAGAAATTGAGGGAATACCGCTTTACCCGGTCATTCCGCGGCGTCTTTGGCATCGGGGCCGAAGACGTTATAGGTGCGCGCCTGATAGCGGACCATATAGTCGGTGTAATAGGTCGTCTCGTATCTGGGCGGGTTCTCGGGACCGACGCAGGTCGGCACCGCGGCGACCGGCCAGTCGATCGCCGCGTCGGCAAAGAAGGCGAGCGCGTAACGCTCGCCGCCGGTGCGGTTGACCGCGCGATGCGGGGTCGCGAGGAAACGGTCGTTGGTCCAGCGCAGCAAGAGCTGGCCGCCGTTGACGACGAAGGCGTCGGGCACCGTCGGCACGTCGATCCACTCGCCTTTTGGGGTGCGGAAGGCGAGGCCGGGCACGTCGTTCGGAGCAAGCAGCGTCAGGAAGCTGGTGTCGGTGTGCGGGGCGATGCCGAACTCGTCGTCGGGCGCGTCGGGCTGCGACGGGTAATGCGTGGCGCGCAGCTTGTACTGAAACTCGCTGAACGGCGCGTCGAAATATTCGGCCGGCAGGTCGAGAGCGCGGGCGTAGAGCCGCACCAGCCGCTTCACCAGATGCTCCAGCGCGTCGCAATAGGCGACGATGGCGGCGCGCAGCTCCGGCATGCCGGCGGGCCACTGGTTGGCGCTGCGGAAGCGGCGGCCGGCGATGACCTCGGGATGCTCGGACGGCAGGTCGCGGGCGGTGAACAGGGCCTCGTTGAGG
>DASZLY010000340.1:0-8629 GCA_035552135.1 Allostellaceae bacterium | reverse complement strand
CGAGCAGGTGCTCGACACGATGGAATTGGAGCGCGAGCGCGGCATCACCATCAAGGCGCAGGCGGTGCGTCTCGACTATCGCGCCAAGGACGGCAAGGACTATGTCCTCAACCTGATGGACACGCCGGGCCATGTCGATTTCGCTTATGAGGTCAGCCGCTCGCTCGCCGCGTGCGAGGGCTCGCTGCTCGTCGTCGACGCGAGCCAGGGGGTCGAGGCGCAGACCCTCGCCAATGTCTACCAGGCGGTCGCGGCAGGGCACGAGATCGTGCCGGTGCTCAACAAGATCGACCTGCCGGCCGCCGAGCCCGACCGGGTCAAGGAGCAGATCGAGGACGTGATCGGGCTCGACGCCAGCGATGCGGTGCTGATCTCGGCCAAGACCGGGCTCAACATCGAAGGCGTGCTGGAGGCGCTGGTGACGCGCCTGCCGCCGCCCGCGGGCGATGCCGCGGCGCCCTTGAAGGCGCTGCTGGTCGACAGTTGGTACGATCCCTATCTCGGCGTCGTCATCCTGGTGCGGGTCAAGGACGGCAGCCTCGTCGCCGGCCAGAAGGTGCGGCTGATGGCAACGGGCGCGGCGCACCAGGTCGAGCGCGTCGGCGTCTTCACCCCGAAGGGCGTCGCGGTGCCGTCATTGGGCCCGGGTGAGATCGGCTTTATCACCGCCGGGATCAAGACCGTCGCCGATTGCCGGGTCGGCGACACCATCACCGACGACCGCAAGCCCGCCGCCGCGCCGCTGCCCGGCTTCGAGCCGCTGCAGCCGGTGGTGTTTTGCGGCCTCTTCCCGGTCGATTCCGCCGATTACGAAAAGCTGCGCGAGAGCCTCGCGAGACTGCGCCTCAACGACGGCAGCTTCGAGTACGAGCCGGAAACATCCGCCGCGCTGGGCTTCGGCTTCCGCTGCGGCTTTCTCGGGCTGTTGCATCTTGAAATAATTCAGGAGCGGCTCAGCCGCGAATTCGACCTCGATCTTATTACAACGGCCCCCTCGGTCGTCTACCGCGTGCATCAGACCAATGGCCGCGTGCTGGTGCTGCACAACCCCGCCGACATGCCCGACCCCGTGCGCATCGATCATATCGAGGAGCCGTGGATCAAGGCGACGGTGATGGTGCCGGACGATTATCTCGGCCAGATCCTCGCGTTGTGCGAGGAACGGCGGGGCGCCCAGCTCGACCTGACCTATGCCGGCAACCGGGCGATGGTGGTGTACCGGCTGCCGCTGAACGAGGTCGTCTTCGACTTTTACGACCGGCTGAAATCGGTGAGCCGCGGCTATGCCAGCTTCGACTACCAGCTCGACGGCTATGCCGAGAGCGACCTGGTGCTGCTCAACATCCTGGTCAACCAGGAGCCGGTCGACGCGCTCGCCCTCATCGTCCACCGCAGCCAGGCCGAGCGGCGCGGCCGCGCGCTGTGCGAGCGGCTGAAGGACCTCATCCCGCGGCAGCTGTTCCAGATCGCGATCCAGGCCGCGATCGGCGGCCGCGTCATTGCCCGGGAAACCGTCAAGGCGCTGCGCAAGGACGTGCTCGCCAAATGCTACGGCGGCGATGTGAGCCGCAAACGCAAGCTCCTCGAAAAGCAGAAAGAGGGCAAAAAGCGGATGCGCCAGTTCGGCCAGGTCGACATCCCGCAATCCGCCTTCATCGCGGCGCTCCGGATGGGGGATAGCTGACACTTATTGCGTCCTTCGAGGCTTCGCTTCGCGAAGCACCTCAGGATGAGGGAGGTCAGAGGATGCCATTCCCAACCACGTCACCCTGAGGAGCGCCGCCAGGCGCGTCTCGAAGAACGCAAGGCGGCATTGCAGCGCCGCCCTTTTCCGAGACGCCGCGCTTTCGCTATCGTCCCCGAAGCAGACAGGGGACACGGCCATGCCCGACAACAGCATCACCTATGACTTCATCGTCACCGGCGCCGGGTCGGCGGGGTGCGCGGTGGCCGGGCGGCTGTCGGAGAGCGGCAAGTACCGCGTGTTGCTGCTCGAAGCCGGGACCAAGGACACCAACCCCTGGATCCATGTGCCGCTCGGCTATACCAAGACCTATACCGACCCGCGGGTGAACTGGATGTTCGACAGCGAGCCGGAAAAGGAATTGAACGGCCGCACCCTCTACCAGCCGCGCGGCAAGGTGCTGGGCGGCACCAGCTCGATCAACGGCATGGTCTACATGCGCGGCACGCCGACCGATTACGACGGCTGGCGCCAGAAGGGCTGCGAAGGCTGGGGCTATGACGACGTGCTGCCGTTCTTCAGAAAGGCCGAAGACCAGGAGCGGGGCGAAAGCGAATTCCACGGCAAGGGCGGGCCGCTGCACGTGTCGAACCCGGTGCGCTGCGCGCTGGGCGATGCGATGGTTCGGGCGGCGGTCGAAGCCGGCGTCCCGGCCAATGACGACTTCAACGGCGCCACCCAGGAAGGCGTCGGCTATTACCAGACGACGACGACCAACCGCCGGCGCTGGTCATCGGCGCGCGCCTATCTCGGCCCGGCGAAGGGCCGCGCCAACCTGACGGTCTCCACCCAGTCGCACGCCACCCGCATCCTGTTCGACGGGCAGAAGGCGATCGGCGTCGAGTACCAGACGCCGAGCGGCACGGAGACCGCCTATGCCAAGGGCGAGATCGTCGTCTCGGGCGGCGTCTACGGCTCGCCGCAATTATTGCAGCTGTCCGGGGTCGGCCCGGGCGAGCTGCTGCGGGAATTCGGCGTGCCCGTGGTGCGCGAGGTGGACGGCGTCGGCAAGCATTTGCACGACCATTTCAACACCTATCTCGTGTGGCGCTGCTCGCAGAAGGTGACGCTCAACGACCTCGCCGCCAGCCCGTTCCGCAAGCTGACCCAAGGCGTGCAATATGTCTTCACCCGCTCGGGCCAGCTGGCTAACGCGGGCATCTATGCCGGCGCCTTCGTCAAGAGCGACCCGCGCCTCGAACAGCCCGACCTGCAGATCAACATGTTCGGCTGGAGCGCCTTCGAGCGGCTGCGCACCGGGATCAAGCCGCATCCGTTCTCGGCCTTCACCTTGTCGCCGGTGCATCTGCGGCCCGAAGGGCGCGGCACGGTGCGTATCAAGAGCGCCGACCCGCTCGCCGCGCCGGCGATCCGCTTCAACTTCCTCGCCAGCGAATACGATTTCCAGGCGCTGATCTACGGCACCCGCTTCGCGCGCAAGATCGTCGAGCAGGCGGCGCTGAAGCCATTTGTCGTCGAGGAGGTGATTCCTGGCCTCGGCTGCCAGAGCGACGACGAGATGCGCGCGGAAATCCGCCTGCGCGGCGTCTCCAACCTGCACCCGGTCGGCACTTGCCGCATGGGGCACGAGATCGACTCGGTCGTCGACCCGCGCCTGCGGGTGCACGGCATCGCGCATCTGCGCGTCGCCGACGCCTCGATCATGCCGCAAGTCCCCGGCGGCAACACCAACGCGCCATCGATCATGATCGGCGAGAAATGCGCCGCGATGATCCTCGAGGACGCGCGCGCCGCCTGACCCGCCATGCGGGCGCGCCACGGGATCGTGATCGCCCCGAGCCCGAACGCAGCCCAGCCCTGCGGCAATTTGCGCTTGCGAGTCATTCCTATCTCGGCTTAGGTTTGAGAACGATTATCACTTGCTGAGTCAGCCGGGATGCACCGTCTCGTTCTCGCCACCGTCTTGATTGTCGCCGTCGCGGCGCCGGCTTTCGCCGACGACCCGGCGGTCACGATCACCCTCAAGGATCACCAGTTCGCCCCGGCCGACGTGCCGGTGCCGGCCGGGGTCAAGGTCAAGCTGCTGGTTACCAACGCGCAGCAGGAGAACGCGGAGTTCGAAAGCAGCAGCCTGCACCGCGAGAAGATCGTCAGCCCGGGCGGCACGATCACCGTCTATGTCGGGCCGCTCGATCCGGGCAGCTACGAGTTCTTCGACGATTTCCACAATGCGACCCGCGGCCATCTGATCGCGAAATAGGCAGGGAAAGCAGGACTGGCCCGATGCTGCCGACCGCCATCATCGTCTTTCGCGAGGTGCTCGAAGCCGCGCTGATCGTCGGCATCGTCATGGCGGCGAGCCGGGGGGCATTCCGTCGCGGGCTATGGGTGTCGGGCGGGATTGCCGCCGGCGTGCTGGGCGCCTGCGGCGTCGCGCTCTTCGCCGCGACGATCGCCGCCGCGGCGGAAGGGATGGGGCAGGAGCTGTTCGACGCCGCCATCCTCTTTGCCGCGGTCGGCATGCTCGGCTGGCACAATATCTGGATGAGCCGCCACGGGCGCGAACTCGCCGCCAGCGCGGTGCAACTCGGCAACGACGTGCGTTCCGGCGCCCGGCCGCTCTGGGCGCTGGCCTTCGCGGTCGCGCTGGCGGTGCTACGCGAGGGCTCGGAGATCGTGCTCTTTCTTTACGGCATTGCGCTCGCCGGTCAGGGCGGGCCGTGGGCGATGGTGACCGGGGGGGGCATCGGTTTGGCGCTTGGGGTCGCCGCGGGAACCGCGATTTATTGGGGACTGGTCAGCATTCCGATGCGGCTGCTGTTCACCGTGACGAGCTGGCTGGTGCTGCTGCTCGCGGCGGGGCTGGCGTCGCAAGGCGCCGCCTTCCTGATGCAGGCCGATCTGCTGCCGGCGCTCGGCTACAATTTGTGGGACACCTCGTTCCTCTTGAGCGACACCAGCCTCGCCGGCCGCATCCTGCACACGCTGATCGGCTATACCGCGCAGCCGGCCGGCATCCAGCTCGTCTTCTATGTCACGACCCTGCTGGTGATCGGCGGGTTGATGCGCCTCGTGGGTACCGGCGAGAAGGCGGGCGAGAAGCCGCCGGCGCGCCCGGCCGTCAGCCCCGCCGAATAGCAAAATTTTTTTTGGAAGGTTGCTGCGAATGCATCGCATTCACGTGTTCGTCACCTCAACCTTAGGTCGGATTGCCTTGACATCGGCAATCGCCACCTGCGGGGCCGCAACCGCATTCGCCGACTTCAAGGTGCATCTGCCCGATGCCGAGACCGGCGAGTTCGAGCTCGAGGAGGTCGGCTCCTACGGCAATAGCGGCAATCCGTTCACCAATAACGAGCAGAGCTTTGTCCACGAGCTCGGCTACGGGATCAACAATTGGTGGCACACCGAGCTCGAATTCGAAACCAACCGGGAGCCCGGCCCCGGCAACCATCTCAAATTCGACCAGCTGACCTCGGAGAACCAGTTCGTCTTTAGCGAGCCGGGACAATATTGGCTCGATGCCGGCTTCTTCTGGGAATACGGCCAGGCACTACTAAGCGGCAGCCCGAACGAGACCACATTCGGCCCGACGCTGCGCAAGGAGATGTTTCATACGATCAACACCGTGAACCTGTTCGTCGAAAAGGATCTCGGCACGCATTCCGACGGCCACGTCAATTTCCTCTATGCCTGGGAGACGCGGATCGCGCTCGGCACGGCGATCGAACCGGGTTTCCAGGCTTACGGCTCGGTCGGGCCGATCGCCGGGGCGCTGCCGGTCAGCCAGCAGGATCACCGCATCGGCCCGCAACTCTTCGGCGAAATCCACGCGATCGGCCCCGGAACGCTCAAGTGGAACGGCGGCGTCCTCTTCGGGCTGACCCCGGCGGCGCCGCGCCGCACCTTTCGCTGGCAGATGGAGTATGAACTGCATTTCTAGATTGGCCCGCTCCCCACGATCCGAGGCGTCGATCGAACGCGGGCACCGCTGTCGCTGCGTTAACCAACCTGGTGGCCGCTTTAACTATCAATTAACCCGTATTTGTCCGGCATTTTAGCTACGGTTCGCCTGCTGGCCGTTAAGGCTGGGGAGGAACCAACTTTGCGCTTTGGTTTACGTAGCGCGTATCTGGTAGCGGCGATTGCGCTGTTGCTGATGATGCCGGCGGGACAGGCGAGCGTCATGCTCGTCCTGTTCGTCGCTGCCGATCTTGCTGCGGCGGCGCTGCTGCTGCGGCCCGATGCGGCCGCTTCGTTTGGCCGCGTGGCGCTGCTGCGCGGCGACGCAGCCAGCCTCGCGCTGCTGCGCCGCACCGTGCCGGAGCTGCGCATGCGTCGGCCGGCGATGGCGATCGACGCGCAAATACGCTGGCGGCAGGCCGCTGAAGCCCATCGCCGGCGTCGCGAATTTCCCTATTAGGGGCATTGGCGAGGGGTGCTGACAGCGGCGCCGGTCCCGGGGGTAAAAGGACCTCGGGGGTCGGTCGGCGTCCAGCTCATTCGCCCTGGTAGTACTGAAACAGGCTCCACAGCCCGATCACGATAAAGCCGATCCCGGCGACCAGCTTGAGCGGCACCTGTTCGAGCCAGCGCCCGCCATAGGCGCCGATGAGCACCGAGATGGCGGCACCGAGCACCAGCGCGCCGGCCGACGCCAAAAACACCCCCAGCACCGCGTCCTTGCGCTCGGCGGCGAACAGCATCGTGGCGATCTGGGTCTTGTCGCCGAGTTCGGCGGCGAAAATCGTGACGAACATCGTGATGAGTTGACCCATTGCGCCCTGTTCCCCTGGCTGGTGGCGCGCGCAGCATAGCGCATGCGCCGCGGAGCCCAAGGCCGCAGCGTCACGGTTCGGCCGAGGATCGCGCGGCGAGCGCCAGGTCGAAGAGCGGCAGGAGGGTTGGAAAGGTCGGGTATTTGCCGGCGGCGATGTCGGCGCGGCTCGCCCAGGCGCAATCGGCGGCGTCGTCGCCGGCGACGCCGTCGCCCGATCGCCACACGCCGCGCACCGCGATCAGCGTGTAGTGAAACTGCACGCGGCCATCGTCGTCCCGGCTGATCGCGTCGTGGATATCGAGCCAGCCCGCCGCCTCGGCGACGATTCCGGTCTCCTCCTCCAGCTCGCGCATGGCCCCCTCGGCAACCGTCTCGCCGAGTTCGAGCACGCCGCCGGGAAACCCCCAGCGCCCGGCATTGGGCTGCTGCGCGCGCTGGACGATCAGCGCCCGCGTTTCTTCCCCCATCGGACGCAGCACCACCGCCAGCACCGCGACGATCGGCCGCTCGGGATAGCGCCGCGCGGCACGGCGTGCCTCAAGATCGGCGGTGGTGGGTTCGTTGGAAGCTGTCATTGGAAATGTTTGACGAGCTTCCGGCGTCCTTCGAGACGCGCTCTGCGAGCGCTCCGCAGGATGAGGGCTTTTCCTGCTGCCATCCAAAAGCCTTCCTCATCCTCAAGGTGCCTTGCGCAGCAAGGCCTCGAAGGACGCACGTCGCTAATGCAGCATCTCTAATCCGCGGCTTCGCGCGGAAGGCCCGCCTCGTCCGTGTAGATCGCGCCACCCTGCTTCAAGAACTCCTCCGACTTCTCGGCCATGCCCGAGGCGGCGTAGTCGCGGATCTGCTGGGTGATCTCCATCGAGCAGAATTTCGGGCCGCACATCGAGCAGAAATGCGCCAGTTTCGCGCCGTCGGCCGGCAGGGTCTGGTCGTGGAATTTCTCCGCCGTCTCGGGGTCGAGCCCGAGATTGAACTGGTCGCGCCAGCGGAACTCGAACCGGGCGCGCGACAGCGCGTCGTCGCGCAGCCGGGCCGCCGGGTGGCCCTTGGCAAGATCGGCGGCGTGCGCGGCGATCTTGTAGGTGATGACCCCGGTCTTGACGTCGTCGCGGTCGGGCAGCCCGAGATGCTCTTTCGGCGTCACGTAGCAGAGCAGCGCCGTGCCGAACCAGCCGATCATCGCCGCGCCGATGCCGCTGGTGATGTGGTCGTAGCCCGGCGCGATGTCGGTCACCAAAGGCCCGAGCGTATAGAACGGCGCCTCGCCGCATTCCTCGAGCTGCTTGTCCATGTTGATCTTGATCTTGTGCATCGGCACGTGGCCGGGGCCCTCGATCATCACCTGGACGTCGTCCTCCCAGGCGATCTTGGTCAATTCGCCCAGCGTCTCCAGCTCGGCGAACTGGGCGCGGTCGTTGGCGTCGGCATTGCAGCCGGGGCGCAGCCCGTCGCCCAGCGAGTACGACACGTCATAGGCCCGCATGATCTCGTTGATCTCGCGGAAATGCGTGTAGAGGAAGTTCTCCTTGTGGTGCGCGAGGCACCATTTCGCCAGGATCGAGCCGCCGCGCGAGACGATGCCGGTGACGCGGCTGGCGGTCATCGGGATATAGGCGAGCCGCACGCCGGCATGGATCGTGAAATAATCGACCCCCTGCTCGGCCTGCTCGACGAGCGTGTCGCGGAACAGCTCCCAGGTCAGCTCCTCGGCCTTGCCGTCGACCTTTTCCAGCGCCTGGTAGATCGGCACGGTGCCGATCGGCACCGGCGAATTGCGCACGATCCATTCGCGGATCGTGTGGATGTTGCGCCCGGTGGAGAGGTCCATCACCGTGTCGGCGCCCCAGCGCGTCGCCCACACCAGCTTGTCGACTTCCTCGGCAACCGACGAGGTGACGATCGAGTTGCCGATATTGGCGTTGACCTTCACCAGGAAATTGCGGCCGATGATCATCGGCTCGGTTTCCGGATGGTTGATGTTGTTGGGGATGATCGCGCGGCCGCGGGCGATCTCCTCGCGCACGAATTCCGCAGTGACGTGCTCGGGGATATTGGCGCCGAATGAATTGCCGGCGTCGACGCGCTGCAGCGCCTGCTCGCGGCCGAGATTTTCGCGGATCGCGGCATATTCCATCTCTTGT
>DASZLY010000339.1:0-12323 GCA_035552135.1 Allostellaceae bacterium | reverse complement strand
CCGGCATCGTCCGGCACAGAGGAGGTCAGCATGGCGTCGTCGTGGAAACTGATTTCGGCGGACTCCCACATCGTCGAGCCGCCGGACATGTATACCGGGCGCTTTTCGCCCAAGCTGCGGCAGCGCGCCCCGCATATGGAGCGGCGCAAGACCCCGGCCGGGCGCGAATACGATGCCTGGATGCTCGAAGGCCAGCAGGTCGGTACATTGGGCGCGGTGATGCAGGCCGGGCAGCGCTTCGAGGACCCGTCGCAGATCGACTTCCTCGGCGTGTGGGAGGATGTCCGCAAGGGCGCCTACACCGCCGACGCGATGCTATCCGAGAACGAGGAAGACGGCATCTGGGGCTCGGTGCTGCAACCGAGCCAGGGCCTCTTCTGGTACCGTGTGCCGGACAGCGAGCTGCTCAACGAAATCTGCCGCACCTACAACGACTGGATCGCCGATTTCTGCAAGGCGAACCCGGCGCGGCTCAAGGGCATCGCGATGCTCAACCTCGACGACCCGGACGCCGGCGCCGCCGAATTGGCGCGCGTCGCCAAGATGGGGCTGGTCGGCTCGTTCATCCCGGTCGCGCCGCAGGCCGACAAGCCGTATTCGAGCCCGATCTACGACAGGTTCTGGGCGACCGCGCAGGAGCTGAAGCATCCGCTCCTGATGCATATCGGCACGCCGCGCAACGGCGTCCCGGCCAACGAGTTCACGATGGATGTGACCGAGTTGACCGGCGCCGGCCGCTCGACGACCGATTACTGGGTGCGCTACTCGCTCGGCTCCATGCTGTTCGCCGGCGTGTTCGACAAGTTTCCCGGGCTCAAGATCGGCTCGGTCGAGCACGAGGCGGCGTGGATCCCGCACTGGCTGAAGCAGATGGATTTCACCTATGTCGAGCGGCCGGTCTTCACCAAGGGCTGGAAGTCGAGCCAGGGCATGATGCCGAGCGACTATTGGCGCCAGAACATGTTCGTCGAGTTCATGGAAGACGATCTCGGCGTCGCTTTACGCGACCATATCGGCGTCGAGAACATGCTGTGGGGCAGCGACTACCCGCATGCCGAGGCGACCTTCCCGCGCTCGCAGCAATTCCTCCAGCGCATGTTCAAGGGCGTGCCCGACGAGCATCTGCGGAAGATCACCTCGTCGAACGCCGCGAGCATGTTCGGCTTCGACCTGGCGGCCTGACGCTCACCCGGTTCCCGGCTTTCGCCGGGAACCCCCTCTCCCGCAAGCGGGCGAGGGTACGGGCGCGGCAGCTGCAAAGCCCCTCTCCCGCACGGAGAGGGAGGGGCCCACGGCGCGGCCGTGGGAGGGTGAGGGTAATCGCATGGACGAAGGCTTTGTCGCGGTCGCGCAGGCGAGCGATCTCGCGCCCGGCGAGATGAAATTCGCCGCGGTGGACCGTGAGCGCATCGTGCTGGCGAATGTCGACGGGCGGTTCTATGCGCTGCGCGATGTTTGCGGCCACCGCAACGCGCCGCTGTCGCGCGGCCGGCTTGAGGGGCACGTCATCGAATGCCCGCTACATTTTGCGACCTTCGACATTCGCGACGGCAAGTTCATCGACGGCCCGACTGCCGCCGACGTGCCGGCCTACGAGGTCAGGATCGAGGGCGATACGGTCTTCGTGAGGCGGTAGAAGCTACCGGAGGTTCGCCAGCCGGGCGCGCGCCGCGGCGAGGCCATGCGCGGCGGCGCGCTCGTACCAGCCGCGTGCCGCGGCGGCATCCGCCTCGATGCCGCGCCCGCTCGACAGCATGTCGCCGAGCATCATTTCCGCTTCGGGCAGTTGCTGCTCGGCGGCCTTGTGGCACCAGCCGAGCGCCTGTGTGTCGTCCTGCTCGACGCCGTCGCCCTTCGCCAGCATGACCGAGAGATTGAATTGCGCCAGCCGGTCGCCCTGTTCGGCGGCGCGGCGATACCATTTTGTCGCTTCCGTCAGGTCGGCCGCGACGCCCTGGCCGGTGCAGTACATGACGGCGATCTGGACCTGCGCGCCGATATGGCCCTGCTCGGCGGCGAGCCGGAACCACACCGAGGCCATCTCGAAGCTGCGCGGCACGCCTTCGCCGCGCAAATAGAAATTGGCGAGGAAGAGCTGCGCGTCGAGATAGCCGGCTTCCGCGGCGGTGCGATAGAGGCGCATCGCCTCGTCGGGCCGGCCCTGCTGGGCGCGCAGATGACCGAGCTGCAGCAGCGCCGGGTAGTGGTTGCGCTCGGCGGCGCGGGTCAGCAACGCCTCGGCGCGCCCGAGGTCCCGCGCCACGCCCTCGCCGCGCAAATGGAGCTGGGCGAGCGCCAGCATGCCGTCGAGATCGTCCGCCTCGACCGCCTTGGTGAGCCAGGCGGCGCCGGCCGCCGCGTCCTTCGCGACGCCCTCGCCCGCCAGATAGAGCTGCCCGAGCCGGACCTGCGCGCGGGTCATGTTCTGCTCGGCGGCGCGCCGGAACCATTCGGCGGCGCGCGCGGGGTCGCGCTCGACGCCGCTGCCGCCGAGATAGAATGTGCCGATATTGAACTGGCCGAGCGCATGCCCCTGTTCGGCGGCGCGCTCGAACCATTTGGCCGCCTCGCCAAGGCGCTTCGCGACACCCTCGCCGCGCGCGTAGAACGTGCCGACGGCGAATTGCGCGTCGGCGATCCCGGCATCGGCGGCGGTGCGGAACCAGTTCACCGCCTCGTACTGGTTGGCGGTCGACCCCTGGCCCGAGCTGTACATCTGCGCCAGCGTCATCATCGCCGGCGCGTAGCCGTCGCGCGCGGCACGGCGGAAGCAGCTTTCGGCGGCGATGAGGTTCTGCGGGAGGCCATCGCCATGCCAGTGCAGCAGGCCGAGGTTGAAGCGAGCCCGGGCGCTGCCGCGCTCGGCGGCCTGCCCTAAGAACTTCGCGGCCTCGACCGGGTCGCGCGTCAGGCCGACGCCCGAGAGGTACATCAGCGCCAGCGCGAGCTGCGCACCGTCATGGTTCTTTTCCGCCGCTCGGCGGTAATGTTCGGCAGCACCCGGCAGGTCGGTCGCGACCCCGAAGCCGTTGGCGGAGAGCACGCCGAGGCCGAATTCGCCCTCGGCCTCGCCGCCTTCGGCCGCCATCTCGTACCAGTAGCGCGCCGCCTCGTAATCGACCTCGCAAGCGATACCGCGCGAATAGAAGATCGCCGCATTGGCCTGCGCCGCCGGCAGGCCCTGCTCGGCCGCGGCCAGCGCCCAGCGCATCGCCTCGGCCTCGTTCGCCTGAACCGACACGCCGTTCGGGAAAAACAGCTCGCGGTTGCGCTCTGCCAGTTCCTTATCCAGCGTGGACGCCACGCGATACCATTCGCCCATCGCCCACGGGCCATAGTCGATCCGGCCGTACTGGAAGATGCGGCTCAGCTGGTACTGCGCCTCGGCGTGGCCCTGCTCGGCGGCCCGCAGGTACCACTTGACCGCATCGGGCCCGTTGGCGACGACGCCCTTGCCGGTGGCGTAAAGCTGGCCGAGCCGGTATTGCGCCTCGCGGTTTGCGGCGGCGGCCGCCTTCGACCACAACGCGTAGGCGGTCGAATAATCCTCGTTCTCATAGGCCTCGAGCGCGCCGCGGATCGGCGGCTCGGGTTGCGGCGGCCGGGGCCGGTCGGCGCCGCGCGCGCGACGCGGGCGCGGCGGCTTGGCGGGCGCTGGTGCCGGAGGCGCAGCGGGCGCTTCGAACTGGACCGGCGGTGGGAGCGCGGGCAGCGCAACAGGCGCCTCGATCTGCGGCGCCGTTGGCGCGATCGGGACTTCGACCAGCGCGGCGGGCGGTTCCACCTCTTCCGGCAATGCCGGAGGCGGCTCCGGCGGCAGCTCCGGCTTGACCAACTCGGGCTCGTAGATGACCGGCGGGAACGAGACGAGCGTCATCGCCTCGTCGGGCAGCGACGTCGCTTCGATGAACGGCTCGATAGGCGCCGGCGCGGCGGGAGGCGATGCCGGCTCGGACGGCGGCACCAGGCGCAAATCCTGCCGCATCGTGGGCGGCTTGGTGCGGTCTCGGGCATTGACGCGGCGGGCGATCGCTTCCGCTGCGGCGGAGCGGGCGGATGCCGGCAACGCGCTCGCGGCTTCTGGCGGCGGGCTCGGGGGCGTCGCTTGCGGTGGCGTGCGGAAGCCGCGCATGTCCCGTGGCCGGGTGCGATCGAGCGCGTTGATCCGGCGGACGATATAGGGTGCGGCGCGCAGCGGCGCCGGTTCCGCCGCGTCGGCGTCGAACGTCACGAGTTCCGGGGCGGCGGCGCTTGCCGGCGGTGGCGGTGCAGTCTCGACCATCGCCGGCCGCGGGTGGACGACGATCGTGTGCCGCGCGTGCAGCGCGAGGAGCCGGCGTGCGAGAGCCGCGACTTCGTCACCGTCCTCGGCGGGCGGGACGGCGGCGCTATCGTCGTCGACTGCCGACATCAGGGTTCGCGCATGGCTTCGTCGAAGCCGCGCATCACCCCGCCCATCAGGTAGGTGAAGAGCGAGCGCGTCCCGATATGGATGTCGCCGGTAAGCGTGATGCCCGGCACCAGGCGAAAGCCGTCCGGCACGTTGCGCAGCGTGATCGTCTTCAGCGCGACGCGCACTTTATAATAGGCCCCGACCGGCGAGCCGTTCTCGTCGGTGGTGAAGGCGCCTTCGCTGATCGAGCGCACGGTGCCGTCGACCGTGCCGTGATCGACGAAATTATAGGCGTCGAGCTTGATCGTCGTGTTGTCGCCGGCGCGGATGAAGCCGATATCGCGCGCGCCGATCTGGATTTCGGCTTCGAGCGGCGATTTGAGCGGCGCGAGGTAGAGCAGCGGGTCGCTCGGGTTGAGCACCGAGAGTGGCGACAGCTTGGCGATTTTCAGCACCATCGCATCTTCCGGCGCTTCGAGCTTCACCAGCTCCTGGTGCTTGGTGGCCTTGTTGAGCTGCTCTGCGGCGCCGTCGCGGTTCGCCTGCGCACCCACCAGCTCCTGGCTGACCTGGGCGAACCATTGCTGGACAAAGGCGTCGCGGATCGACTTGGTGGAATCGAGCTGATGCTGCGTCTCGGTCACCGCGTTGCGGTCGAATTCGAGCGCGCGCTGGATTTCGAGCTTCTGGTCGGTTGCCGCCAGGAGATTGAGCTTGCTGCCGACCTGTGCGGCCGCGAGCGTCGCGCGCATCTGCTCGATCTCCTGCGAGATCTTGGCGCGGTCGCCGTAGCGCGCCTGGTCGGTCTGGTATTTGGCGATGGTCGCCTGGTACTGCGCGAGCTGATCGTTATAGCTGCGCAGCTGGGCGTCGAACTGCGCCTTGCGCTGCAGGTAGTAGTCGCGCTGCGCCGAGATGAACCGGTTCGCCACCGGGTCGGTCTGCGGCGGCATGTCGAAAGGCTTTTGCGCGAGTTCGGCCTGGCAGCGCGCGATCTCCGCGGTGTAGTTGGCGACCTGCGACTTGAGCGCGCCGACATCGGCGGTGGTGAAGGTCGGATCGAGCGTCGCCAGGACCTCGCCCTTATGCACCTGCTGGCCTTCGCCGACATCGATTGTCTTGATGATCGACGGGTCGAGCGCACCCAGCACCACGGTCGGCTCGATCGTCACGATCTTGCCGGCGGTCGAGCTGACGACCCGATCGACCCGCATGAACCCCGCGACCAGGATGACGCTGACGAACATCGCCGCCAGCACGGTCAGCGTGATATGCGCCTGGATCGGCTCCGGGCCCTCGAGGATCTCGGCGGTCTCGGACTGGAAGACCCGGACCTCGCGGCCCGGCTCGTCCGTCTCAAGCTTTGCCGGCTGGGCGGAACGAAATAACTTCATGCGCGGGCCTGGGCGTGAGGTGCTGGTGCTGCTGGTGCCAGAGGTTGCTGTAGATGTCGCAATTCTCGATCAGCTCGTAGTGATTGCCGATGTCGTAGACCTTGCCGCGTTCCAGCACCAGGATCGCATCGGCGCTGACCAGCGACGACAGCCGGTGCGACACGACGATCATCGTGCGGCCTTCGGCGATGCGCTTCAGGTTGGCGTTGACGATCGCCTCGCTCTCGGCGTCGAGCGCGCTCGTCGCTTCGTCGAGGATGAGGATGCGCGGATTGGTGATGAGCGCGCGGGCGATCGCCAGCCGCTGGCGCTGGCCGCCGGAGAGGTTGGACGAGCCTTCGTAGATATAGGTGTCGTAGCCGCGCGGCAGCCGCTCGACGAATTCCTCGGCGCCGGCGAGCCGCGCCGCCATCACCACCTCGTCAAACGTCGCGTCCGGCTTGCCGGAGGCGATGGTCTCGCGGATCGTGCCGCTGAACAGGAAATTTTCCTGCGACACCACGCCGAAGCTGCTGCGCAGATGGTTGACGTCGAACTGCCGCAGATCGGTGCCGTCGACCTTGATGAGCCCCTCGTAATTGCCGTGGAACAGCTGGAGCAGCCGGGTGACGGTGGTCTTGCCCGAGCCGCTGCGCCCCATGATGCCGAAGACCGAGCCCTCGGGAATCGTGAAGGTCACGTCGTCGAGCGCCGGCGTCGTGGTGCCGGTATAGCGGAAGCGGACACCGGAAAACTCGACCCGGCCGACGATCGGGGTGCGGATGCCGCCGCGGCCGTGCCCTTCCTCGGCCGGCTGGTTGACGAGATTCGCGATCATCGCCACCGCCAGCCGCACCTCGTCGAACTGGGTGATCATCTGCGCCAGCTGGACCAGCGGCGAGGCGACGCGCTGCGACAGCATCATGAAGGCGAAGAGCGCACCGACATAGACCTGCTCGTGCGTGCTGATCGCCAGGTACACTGCGAGCGCGAAGACGCCGCTCGTCATCAGCCGCTCGAGCGGGACGACGACGGTCTGCACCATGTTCGAGGTGCGGCCCTCGTCGAAGCGGTAGCGCGCCGCCTTGGCGACCCGGACGTCCCATTCGGCGCGCCGCCTGGCGTCGAGCGCCAGCGCCTTGACCGTGCGCACGCCGTGCAGCGTCTCGACGAGGTAGGAGCCCTTGTCGCTTTCCGCCTTGAACACGAGCGAGGTCTTGCGCCGCAATTCCGGCAGGCGGATGACGATCCAGGCGCAGATCATCGCCGCAAAGGCGAGGACGAAAAAGGTCAGCAGCGGGCTGAAGAAGAACATGATCGGCAGGAAGACGACCAGCACGAAGGCGTCGAGCACGGTGCCGAACAGGCTGCCGGTGAGGAAACTGCGCACGCGGTAGATTTCGCTCATGTCGTGCGCGATCGTGCCGATCGAGTTGCGCTCGAAGAAATCGATCGGCAGCCGGATGACCTTGTCGAAAATATAGGTCGACAGCTTGGCATCGGTGCGCTGGGTGACGTGCAGCACCATATAGCGGCGCAGATAGCCGAAAATCGTCTCGAAGATAATCAGGATCAGCATCGTCAGGCATAGCACCGACAGCGTGTCGAGACTGTCGTAATACAGCACGCGGTCGACCAGCAGCCGCCAGAACATGATCGGCGCCAGCGCCAGGAAGCTGAGCAGAAACGCCGCGATGCCGATGTCGCGGGCGATCCGCCGGTCGCGCAGCAGCTGGGCGGCGATCAGCCATAGACCGAACGGCTGGTCCTCGTCGCGCAGGCGATAGTCGCGCTTGAACAGCAGGACCTGGCCGGTCCACGCCGCGACGAAGCGCGCCTCGTCGAGCACCAGCGGCGCGTCTTCATGCGCGTTGGGGTCCTGCAGCACGACGCGGGGCACGTCGGGCGCGTCGCGCGCGTCGCGCAGCACCATCGCCTGGCCGTTGCGCAGGATGACGATGGCCGGCAGCGCCTTGCCGAGCCGCAGCACCTGCCGCCAGTTCAGACGCACGCTGCTGGCGCGCAGGCTGCAGTCGGCGGCGATGTTGAGAAGCTGCCCGACCGAGGGTTGGCCGGGCTCGATCAGGTGATCGTGGATCAGCTGCGGCACCGACAGCTGGATGCCGTGCTGGCGCGCGACGATGACGAGCGAGCCGAGCAGCGACAGCCCGGCCGCGGCGGCGTTATCAGCCCGCGGCTGTTCGGCAATGCCGCGGTCGATGGCAACCATCACAGCACCCCCACCGGCGCGCACGCACGGTCTTCGTCGGCATCGATGATCGCACGCTCGCCGGCCGGTCCCGGCGCCGCGCCGCCGCACTTCATCGCTATGATACCGCGCTCCTGCCTACCGTTCGATCGATGTGTCGCAGACAAAACGATACCCCCGGCGGAACTCGGTCTTTATCAAATGTTCGGTCTCTTCGCCAATCACCCGCAGCTTGGTGCGCAGCCGGTTGACGACGACGTCGATGGCGCGGTCGGTCGCCGGCCGATGCTTGCCGTAGAGCGCCTCGGCAAGCGCGGCGCGGTTCTGGATTTCCCAGGGATGGGCAACGAAATGCGCCAGGAGCAGGCTTTCCGCGGTGGTCAGATGCACGGTCTTGCCGTCGCTGCCGAGGATGAGGTTCTGGTGCGGCCGGAATGTGGCGCCCGAGAACTCGACGAATGCGGCTTCGCGCGGCGACGCCGGCGCGGCCTGGCCGTTGACCCGGACGATCTGCTGCAGCACCTCGTTGAACTTGACCACGTCGACCGGGCTGGCGATGCATTCGGCGGCGCCGGCGAAGCGGTAGTCCTGGGCGTTCTCGCTGTCCTGGCCGCACACGACGAGGATCGGCACGCTCGATTGCCGGCGGATTTTGAGGATCATCCCAACGCCATCGCCATTCGCCTGCCGCAGGTCCAGCACCACCACGTCGGGTTTGCTCTCGCGCAACAGGGTGAAAAAGCGGCTTTCGTGCGCGACCGGCTCCGGGGAGGTGCTCTCGTGCTGGTCTCCTCCGGGGATGGAGAAGTCCTCACGGGCAACGACGATAGTGGTTGCTGCTGGCATATTACCGGCTCTGCCTCATTCATACTGGATGACAACGAAAGCTGAAGAAATCCTCTATCCTACTCCAGCGTCGTCCGTGCCCGGGGGGTGGCAAAGTCATCTCAGTAAAAGTAGGCCCCGAAATCTTGAGTAAGTCAGCGCTGCGTCTGGTTCGTCGCTTCCGCGATCTTGTCGCAAAGTTCTGCAACAATTTAGTACATTTCGAAACAATTTTCATGGTTAATGTTGACGTAACATGGTTAAAGGACTGCGAAATCTGTTCAACTGGAAGTTTGCCTAAGTCCTTCTATACGTTGGCGCTGAACAACCGGTTCCCTTAAGCGGACGGGAGCGCTGCCATTCCCGATGCGGCCGCGCCGCGGCGCTGGCGGCGGACCAGCCGGCGCAGCAAGGCGAGATAGGCCGGCAGACATTTCGTTGCCAGATCAAAGCGTTGGACGACCGTTTGGCGTGCCGCGACGCGAATAGTCTCCTGCCGATCGCGGTTGATGAGCATATCGCCGACCCGTTCGATCAGCGCGTCGGGGTCGAAAAAATCGACGAGATAGCCGTTCTCGCCGTCGCGAATGACTTCTTCGACCGGCGCCGTGCGCGACGCCACGATCGCGCAGCCGGCCGCCATCGCCTCGAGCAGCGACCACGACAGCACGAACGGATAGGTCAAATAAACGTGAGCCGTGGAGATCTGCAGCATCGCCAGATACTGCGGATAGTTCAGCCGTCCGAGGAAATGGACGCGGCTGAGATCGAGCCGGCCGTCGAGTTCGGCGAGCATCTTCTGCCGCCAGCTCGCCGCGCCGGCCGGCCGCCGCCCATAGCTCACCTCGTTGCCGCCGGTGATCAGCACGCGCGCGGTCGGGTGGCGTTCGAGCAGCTTCGGCAGCGTCCGCATGAAGATGTGAAACCCGCGATAGGGTTCGAGGTTGCGTGCGCTGTAGGTAATCAGAAGGTCGTTACGCGACAGTGACAGGCCGCCCGCGAGCCACAGCCGCGTGCTCGGCTCGGGATGAATCAGCGCGGTGTCGATCCCCTCATGGATGACGCTGATCGCCCGGCGGTATTTCTCGGGATAGAGATTGCGCTGGAACTCGGTTGGCGTCTGGCCCCAATCGGCAGTCTCCAAGCCCAGCAGGTTGACCGCGTTGCGGGTGCGCAGGCGCATCGCGTCGGTCTGGTTCGGCTGGAACTCCGGGTCGAAATCGAGGTCGCTGTTGCGCGGGTGATAGAAGAATTCGAAATAGCCGAGCAGCGGCGTTTCCGGCCAGCAATCCTTGACGTAGAGGATTTCGCCCCAGCCGTTGTGGCCGGCGACGAGGTCGGGGGTGAAGCCGCCGCTTTTCAGCTGCTCGCAGATCTGCAGCACCGACAGGCCGTTCTCGACCGACCCGTTGAACTCATGCACGAAGGGGTTGAGCCCGGCCGGGCGGCGCGCCGGGGCATAGACGATCTTGCGCACGCCGCGCATCTCCCGCTCGCGCTGCTGCGTGATGAAGATGACGTTGTGCCCCTCGTCCGCGAGGTGTTTCGCGGCATGGACGAACTGCGCCGGAAAGTTCTGGTGGATGAAGAGCCAATTCACCCGGCCGGCCCCCGGGTGGCCTGGCTCGGCCGCGCGGTGCTCATGCCGCCGGCTTGTACGCCCGCGCCCATAGATTGAAGCCGTCGCGCTGCACCGTGACGCCGGCAAAGCCGGCCTCGGCCAGCAGCCGCCCCAAGGTGCGCGCGGTGAACCCCGTCTTGTGGGCCATGTAATAATTGCCGCGCGCCAGCGAGGGCGTGTGGCCGAAAATCATGTCGAGCGGCGTGATCGGCCCGGCCGGCGAGCTGTAGGCTTCGTCTTCGAGCGCGTCGCTCGCGACCAGTTCGGCCACCTTTTGCAGATCGGGCATGGCCAGCACCAGCTGCCCGCCCGGCTGCAGCACGCGCATGAACTCGGAAAGCGCGACCGGCACTTCGTGGCGGTGCAGATGCTCGATATTGTGCGACGACCAGATCGCGTCGATCGAGTTCGACTCCACCGGGTGCATGTCGGTCATCGAGCAGACGATGTCGGGGTTGACCGACGGGTCGATGTCGAGCCGCAGCTCTTTCCACTCGTCGCTCTGGAATGCCGGGTGCAGCCCCGGCCGGGCGGAATAACCGCAGCCGACATTGAGGACGATCTTTTGCGGCCAAAGCTCGTCGCCCGACGCGCTCGGACTGTCGCCAAGCGCGCTCAGGCTGTCGTCGTCGATCATCGCCAACACCATGCCGCGCGGCGGCCGGCGTCCGGTCGCCGCGCCTGCTCTCTCACCATGCCGACAATCCTTAACAAACCCGCGACCGGCGTGCCACCGGCTTGTCGCCGGCGCGATCCGCCCGTCGCACCCTAGGCCGAACTTGTAAACGGATTGCTATCGGCAAGTTCGGCCCAGCTGGCGCGGCCCTCCCGCGATTCGCTTGACGCGTTGCCCTGCCGTATTACATGTGAGCTTCGGCGCGGGGTTGCGAGCCCGCAAATCAGCTTTCCGTGACGCATGGCAGATTCCTCCGACGGCACAACGACCTCCGGCATAAGCTGGCACGGCACGACCATCCTCTGCCTGCGCAAGGGCGGCGAGGTGGTGATCGCCGGCGATGGCCAGGTGTCGATGGGGCAGACCATCGTCAAGTCCAACGCGCGCAAGCTGCGCCGGCTCGGCGGCGGCTCGGTGATTGCCGGGTTTGCCGGCGCGACCGCCGACGCGTTCGCGCTGTTCGAGCGGCTGGAGGCCAAGCTCGAACAGCATTCGGGGCAGTTGACCCGCGCCTGCGTCGAGCTGACCAAGGACTGGCGCACCGACCGCTATCTGCGCCGCCTCGAGGCGATGATGGCGGTCGCCGACAAGAGCGTATCGCTGATCCTGTCGGGCACCGGCGATGTGCTGGAGCCGGAAGACGGCATTATCGGCATCGGCTCGGGCGGCGGCTACGCGCTCGCCGCGGCACGCGCGCTGATCGGCGTCGACGGCCTCGACGCCGAGACCGTGGCGCGTCGCGCGATGGCGATCGCCGCCGATATCTGCATCTATACCAACGACAAGGTCACCCTCGAAAAGCTGACGTTATGACGTCATTGCGAGGAGCCCGAAGGGCGACGCGGCAATCTCGATGGCTATTCCGGGCGGAGCCCAAGCTTCATCGAGATTGCTTCGCTGCGCTCGCAATGACGGATGTTGAGTGAATGACCTCGTTTAGCCCGCGCGAAATCGTCTCCGAGCTCGACCGCTTCATCGTCGGCCAGAACGACGCCAAGCGCGCCGTCGCCATCGCGCTGCGGAACCGCTGGCGGCGCCAGCAGCTGACGCCCGAGCTGCGCGAGGAGGTGCTGCCCAAGAACATCCTGATGATCGGCCCGACCGGCTGCGGCAAGACCGAGATCGCGCGCCGCCTGGCGCGGCTCGCGCAGGCACCGTTCCTCAAGGTCGAGGCGACCAAGTTCACCGAGGTCGGCTATGTCGGGCGCGATGTCGAGCAGATCGCG
>DASZLY010000338.1:0-53299 GCA_035552135.1 Allostellaceae bacterium | reverse complement strand
TTCGGCACCGGGGTCAACGTGACCCCGAACCCGCAGCCGACGATGACCGGCATCCTCGCCGAGCCGGGAGTTGCGGCGCGCTTTATCGAGGCGAACGAGCGCGGCGCGCGGGTCAATACCGATCTGTCGACCGGCTGGGATTTCTGGCCGCTGATGGCGCTGCCCCTCGCCGGGGCGCGTGCCTCGCTCGGGATCGCGTGAGGGCACGCTCGGCGGAAGACGCTTCGCTTTTCGGCCCCACGCTTCTAAAACCCCTCCCGGCGAATTCGGGAGGATAGAACCATGGTGCAGGCGATCCGTTTCGAGAAGACCGGCGGCCCCGAGGTGCTGGTATGGCAGCAGGTCAGCGTCGACAAGCCCGGCCCCGGCCAGGTGCGGCTGAAGCACAAGGCGGTCGGGCTCAACTACATCGACACCTATCAGCGCAGCGGGCTCTACCAGGTCGCGCTGCCGAGCGGGCTCGGCGGCGAGGGTTGCGGCGTGGTCGAGGAAGTCGGCTCGGGCGTCACCGGGCTGAAGCCGGGCGATCGCGTCGCCTATGCCGGCGGGCCGCTCGGCGCTTATAGCGAGGAACGGGTGATGCCGGCCGACCGCCTCGTGCCGGTGCCGGACGGCATTTCCGACCAGGAAGCCGCGGCGATGATGCTCAAGGGCATGACCGCGTGGTACCTCGTCCGCCGCACCCATGTCGTGAAGCCGGGCGAGACCATCCTGGTTCACGCCGCGGCGGGCGGGGTCGGGCTCATCGCCTGCCAGTGGGCCAAGCATCTCGGCGCGACGGTGATCGGCACGGTCGGCAGCGCGGACAAGGCGGCGCTCGCCAAGGCGCATGGCTGCGACCACCCGATCCTCTATCGCAGCGAGGATTTCGTTGCCAAGGTCAATGAGATCACCGGCGGCAAGAAGCTGCCCGTGGTCTACGATTCGGTCGGTAAGGACACGTTCTTCAAATCGCTCGACTGCCTGGCGCCGCTCGGCCTCCTGGCGCTGTTCGGGCAGTCGTCGGGGGCGGTGCCGCCGGTCGATCTCGGCATCCTCGCCGGCAAGGGCTCGCTCTATGTGACGCGGCCGACGCTCGGCAACTACACCGCGACGCGCGAGGAACTGCTGACCGCCTCGGGTGAGTTGTTCGACGTGGTGAAGAGCGGCGCGGTCAAGATCATGGTCAACCAGACCTACGCCCTGCGCGACGCGGCGCAGGCACATCGCGACCTCGAAAGCCGCAAGACCACCGGGCAGACGGTGTTTACGGTCTGAGGATTTGGCACTTTCCGAATGTCGTACCGGCGCAAGCCGGTATCCACATATCCACGGCTCGAAAGGCTGAAGAGTGGGTCCCGGCTTCCGCCGGGACGACATCCCAGAAAACTACGTATTCATGGCGTCGAAGAATTCGGCGTTGCTCTTCGATTCCTTGAGCTTATTGATCAGGAATTCGAGGCCGTCGACGGTGCCCATCGGCATCAGCACACGGCGCAGCACCCACATCTTGGAGAGGACGCCGCGGTCGACCAGCAGCTCCTCCTTGCGGGTGCCGGATTTGGTGATGTCGATCGACGGGAAGGTGCGCTTGTCGGCGACCTTGCGGTCGAGCACGATTTCCGAGTTACCGGTGCCCTTGAACTCCTCGAAGATGACCTCGTCCATGCGCGAGCCGGTGTCGATCAGCGCGGTCGAGATGATGGTCAGCGAGCCGCCTTCCTCGATATTGCGCGCGGCGCCAAAGAAGCGCTTTGGCCGCTGCAGCGCGTTGGCGTCGACGCCGCCGGTCAGCACCTTGCCCGAGGACGGCACGACGGTGTTGTAGGCGCGCGCGAGGCGGGTGATCGAGTCGAGGAGGATCACCACGTCGCGTTTGTGCTCGACGAGGCGCTTGGCCTTTTCGATCACCATCTCGGCGACTTGCACATGGCGCACCGCCGGTTCGTCGAAGGTCGAGCTGACCACCTCGCCGCGCACCGAGCGGGCCATGTCGGTGACTTCCTCGGGCCGCTCGTCGATCAGGAGGACAATCAGGAAGATTTCGGGATGGTTGACCGCGATCGCGCTGGCGATGTTCTGCAGCATTACCGTTTTGCCGGCGCGCGGCGGCGAGACGATGATCGCCCGCTGCCCCTTGCCGAGCGGGGTGATAAGGTCGATGACCCGAGTCGTCAGATCCTTCTTGGTCGGATCGTCAAGCTCGAGCTTGATCTTCTCTTCGGGGTAGAGCGGCGTGAGGTTGTCGAAATTGATCCGGTGGCGCAGCCGGTCGGGCTCCTCGAAATTGATCCGCTCGACCTTGACCAGGGCGAAATAGCGCTCGCCGTCGCGCGGGCTGCGGATCTGGCCCTCGACCGTGTCGCCAGTGCGCAGGCCGAAGCGGCGCACCTGGTTGGGGCTGACATAGATGTCGTCGGGGCCGGCGAGGTAGTTCGCCTCGGGCGAGCGCAGAAAGCCGAAGCCGTCCGACAGGACTTCGAGCACGCCGGTGCCGGAGATCGGTACGTCGTTTTCCGCGAGCTGTTTCAAGATCGCGAACATCAGTTCCTGCTTGCGCAGGGACGAGGCGTTTTCGATCTGCAGTTCTTCGGCAAAGGCGAGGAGTTCAGCGGGGGTTTTCCGCTTGAGTTCGTCGAGGTTCATGGAGCTTTCGTCGCGATATGGCCCAAGGGCAATGAAACCAGGGCGGTGAGGACGGGGCCTGCCCGTCTATGGGTGCCGGGCGCGGAACGAGTCCGGCGGGCGGGGAAGTTGCGCTGTACTGTGCTGGGAAAGTCTGAAGAAAAGCCGGTGGCCGGCTCGGTTCATCCCTTACCGAATGCAGATATGCAAGTCAAACACCTTTGCAAGGGCGAAGTGCCGCCATTGCTGCGGTTTTTCTTCAGAACGGCCGGACGACAACAAGAATGACGATGGCAATCAGCGCCAGCGTCGGCAATTCATTGACCATGCGGAAAAAGCGGGCGGTGTGGGGCACCCGGCCGGCGGCGAATTCGCGGCGCCATGCGGCAAGCATCAAGTGAAAAACGCCCAGGCCAAAGACCAGGGCGAGCTTCGCCCAAATCCAGCCCTGGCGCCAGTCGATGACGCCCGGCGTCGCGGCAAGCAGCGCGCCAAACAACACCACCATGATCGCCGCCGGATGCATGATGCCGCGCAGCAACCGACGCTCCATGACCTTGAAGGTTTCCGCCGTCTCGGAACCGGGGGCCGCGGCGGCGTGATAGACGAAAAGCCGCGGCAGATAGAGCAGCCCCGCCATCCAGGCGATCACGCTGACGATATGCAGCGCCTTGATCCACGGATAGGCGGCGACGAGCGCGCCGCTCATGCGGCGGCCTCGACCAGTGCGGCGAGGGCGGTGATAAAGCGCGGGTCGGTGCCGACCGCCGGGACGCGGTAATAGGCCGGAACGCCGGCGGTCTCGGCGAGGCGGCGATAGTCGCGGTCGAGCTCGACCAAGGTTTCCGAATGCTCCGAGACAAAGGAG
The DNA here is from genome assembly GCA_035552135.1 of Allostellaceae bacterium. Classification (GTDB taxonomy): domain Bacteria; phylum Pseudomonadota; class Alphaproteobacteria; order ATCC43930; family CGMCC-115725; genus DATARH01. Next base: position 49,827 of record DASZLY010000338.1, on the reverse strand, counting down.
ATCGGCGCCACCACTACCGCGACCCCGTCGCGCCCGGCACGGCGGATTTCGTCGTCGGTCGCCGGCCCGAGCCAAGCGAGCGGGCCGACCCGGCTCTGGTAGCAGACCACCCGATCGAGTTCCGGCCGCTCGAGCGCCGCGACGAGTGCGGTAGCGGTTTGCTCGATCTGCTGCGGATAGGGGTCGCCGCGCTGCACGATCTTTAGCGGCAAACCGTGCGCGCTGAGCAGCAGGCGGGTTTTTTGGTCGCGCGCGGCCGCGTCGAGCACCGGCCCGATCAACCCGGCCAGCGCGGCGATAAAGCCGGGCGCCGCAGGATAAGGCGGGACGATCCGCGTCGGGCAAGCGAGCGCTTGGCGCGCCGCCTCGCGTTGCCATGCCGCCAACGACGATGCGGTTGTGGTCGTCGAGAATTGCGGATAGAGCGGCAGGCAGACGATTTCATCCGGCTGCCACGCCTTGACCTGTGCGACGGTCTCCCCGGTCAGCGGATGCCAGTAGCGCATCGCGACAAACGAGCGATTGCCCGGCCCGAGCGCAGCTTCGAGCGCATCGCCTTGCGCTTTGGTGTTGGCGACGAGCGGCGATCCGCCGCCAAGATGATCGTAAATGTCGCGTGCCACGGCCTCTCGCCGCCGGGCGATCAACCACGCCAGCGGCCAGCGCAAGAGCAGCGGCAGGTCGATGATCGCCTTGTCGCTGAACAGATTGGTCAGAAACGGCCGCACCGCGGTAAGCGAATCCGGGCCACCGAGATTCATCAGCACGATCGCGCGCCGCGCCATCTCACGCGCCGGGCGGCTCGTTGAGCAGCCGCGCCAGCGCGGCAACATGCTCGGGCGGCGTCTCGGGAAGGATGCCGTGCCCGAGATTGAAGACGAACGGCCCGGCGCCGAGCGTCTGCCGGATATTGTTTGCCGTCTCGATTAAAGCCGGGCCCCCAGCCAGCAGCAGCACAGGGTCGAGATTGCCCTGCACCGCGACCTGCGGCTGCAGCCGGTCGCGGGCAAAACCCGGTGGCGTTACAGTATCCAGGCCGACCGCATCGACCCCGGTCTCCGCCGCGTAGCGGTCGACCATTACCCCCGCACCGCGCGGAAAGCCGATGACGGGTATCTGCGGAAACCGCTTTTTCAGTGCGGCGACCAGATGTTTTGTCGGCGCGATGACCCAGCGCTCGAAACCATCCGGCGCCAGGGCGCCGGCCCAAGAGTCGAAAAGCTGCACTGTTTCCGCGCCCGCCACGATCTGGATCGCGAGAAATTCCAGGGTCGCGGCGGAAATCCGCTCGATCAACGCGGCGAACCCGGGGGGGTCGCGGTACGCCCATGCCTTGACGCGGTGAAAATCGCGGCTGGTACCGCCCTCGACCATGTAGGTCGCGACGGTCCACGGCGCGCCGGCAAAGCCGATCAACGCGGTCTTGTCCGGCAATGCGGCGCGAACCCGGCGAGCCGCCTCGCCGACCGGCGCCAGCATCGCCATATCCGCCGGGCGCAGCACGTCGACGCTCGACACCGGTTCGAGCTTTGGGCCGTCATTCTCGAACGACAGGCGCTGGCCCAAGGCGCGTGGCACGAGCAGAATGTCGGAAAACAGTATCGCGGCATCCATGCCGAACCGGCGTACCGGCTGCAGCGTCACCTCGGCGGCCCAATCCGGGGTCAGGCAAAGGGTAATGAAATCGCCGGCCTTGGCCCGGACCGCTCGGTACTCCGGCAGATACCGCCCCGCTTGACGCATCAGCCACCAAGGCGGATGGGCAACCGTTTCGCCGGCCAGCGCGCGCAGCAACGGTTTTACCGGTCTGCCCGCGGTATTTTTCGCCATCGTTCGCGCCTCCTTCCTCTTCATACATAAAAGATTCTTAAAGGGAGGTGGTAGTAGTGGGGCCGGGTATAGCGGGGATTAGATTCTGTCCCGATAAAATCCCACAAAAGCTGAGATCGCTTCGGCAAGTCTGGACGTCCGGTGAAAAAAGCTATGATAGGCACGTCCCGGCAAGGTTTGTGCGGTGACGGATTGCGGGGATAAGCGGGATAATCCCGCGGTGAGTGGTTTTTATCCCGCCTTGTGGCCGGGCGAGCAGGAAGTTATCCGCTGGGGAAAGGCGGCAGGATGAGACAGGCGGGAGCGGGAGCGGATTTGGCTGATCTGAGCGCGCTGGGGATAAGCCGGCCGGTTGTCCCCGGTTTGCCAAAGCGATCCGCCGGGCGGGTGGGATAAACCGACGAGGAATGTCTGTGGCGACAACCCGGTTTCACCTTCATCTCGTGTCGGATTCGACGGGCGATACAGTCCATTCGGTGGCGCGTGCCTGTCTCGTGCAATTCGACGACGCGCAGGCGATCGAGCATGTCTGGAGCATGGTGCGCACACACGGCCAGCTCGACCGGGTGATTGCCGGGGTCGAGGCCAACCCGGGGATCGTGCTCTATACGCTGGTCAACGACGCGCTGCGCCAGGCGCTGCAGGAGAACTGCCGGCGGCTCGGGGTGACGACGATCCCGGTCCTCGATCCCGTGCTCGGTGCGATCTCGGCCTATCTCGGCGCCAAGATGCGCGGCATGCCCGGCAAGCAGCATCTGCTCGACAACGAGTACTTCGCCCGCATCGACGCGATGACCTTTGCGATCAACCACGATGATGGCCAGTCGAGTTGGGGCATCGACGATGCCGATGTATGCCTCGTCGGCGTGTCGCGTACTTCGAAGACGCCGACCAGCCTCTATCTCGCCAATCGCGGTATCAAGACCGCGAATGTGCCTTTTGTGCCCGGCGTGAAGCTGCCGCCCGAGCTGCTCGCGGCGACCAGGCCGTTGATCGTCGGGCTGACCAACGACCCCGAGCGGCTGATCCACCTGCGCCGCAACCGCCTATCGATGCTCGACCATAACGGCGAGACCGACTACACCGACATTGAGGCGGTGCGCGCCGAGGTGCGCGAGGCGCGCCGCGTCTGCGCCGAGCATCACTGGCCGGTCATCGACGTCACCAGGCGCTCGATCGAGGAGACCGCGGCGGCGATCTACAAGCTGCTTGCCCGCCGGCATGGCCTCGACGCCTGAGGCGACCAGGCCCGGGCTGATCCTTGCCTCGGCGAGCAGCGCACGTGCGGCGCTGCTGCGCCAGGCGGGTGTGGAATTTGCCGCTGACCCGGCGGATATCGACGAGGCGGCGATCAAGCGCCGGTATCGCGATGCAGGCGGCGCTGCCGAGGCTTGCGCGATGGCGCTGGCGGTCGCCAAAGCGAAGGCCGTCGCCGCGCGGCGTCCGGACGCGATCGTCGTCGGTGCCGACCAGCTGCTGGTCGCGGGCGATGACTGGTTCGACAAGCCTCACGACCTCGCCGAAGCCACGGCACATCTGCGGCGCCTGCGCGGCCGCGAGCACGCGCTGGTGACCGCCGCCTGCGCCGTTCAGGGCGACGCAATCCTCTGGCAGGCGATGTCGACGCCAAGGCTGACAATGCGGCGCTTTGGCGAAGCGTTTCTCGCCGGGTATATTGCCGCCGAGGGCGACGCCGTGCTCGGCTCGGTCGGGGCGTACCGGATCGAGGGACGCGGCGTGCAGCTCTTCGCGCGGATCGAGGGCGATTACTTTGCGATCCTCGGCCTGCCGCTGATCGAGCTGCTCGGCTTTCTGCGCGAGCGCGGCCTTGTCGGGGCGTGAGGAGTGAACCATGCCGATAACCGGGGCGGCGCGGCTCGCCGGCATCATGGGCTGGCCAGTGGCGCATTCGCGCTCGCCGGCGCTGCACGGGTTCTGGCTGAACGAGCACGGTATCGACGGCGCCTATGTGCCGCTCGCGGTGCCGCCGGGGCAGCTGGAACAGGCGCTGCGAGCGCTGCCGGCGCTCGGCTTTCGCGGTTGCAACCTGACGATCCCGCATAAGCAGGCCGCGCTGAAAATCATGGACCGCGTCGACGATTTCGCCCGCCGTGTCGGGGCGATGAATACCGTCATCGTCGCCGCCGACGGCAGCCTCGAAGGCAGCAACACTGACGTGTTCGGCTTTCGCGAGAATCTCCGCGAGCAGGCGCCGGACTGGAATGCGGCGGCGGGGCCCGCGGTCGTGCTCGGGGCTGGCGGCAGCGCACGAGCGGTCGTCGCCGGGCTGGCGGCCGCCGGGGTGGGCGAAATCCGTCTCATTAACCGCACGCTCGACCGTGCGGAAACCCTGGCCCGCGAGCTCGCCGCGCCGGAGACGCGGATCACCGTCCATCCCTGGTCGTCGCGCGCCGCAGTGCTGGGCGATGCCGGGATCCTCGTCAACACGACGAGCCTCGGCATGGAGAAAGAACCGTCGCTCGATATCGATATCTCCATCCTGCCGCGCGATGCGGTCGTTGTCGATATCGTCTATGTGCCGTTGGAGACGGGGCTGCTCGCGGCGGCGCGACGGGGCGGCTACACGGCGGTCGACGGGCTCGGGATGCTGCTCCATCAGGGGCGGCCCGGCTTTGCGGCATGGTTTGGCGCGGCGCCACGGGTGACGCGGGAGTTGCGCCAGGCGATGCTGGCGACATTCCGCGGATGATCGTCCTCGGCCTGACCGGCTCGATCGGTATGGGCAAAAGCACCGCGGCGGCGGCGCTGCGCCGGCTCGGCGTGCCGCTTTACGACGCCGACGCGGAAATCCACAAGATGCTGGGGCCGGGCGGGGCGGCGGTGGCGGCGGTGGAAGCCGCCTTCCCCGGCGTTCGCGGCGAGAATGGCGGCATCGACCGGCGGCTTCTTGGCTCGCGCGTCTTCGGCAAGCCGGACGAGCTGCGGCGGCTGGAAAAAATCCTCCACCCGATGGTGCGCGCGGTCGAACACCGCTGGGTCGCGCGCCAGCGGGCGCAGGGGGGTGCGCGGCTGGTCGTGCTCGACATCCCGCTGCTGTTCGAGACCGACCGGATCGACCGGGTCGATGGCGTGATTGTCGTCTCGGCGCCGCTGCGGCTGCAGCGCGAACGGGTCATGCGGCGACCGGGAATGACCGTCGCGCGGTTTGCTGCAATCGTCGATTCGCAGCTCGCCGACCGCGAAAAGCGCCGCCGCGCGGATTTTGTCGTCAGCACCGCCTTGAGCCGTGCGGCTGCCGCGCAGCAGCTTGCCTCCATCATCCGGCGCGTACGACAAGGGGCGTGGCGGCGCAGCGCACGGTTGCGGCGCCTCCGGGGGAGGGCCGCATGCGGGAAATAGTGCTCGATACCGAGACGACCGGGCTCGACCCGCAAAGCGGGCATCGCATCGTCGAGATCGCCGCGATCGAGTTGCTGCACCACGTGCCGACCGGCCGGAAATTCCACTGCTATGTCAATCCCGAGCGCGACATGCCGGAAGAGGCCTATGCGGTGCACGGGCTGAGCGCCGAATTTCTTGCGGGTCACCCGCCCTTTGCCGCCACGGCGGCCGATTTTCTCGCCTTTATCGCCGGCGATCCGCTGGTCATCCACAATGCCGAGTTCGACATCGCCTTTCTCAACGCCGAGCTGGTCCGCGCCGGTCTGCCGGTCCTGGCGGCGGCGTTTGTCGATACGCTCTCTATGGCGCGCAAGCGCTACCCCGGCGCACCGGCGAGCCTCGATGCGCTGTGCCGACGCTTTGCGGTCGACCTGTCGGGCCGCGACAAGCACGGCGCCGAGATCGACTGCAGCCTCCTCGCCGAGGTCTATGTCGAGCTGTTGGGTGGGCGGCAGCCGGGGCTGGACTTCACCACCGCCGACGCGGAAGCGGCGATGAACATCGCGGCGGTAATCGACCGGCCGGTGCGTCCGGCGCGGCCGCATGCCGCCTCGCCCGAGGAACTGGTGGCGCACCGTGCGCTACTGGCGACGATCATTGGCCCGCTCTGGGACCAGGCGGCCGCTTAGCCGGCTGACGGCGGGTCGTTGGCGGCCGCGTCGGGCGCCTGCTCGGCGCTGCGGCGCAGCAGCTCGGAAAAATCGATCGGGTTGACCATCAGCGGCGGATAGCCGCCGTCGCGCGTCGCGTCGGCGACAATGTTGCGCGCGAACGGAAACAGCAGCCGCGGCGTCTCGACCAGGAGAACCGACGGCAGCATATCGCGCGGTACGTTGCGCACCGTCACCACCGCGCCATAGACCAGCTCGAGGATAAAGAGCGGGTCGTCGTTGATCTTGGCGCTGGCCTTGACGGTGAGCACCACCTCGTATGTGTCGGGCCCGAGATTCTGCGCGTTGACGTCGACATTGATGTCGACCGCGGGCGCCGAGGGCTGCTGCGTCAAGCTCTGCGGCGCGCGCGGGTTCTCGAACGACAAATCCTTGATGTATTGCGCGTTGACGATCAGCCGCTGCGCGGTTTCGGCACCTGCGCCCGGAGTCGGTTCCTGCCCGTTGCCGCCCGTCGTCTGCGCCATGATAACCCCGCTTTGTCCAAGCCCGGCGCTCCGCTATCACGGATCACCCGGCGGCCGCAACCGACGCGGCGCCCGGTGGTGCGCGGGGTGGTCTTGCCGGCGCTGCTTGCCGGCCGGGCACGGAACCCTTATGTAATCGCATATCAGAGGCTATTGCGGCGCGGAGCGTATCCGAGCCTTGGCAGGACCTTAATGGGCGACCTCCCGCATTATTTCGACATCATCCTGTTCGCGATGGTCGCCGCGTTTCTTGTGTTGCGGCTGCGTAGCGTGCTCGGCCGCCGCACCGGCAACGAGCGCCGCCGCGACCTCTATGCCCGCGGGCCGGCCACGCCGACCGACAAGCTCGGCAAGAAGATCATCACCCTGACGCAACGACCGACCCCGACCCCGCTCGCCGCCGGCGCACCACCGCCCAACACCGTCGCCGGCGGGCTGGCGCAGATTAGCGCCGTCGATCCGGCATTCGAGGCATCCGGCTTCCTCGATGGCGCGCGCGGCGCGTTCGCGCTGATCGTCGCCGCCTTCGCCAAGGGCGACAAAGCCGGCCTACGGCCCCTCCTCAGCGACGACACGTACAAATCCTTTGCCGCAGCGATCGACGAGCGCGAGGCGGCGGGCGAAACCCTCGAAACGCGCGTCGACAAGCTTAAAGATATCGACATTGTTGAGGCGGGCATGGACGGCCCGGCGGCGCGCGTCACCCTCAAGCTGGTCTCCGACCAGGTCAACGTGTTGCGCGCGCATGACGGCAGCGTCGTCGACGGCGATCCGCAAAACCTGATCGAAAAGACCGACTCCTGGACGTTCGCGCGCGACACGCGCTCGTCCGATCCGAACTGGCTGCTGGTCGCGACCGGCGGCGGCTGATCCTCCCAGGCGATGTGGAGGCGACGCGCGGCGGCTTTCGTCATCGTCGCGCTGGCGATCGGGCTGGCCGCCGGGCTCTACCGGCACTACTACCCGCTGCCGCCGAAACTCACGCTGAAGCCGCTGCATTACGACGCGCTCGACGGTTGGATGGATGACAGCATCGCCGCCGCGGTGCCGGCCTTTGTCAAATCCTGCGCCAAGGTTACGGCGCGCGGTGACGGCGAGGCGTTCGCTCCGGTCGTCAAGTCCGGCGATTTCGGAACGGTCGGCGACTGGCGGCCGGTCTGCGCGGCGGCGGCGCAGCTGCCGGCCTCCGATGTCGCGGCACGGGGTTTTTTCGAGCGGGAGTTCATGCCGCTCCTGGCGGGCAATCGCGGCAACAGCGACGGGCTGTTCACCGGCTATTACGAGATCGTGCTCGACGGCTCGCTGCGCCGCGACGGGAAATACCAGACGCCGATCTATCGCCGCCCGGCCGATCCGAAAGCCTATACGCGGGCGCAGATCGATGGCGGCGCGCTCGCCGGGCAGCGGCTCGAACTGCTCTGGGTCGACGATCCGATCGGAGCCTATTTCCTACAAATCCAAGGCTCGGGGATCGTCCGGCTGGCGGACGGCAAAAGTATCCGCCTCGGCTATGACGGCAGCAACGGCAAGCCCTTTGTCTCGATCGGACGGTTGCTCGTCCAGCGCAGCGAGGTGCCGCTCAAGGACATGACGATGCCGCGGCTGCGCGACTGGATCGCCGCGCATGGCGAAGCGGGCAAGGCGCTGATGCGCGAGGACCCGTCTTTCGTGTTCTTCAATGAGGTCGCGGGCACGACCGGGCCGTATGGCAGCGAGCGAGTGGTGCTGACCGCGCAGCGCAGTCTCGCGGTCGACCGCCGGTTCATCCCGCTCGGCATGCCGCTCTGGCTCGACGCCACTCAGCGATTCACTGCGGGCACGGTCCGCAAGCTGGTCGTGGCGCAGGATACCGGCGGTGCGATCAAGGGGCCGGTGCGCGGCGATTTCTATTGGGGCAGCGGCGACGAGGCAGGCCGTCAGGCCGGCGCGATGAACGCGAGCGGGCGCTATGCGCTCTTGGTGCCGCGCGCAGTGGCGCAGCGGACGATGCAGAGCGCCGGCGGCGCCGGGGGCGATTGATTGCGGCTTGCGCTCTTTCTATGTTCGCGTCGCGTTGCAGGAGAATATGAATGGCCGAGCCGGCGCGGGTCGCCCTGCTGGTGACCTGCCTTGTGGATCTGTTCCGGCCGAGCATCGGCTTTGCCGCGGTCAAGCTGCTCGAAGAAGCCGGCTGCACGGTCGAGGTGCCGCGCGCGCAGACCTGCTGCGGCCAGCCGGGCTACAATTCGGGCGACAAGGCCGACGCCAAGGCGATCGCGCGCCAGGTGATCGCCGCCTTTGCCGGTTATGACTACGTGGTCGCGCCATCGGGATCGTGCGCCGGGATGGTGCGGGTGCATTACCCCGAGCTCTTCGCCGACGAGCCGGCGATGCTGCCTCAGGCCGAGGCGCTGGCGGCGCGCACCTGGGAGCTGGTGGCGTTTCTCACCGAAATTCGCGGCATGACCGATGTCGCGGCGCGGTGCGACAAGACCGTGACCTATCACGATGCATGCTCGGGCCTGCGCGAGCTCGGGGTCAAGGCGCAGCCGCGTCGCCTGCTCGGCAGCGTCGCCGGGCTCAAGCTCGCCGAGCTGCCGGGCGCGGAAATCTGCTGCGGGTTCGGCGGGACTTTCGCGGTCAAATACCCCGACATCTCCGACAAGATGGCGAGCGACAAGGTGGCCGACATCGCGGCAACGGGCGCCCAATGCGTGCTCGCCGGGGATCTCGGCTGCCTGCTGCACATCGCCGGCAAGTTGACGCGGCTCGGCAGCCGGGTCGAGGCGCGGCACGTCGCCGAGGTGCTCGCCGACATGACCGACACCGTGCCGCCGATCGGCGCGCCGGGGGGCTAGACGATGCACGCGACAAGCCGCGATTTTACCGAAAACGCCCGGCGCGAGCTGGCCAATCCGGTGCTGCGCCGGGCGCTCGGCATGGCCGGCACCGGCTTCCCCGCGCGCCGCGCCGAAGCAATCGCGCGGCTGCCGGAATTCGAGACGCTGCGCGACCAGGGCAAGGCGATCAAGGACCATACAATCGCCCATCTCGACTACTACCTCGAACTCTACGAGAAGAACGTGACCGCGGCGGGCGGCGTGGTGCACTGGGCGCGCGACGCCGCCGAGGCGCGCGCGGCGGTGCTGGAAATCTGCCGCTCGCTCGGCGCCAAGATCGTCACCAAGGGCAAATCAATGGTGGCCGAGGAGATCGGCCTCAACGAGCATCTCGAAGCAAACGGCATCACCCCGGTCGAGACCGATCTCGGCGAATACATCATCCAGCTGCGCCACGAGCCGCCGAGTCACATCATCGCGCCGGCGATCCACCTGATGAAGGAGCAGGTGGAAGAGGCGTTCCGCGCGGCACATACCGAACTCGATCCAGCCCGCGTGCTCGCCGAGGCGCCGCAGCTCTGCGCCGAGGCGCGCGCGATGTTGCGGCCGTGCTTTCTCGCCGCCGATGTCGGCATCACCGGCGCGAATTTCATCGTCGCCGAAACCGGCTCCAGCATCATCGTCACCAACGAAGGCAATGGCGATCTGACGCAGACCCTGCCAAAGGCCCATATCGTTGTCACCGGCATCGAGAAGATCGTGCCGACGCTGGAAGACGCGGCGACCCTGCTGCGCCTCCTCGCGCGCTCGGCGACGGGTCAGGAGTTCTCGTCCTATACGACGATGTCGACCGGGCCGCGCCGCCCGGGCGATCTCGACGGGCCGGGGCAGTACCATGTCGTGCTGGTCGATAACGGCCGCGCGGCGCTGATCGGCGGCGAGTTCCAGGACATGCTGCGCTGCCTGCGCTGCGCTGCCTGTCTCAATCACTGCCCGGTCTATACCGCGATCGGCGGGCACGCCTATGGTTGGGTCTATCCGGGGCCGATGGGCGCGGTCCTGACCCCGGCGCTGATCGGTCTCGACGAGGCCGGGCACCTGCCCAACGCGTCGAGTTTTTGCGGCCGCTGCGAGAGCGTCTGTCCGGTGAAAATCCCGCTGCCCAAGATGATGCGGCACTGGCGCGAGCGGCAATTCGCGCAGGGGAAGGCGCCGTCGGCCTATCGCTACGGGCTCAGACTGTGGGCCTGGGTGGCGCAGCGGCCGGGCCTCTATCACGGAATGGTCGAATTGAAGGCGCGGATGCTCGGCTGGCTCGGCGGCCGGCGCGGGCGGTTTCGCAGCCTGCCGCTGGCCTCGGGCTGGACCCGGGCGCGCGACATGCCGGCGCCCGAAGGCCGCAGCTTTCACGCGCTATGGGCCGAGCGGCAGCGGGCGCAGGGGCGCGGCGCCCCGCGATGACCGCGCGCGACGACATAATCGGCGGCATCCGCCGCAGCCTCGGCCGCGGCGCGATGATGGGCGACGCCGCCGGCGAGCTGGCGGCGCGGGTCGCCGCGCATCGCCGCAACCTGATCCCGGCGCGCGCCGCCGCGCTCGACGCGGCGGGCAGGGTCGAGCTCTTTGTCACGATGGCCGAGGCGGTGCAGACGAGCGTGGCGCGGGTCGCCGCCGCGGCCGACGTGCCGGGGGAGGTGGCGCGCTATCTCGCCGCCGAGAACCTGCCGGCCGAAATCAGGGCGGCGCCCGATCCGGCGCTCGACGCGCTGCCGTGGGGCGAGCGGCCACTGCTGCAGGTCAACCGCGGCAAGGCCGAGCCGGGCGACGCGGTGTCGCTGACGCCGTGCCTCGCCGCGGTCGCCGAGACCGGGACGCTGATGCTCATCTCGGGCGAGACGACGCCGACAACGCTCAATTTCCTCCCCGACACGCATATCGTCGTGCTGCGCGCCGGCCAGGTCGTCGCCAGCTACGAGGACGGCTGGGATTTGCTGCGCGATAATTTAGTCCGCAGTGGGGACGCGCTGCCGCGCACGGTCAATTTCATCACCGGCCCGTCGCGCACCGGGGATATCGAGCAGCGCATCGAGCTGGGCGCGCATGGCCCGCGGCGGCTGCACGTGATCCTGGTCGATGGCTAAAGCGAGCGCGGATCGCGCGCTGTGGCAGCGGGCGATGCACGGGGTGAAGCCGCTGCCGCTGCGCGCGGCGCCGCCGGCGCCGCCCCCGCCGCCAAAGCCGGCAGCGAACCCGCCGGCCGCTCCCGCCGGTCCGCCCGCGGTCTCCGCGTTGCCTCCCTTGACGCTCGACCGTTTCGCCGGCATCGACCGCGCCAATGCCGAGCGGCTGAAGCGCGGCAAGCGCGCGATCGAGGCGCGGCTCGACCTGCACGGAATGACCCAGGCCGAGGCCCATCGCGAACTCGCGTCGTTCATTCGCGGCGCGCGGGCCGCCGGCAGGCGCTGCGTGCTGATCGTCACCGGGCGCGGCAGCGGCAAGGGGCCGGGCGGCGGCGTGCTGAAGAGCGCCGTGCCGCGCTGGCTGGACGAGCCGGAATTCCGGCCGCATGTGCTGGCGATTGCCACCGCGCAGCCGCGGGATGGCGGGGCGGGGGCGCTTTACGTTATGCTGCGGCGCACACGGACCGGCTGAGCCGCCGGGTGAGATCGCGAATGGCGGAGGGCAGCGAGCTTATGCTCGATATCGACCGGCTGCGGGACGCGCGGGTGCTGTGCATCGGCGATGTGATGCTCGATCATTATGTCTATGGCGAGGTCGGCCGCGTATCGCCCGAGGCGCCAGTGCCGGTGCTGGCGGTCGACAGCGAGACGCGCAGCCTCGGCGGCGCCGGTAACGTGTTGCGCAATCTCGCCGCGCTCGGCACTGGGGTCTCGTTCGTCTCGGTGATCGGCAATGACGATGCCGGGCGCGAGGTGCAGAACCTGCTCGCGGCGCTCGACAGCGCGGAAATCCACGTGCTGGTGCAACCGCAGCGCAAGACCACGGTCAAGACCCGGTTCATCGCGGTCAACCAGCACCTGCTGCGCGCCGATTGGGAAAGTCCGGCGCCGCTCGGCCTTTATATCCGCGACGATCTGCTGCGCCTCGTGCGCGAGGCGGTGACGAGCCACAATGTCGTCGTCGTGTCCGATTACGCCAAGGGCGTGCTGACCGACGGGGTCGCGTTCGAGATCATCCAGACCGCGCGCGAAGCCGGCGCGCGGGTCGTGGTCGAGCCGAAAGGCGGCGACCATATCCGCTATCGAGGCGCCGATCTGGTAACGCCGAGCCGGCGCGAGCTGGCCGAGGCGACCGGGATGCCGGCGGGAAACGAGGCCGAGATCGTCACGGCGGCGCGCGTGCTGATCGAACGCTGCGATTTCGGCGCGGTGGTCGTGTCGCTCGGCCGCGACGGGCTGATCCTCGTCGAGCCGGCAGGCAGCGCCGTGTTCGAGACGATCGCGCACGGCGAAAGCTACGATCCGGGGGGCACCGAGGATACCGCGGTGGCGACGCTGGCTGCAGGGCTCGGCGCCGGCCTGGCGCTCGGCGATGCGACGCATCTCGCCGGTCTCGCGGTCGGCATTGTCGGCGGCAAGCCCGGCACCGCAGTCGCCGCGGCCGGCGAGCTTGCCGCCTCGCTAGCGGGCGAGACGCATTCAGAACCCGGCGAGGCCGGCTTGCGGGTCGAGGTGGCGGCGCAACCGCGCCGCCGCGGCTAGCGCGAAGCGGAGCGTCAGCGCCCGGCGCCGGCCCGGCGCCAGCGCGGCGCCGCCGCCGTCGCGAATTAACGAGGCGGAGAACGCATCCGCCACTATGAGGCCACAATCCTCGGGGATGAGCGCCGGGGGAAAATAGTTTGGGACGGCAAAATAGAAACGGTCGGCAAAATCGCGATACTCGACCCATTTGCGGTCCGCGCGGAAATCCGCGACCGAGCTTTTGATCTCGACGATGACGAGATCGCCGCCCCGGCCGAGGGCGAGGATGTCGGCGCGCCGCCCATTGGCGAGCGGGAATTCGAGGAGACTGGCATAGCCGAGCTGCTCCAACGCGCGGCAGACGCCGCGGGCGAGAAGCGCCGCGGTAAGCGTTTCAGCGGCGAAGAGCGCGCCGGCGGGCGCGGCGGGGTCGCGGGTCATTGTGGTATTGGCGGGAGAGGCGTGACGGGATGGTGAGAAAGGCATTGGCGAAAGCGGGCTTTCTGCGCGAGGCGTGGAAGCTGGCGTGGCCCTATTGGCGCGGCGACGAGAAATGGAGCGCGACGGGGCTGCTTGTCGCGGTCGTCGTGCTCAATCTGGCCGCGGTCTACCTCAGCGTGCGGTTCAATCTGTGGAACCGCGATTTCTACGACGCGTTGCAGGAATACGATTGGCCGCGCTTCCTGTGGCAGTTCGCGGTGTTTTGCATGCTCGCCACGGTGTGGGTGGCGGTCGGCGTCTACCAGCTTTATCTGCGGCAGATTTTGCATATCCGCTGGCGCCGCTGGCTGACCGAGCGCTCGCTCAAGGGTTGGCTGAGCCATCAAGCCTATTACCGCATCCAGATCGACCAGTCGACGACCGACAACCCCGACCAGCGCATCGCCGACGACCTCGACAGCTTTGCCTCGCTGAGCCTCAGCCTGTCGCTCGGGCTGCTCAATTCGGTGGTGACGCTGGGCTCGTTCATCGTGATCTTGTGGAGCCTGTCGCCGACCCTGACGATCCCGCTCGGCGGCGGGCATTCGATCGCGATCCCGGGCTATCTGGTCTTCGCGGCTTTCATCTATGCCGCCGCCGGCACCTGGCTGACGCAGGTGATCGGCCGACCGCTGGTCGGGCTGATGTTCAACCAGCAGCGGTTCGAGGCGGATTTCCGCTTCAGCCTGGTGCGCCTGCGCGAGCATGCCGAGAGCGTCGCCTTCTATGGTGGCGAGGGGCACGAATATGGCGTGTTCGACCGGCGTTTCGGCCGGGTGGTCGGCAATTGGTGGGATATCATACGGCGGCGCAAGCGGCTGTCCTGGTTCACCACCGGCTATTCGCAGGTCGCGGTGATCTTTCCGTTCCTGGTCTCGGCGCCGTCCTTCTTCGCCAAGCAGATCCAATTGGGCGGACTGATGCAGGTGATCTCGGCATTCGGCTCGGTGCAGGACGCGCTGTCGTTCATCGTCACGAGTTACACCTCGATCGCCGAATACCAGGCGGTGGTCGAGCGCCTCAGCGGCTTCCACGGGCGCATCTCGGCGATCGCCGACGTGCAGGAGCACGACCGCCCAATTAACATCGCGCGCGGCGGCGCCGGCGTCGAGGTCGGCGGGCTCGATCTCGACCTGCCCGACGGCGTCGCGCTGCAGCGCGAGCTGTCGCTCGTCGGCGGCGCCGACAACCCGGTGTTGATCACCGGCCCGACCGGCTCGGGCAAGAGCACGCTGCTGCGCGCGATCGCCGGGTTGTGGCCGTTCGGTCGTGGCCGGATTCGGCTGGCCGAGGGCACTGTGCTGTTCCTGCCGCAGCGGCCCTATCTGCCGCTCGGCACGTTGGCCGACGCGCTCAAATACCCGGGCGACGTGCGCCCCGATCGCGACACGATGGGGAGCGCGCTGCGCGCCGTCGGCCTCATGCACCTCGTCGAGCACCTCGACGACGACAGCAATTGGGCGCAGCGCCTGTCGGGCGGCGAGCAGCAGCGGCTGGGTTTTGCCCGCGTATTGCTGACGCGGCCGCAGATCGTGTTCCTCGACGAAGCGACCTCGGCGCTCGACGAAGCGGGGGAGACCCAGCTTTATCGCCTGTTGCGCGAAGCCGATTGGCGGCCGACGATCGTCAGCGTCGGGCATCACCGGTCGCTGACCCGCTTCCACGGCGCGGTCGTCGATCTCGGACGCGAGAAGGTGTCGGAAGCGGCGGCGAAATAAGGGAAAGAAACGCCATGAATGACGGTACCGGGGACGACCCGCTGCGCGCGGTTCGGCTCTCGAAGCTGGAGGCGCTGCGCGCGCTCGGGGTCGACCCATACCCGGTCGCCTTCGCGCGCAGCGACGAGGCGGCGGCGCTCGACGCGCGCTATGCCGAGCTGCCGGTCGGCACCGATACCGGCGACACGGTGCGCGTCGCCGGGCGCATCCGGGCGATCCGCAACAGCGGGATGTTCATCGACCTGCACGATGCATCGGGCAAGATCCAGATTTTCGGCCACAAGGATTTTCTCTCCGCCGAGGGGCTGGCGCTGTTGAAGCTGCTCGATATCGGCGATGTAATCGGCGTCGAGGGCCAGGTGCGCCGTACCCCGCGCGGCGAGCTGACGGTCAATGCTGCGTCTGTCACCGTGCTCGCCAAGGCGCTGCGGCCGCTGCCCGAGAAGTTTCACGGCCTCGCCGATATCGAGACGCGCTATCGCCAGCGCTATGTCGACCTGATCGTCAACCCGCAAAGCCGCGAGACGCTGCGCCGGCGCAGCCGGGTGGTCAGCGAGATGCGCGCCTTCCTCGCCGCACGCGGCTATCTCGAGGTCGAGACGCCGATGCTGCATGCGATCCAGGGTGGCGCCTCGGCGAAGCCGTTCGTGACGCATCACAACGCGCTCGACATCGAGCTTTATCTGCGCATCGCGCCCGAATTGCATCTGAAGCGGCTGATCGTCGGCGGGCTCGCCGACGGCGTCTTCGAGATCAACCGCTGCTTCCGCAACGAGGGGCTGTCGCCGCGCCACAACCCGGAATTCACCTCGCTCGAAATCTACGTCGCCTATGTCGACTACACGGCGATGATGCAGCTGACCGAGACGCTGGTCGCGCATCTCGCGACGGCCGTGACCGGCGGTTCGACGATCGAGTACGGCGGCACGACGATCGACCTCGCGCCGCCCTGGCCGCGGCGCACGATGGCCGCGCTGGTCGAGGCGGCGACCGGGATCGATTTCCTGGCGCTCGACGCCGGCGGCGCCCGCGATGCGCTGCGCCGGCTGCAGATCGACCCGGACGTGCCGAGCTGGGGCCACGCGCTCGAAGCGGCGTTTGCCGCGCGGGTCGAGGATTCGCTGATCCAGCCGGTGCATGTCACCGGCTTTCCGCGCGACATCTCGCCGCTCGCCAAGGCCGACCGCAACGACCCGCGTCTCGTCGAGCGGTTCGAGACCTACATCTACGGCTGGGAAGTCGCGAACGCGTTCTCCGAGCTCAACGACCCAATCGACCAGCGCAGCCGCTTCGAGGCGCAGATGCAGGCGCGCGCCGCCGGCGACGAGGAGGCGCAGCCGCTCGACGAGGATTACGTCACGGCGCTCGAATACGGGTTGCCGCCGTGTGGCGGGCTCGGCATCGGCATCGACCGGCTTGTCATGCTGCTGACCGACAGCCCGTCGATCCGCGACGTCATCGCCTTTCCAACGATGCGGCCGCGATGAAAACCCGCGTGACGACTGCGGGCGAGACTCCCTCCCGGCTGATCGACTCGCGGATCGCGGAACTGGGCGACTGGCGGGGCCGGTCGCTTGCGCATGTCCGCGCGCTCATCAAAGAGGCCGACCCAGACGTGGTCGAGGAGTGGAAGTGGCGCGGCGTTCCAGTGTGGTCGCACAAGGGGATCATCTGCACCGGCGAGACATACAAAAGCGTCGTAAAGCTGACCTTCGCCAAGGGCGCCGCGCTCGACGACCCTTCAGGTCTGTTCAACGCCGGCCTCGAAGGCAATACCAGGCGCGCCATCGACCTTCACGAGGGCGAAGAAATCGACGGCGATGCCTTTAAGGCGCTGGTTCTAGCGGCTGTCGCCCTGAACCGGTCTTCAGTCAAAAGCTGACTAGATGCATTTGATGACCCAGACCGTGGTGGTGTTCTGCTCGTCGTAGATCGCCCGGTCGACGCCGCCTTTGTTCGATTTCGAGTCGAGCACGCGATAGCCGGCGGGGCAAAGCTGCTGCGCCAGGCGCTGGTTGGGGCCCGTCGCGCCGCCGGGGATCGGCTGGCTTTCAATCCGGAACGACCGCTCGCCGATGCGGGTGAAATCAGACTGGCCTTGCGCGCAGCCGGCGAGCACGACGGCGATCAGCGGCAAAAGGTAACGCATGCTCGAAAACCCCGGTGGTGGCGACTTGCGGCCACTACATTATAGCGCCGCCGCGCGGCATTCCAGAAACCGCCGGGTGCTGTCGCGAAAGTGTGTTTTGCCAATTTGTCGCGGTTCGGTTTAGTGAGGGCCGACCTTCCGCAGGGCGTCCCGGTCCAACTGTCGTAAACGTGGCTGTCGCGAAGCGCGGGCGCCGCCCCCGGACGAGCAGAGAGGAGGAAGGCACATGACGATCGCCCTCAATCCGGCAAAGCTGATAAAGCGCGCCGGAGCGCTTGCCGGGCTGGTGCTTCTCGCCGGTTGCGCGGTGCCGCAACAAATGGCCGCCGCCCCGCCGGGGCCGGTCGCGCCCGGCGCAGCGCGCATCTGGTTCTACAGAGTCTACGACCCGTCGCTCAGCCGCAACCTCGCGAATGTCGATCTCAACGGCGCCCGGGCGGCGTCGGTGGCGCCTAGCGGGCCGCCGGTCTTTGTCGATGTGGCGCCCGGGCCGTACCACATCTCACCCGAGAGCTTTGGCCAGGACACCAACCAGACCCGCGACGTGACGCTCGCCGCCGGGCAGACGGTCTACATCAAGATCCTCGACGACCCGACCTTGATGTCGAGCGGCGACCGCACCGAGTTCCGCCGCGACACGTTCTACGCCTGGCTGATGCCGCCGCAGGTCGCGCTGGCCGAGATGCGGATGTAGGACCGCTTGCGTCTCGCCCGCTTTCTTGATGCCGCCGGGCGGGCGAGACGCAAGCGGTCCGCAGCGCTAAAAGTTTTCCAGGCTGAGCACGCCGTCGTCGGCATCATAGGCAAAGATTTCCGCGTGCCGGCCCCAGTTGATGAGGGTGTCGAACACGCGCTCGGCCTCTTCTTCGGAGAGGTGATCCTCCAGCTCGCGCAGGAAACGCGCGGCCGGCGCGCGATGTCCGGGCCGCTCGTCGAGCACCCGCCGGATATGCGCGGCGAGCGGGATGTTCCGCATCACCGCGTCGGCGAAACTCTGCTTGCGCTCCTGCATGTCGGCATCGGCATAGTGCCGGCCCGGCGCGGTCAGGTCGATATCGCCGCCGCTGACATGCGCAAAGCCCAAAAGCTGCAGCGCCTCCAATAGCGGGAACAGCTCGTCGTCGTTGAGCTGCACTTCGTCCGCCAGATGCGGCAAGTCGGCATGGCCGTGAAACGGCGGTTCGGTCAGGCTGTCGATCAGGCCGGTCAGCTGCTGCACCGCCGCATCGGGCAGGCGGTAGCCGACGCCGATCGGCTCGGGCTTGGCGCCGCGCCTGCCGTCGCGGCCGGGCACCGTGGTCAACAGGCCGTAGACCTGGTCGACGATCTGGCGGAATTGCGGGCTGTCCCACACCCGCGGATGCGCCATCGGCACCGGGATCTCCGCGTTGATGCGCCCGGGATCGCTGCCGAAGATGAGGATGCGGTCGGCCATCTCGACCGCCTCCTCGATATTGTGCGAGACCATCAGGATGCCCTTGGTCGGGATTTTGCTCTCGCTCCACAGATCGAGGAGGTCATTGCGCAAGGTCTCGGCAGTGAGCACGTCGAGCGCCGAGAAGGGTTCGTCGAGCAGCAGGATGTCGGGGTTGACGACGAGCGCGCGGGCAAAGCCGACGCGCTGCCGCATCCCACCCGACAATTCCTTGGGATAGGCGTTTTCGAACCCGTCGAGGCCGATGAGGTCGATCGCCTCGACGGCGAGTCGGCGGCGCTCGGCGGCGCTGATCCCCTTCGCCTCGAGCCCGAGCTCGACATTGCCGAGCACCGTCAGCCACGGAAACAGCGCGAAACTCTGGAACACCATTGCGATGCCCTGAGCCGGTTCGCGCACCGACTGGCCGCGGTAGTGGACGCCGCCGTCGCTCGGTGGGATCAGCCCGGCGAGGATGCGCAGGAAGGTCGATTTGCCCGAACCCGACTTGCCGAGGATCGCGACGATCTCGCCCTCGCGCAGCGTGAAGTCGAGACGGTCGAGCACCAGCCGGCCGATATGGTCGGGCGTGCGATAGGTCTTGCAGACCGCGGCGGCGCGCAGCAGCGGCTGCGGGTCGCCCGCCAGGGCGGCCGCCTGCCGGCTTTCGCTCGGGGCTGCAATCGCGTCAGTCAAGTCTCAGCCGCTCCGCTGCCATATTGTAAAGCCGCCGCCACAACAGCCGATTGAAGGCGAGCACATAGAGGCACAACACGCCGATCCCCAAGGTGATCCGCGCCGCGTCGCCCTCGGCGGTATAGCGGGCGATATAGGCGCCGAGCCCGGTGGCGGTCAACGTCGTGCTGCCCCATTGCACGACCTCGGAGACGATGCTGGCGTTCCACGAGCCGCCCGCCGCGGTCACCGCGCCGGTGACGTAGGCCGGGAAGATCGCCGGCAGCATGACCCGCCGCCACCACAGCCAGTTGCGCACGCCGAGATTGCTCGCCGCCAGCCGCAGTTCCGTCGGCAGCGAAATCGTGCCGCCGATCACATTGAACAGGATGTACCACTGGGTCCCGAGGATCATCAGCGGGGCCAGCCAGATTTCCGGGTTGAGGCTGAACCGCAGGATCAGCACGACCGCCGCCGGGAAAAACAGATTGGCCGGAAAGGCGGCGAGAAACTGCACGATCGGCTGGGCACGGTCGGCAACCCGCGGGTGCAGGCCGATCCACACGCCGATCGGCACCCAGATCAAGGAAGCGACGGCGATCAGCACCAGGACGCGCGTTGCGGTGATCGCGCCGAGGACAAAGGTCCAGCCGATCTCGCCCGGCGTCACGGTCGCGAGGATGAATCTCACCAGCCAGACAATCAGCGTCAGCGTCGCGAGCAGCAGGACGATGTCGAACGCCCGCTCGATCCAGTTTGGCGCGGGTACGGCCTCGCGCGGCCGTGCCGTCCAGCGGCGCAGCTTCCGGGCACGGCCAAGCACGGTAAAGATATTGTCGACGCCGCGGTTGAGGCCGAGCACCCCGGCCTGCACCAGATCGAAGAGCTGCGCCCGCTGCATCACCATCAGGAACCACGGGCGTACGTTGTCCTCGTCGTCGCCGAGCGTGTCCTTGAATTTCTGCGACCAGGCGAGCAGCGGCCGGAACAGCAGCTGGTCGTAGAGAATGATGACGACCAGCATGACCAGCACCGCGTAGCCGATCGCGCCGAGATTGCGTTGCTGGATCGCGGTGGCGATATACGAGCCGATGCCCGGCAGCATGATCGTCTGGCCGGAGACGGTGATCGCCTCCGAGGCGACGACGAAAAACCAGCCGCCCGACACCGACATCATCATGTTCCACACCAGCGCCGGGATGCCGTGCGGCACTTCGAGGCGCCAGAACCGCTGCCATGTCGATAGGTGGTACATCCGCGCCGCCTCGACCAGCTCGCCCGGCACGGTGCGAAGCGACTGGTAGAGGCTGAACGTCATGTTCCAGGCTTGCGAGGTGAAGATCGCAAAGATCGCGGCGCACTCGACGCCCAGGAGCCGGCCGGGGAACAGCGCGATGAAGCCGGTCACGGTGATCGACAGGAAGCCGAGGATCGGCACCGATTGCAGGATGTCGAGCACCGGGATGAGGATCTTCTCGGCCGACCGGCTCTTCGCCGCGAGCGCCGCATAGGCAAGGCTGAACAGCAGCGAGGCGACGAGCGCCGCGCCCATGCGCAACACCGTGCGCAGCGCGTATTGCGGCAATTTCCACGGATCGAGGCTGATCGGCAGCGCGTCGCCGATTTGATAATGCGCCCCCATCGCCATGCCGCCCCAGCAGACCAGCGCGATCAGTCCGAGCACTAGCGGCAGGGCCACCAGGTCCCAGTAATTCGGGCGCAGCCGCGAGGGCCAGGCGATGAGGGGCAGGCCCCAGCGCTGTTCCATGACCTCTCGTCGGTACGGTTGCGGTTGGCGGCGCTACCTCTACCCCAGAGCGGCGTCGGCGGCGAGCGGCGAATTGCCCATCGCGGCGCGCTCGCGCGACGGGATTGCGTCTGCCGCGAAAACGGCGATGATGCCAGGCGATGACCCTGCTCGATCTCGCCCGGCTGCGCGATGCGCCGCTCTGCCGCGACCCGTACGACCATGTCATCGTCGAGAATTTTTTCGCCGCCGATAGCGCACCGGCGCTGGTCGACGCGTTTCCCGCGGTTCCCGGCCATGGCAGCTACCCGCTTTCGACGGTCGCCGCCCCGCCGCTTTTCGTGCGGCTCATGCGCGAACTCGAAGGCGAGGCGGTGCGCCGTGCGATCGAAGATAAATTCGCGCTCGACCTCGCCGGCCGGCCGACCATGATCACGCTGCGCGGCTACAGCGATGGCAAGGATGGCGCGATCCACACGGATTCGGCGACCAAGCTGATCACCTTGCTGATCTATATGAACCACGCATGGGACGACCCGGCTGGACGGCTCCGGGTGCTGCGCGGGCCGGGCGATCTCGAGGACTACGCCGCCGAAATTGCGCCGCTCGCCGGGACGATGCTCGCCTTCCGGCGCAGCGCATCGTCATTCCACGGCCACCAGGCGCATATCGGCAAGCGCCAGTCGGTGCAACTCAACTGGGTGACGGACGATAACGTGGTGCGCCACGAGCTGCGCCGCCATGTCTGGACGGCGCGGCTGAAGGCGCTCAACCCGTTCCGGGTGCATGGTTAGCGGTTGGCAAAAGACACGGTGCCGGGTAACTTACCGGCAAGTGACGGGGGCGATGCGAGCGTGATGGGCGAGCAATCTCTGATGCATTGGGCGACGCGGGTGACGATCGCGGCGAGCGTCGCGCTGCTGCCGCATTTGGCCGCGGCGCAAGGCCAGGGCATGACTTTCGGCTTTGCGGCGCTGCCGCCGAACCCGAACGCGACGCCCGGCCAGATCATCGACGAGGTCAAGCTCGGCGCGCTTGGCCACGATGTCGGCTTTCTCGGCGACAACATCGAGCACGGGCCCGACGTCAATCTGGAGATGCTGTTCACCTCGCCCGACCTGCTCGCGGTGATCGGCTCGCCACGGCCGCATATCGGCGCTGATATCAATACCGCCGGCGAGACCAGCGACGGCTATATCGGCCTCACCTGGGGCGTCTCGCTGATCCAGAATTTGTTCCACCCGGGCGACTATATCTTCGCCAATGGCAGCCTGGGCGGCGCCTATCAGGACGGCTTCACGGGCACCGCCCCGGTCGGGCGCAAGAATTTGGGCTCGCCGGTGCTGTTCCGCGAGAGCGCCGAGGTCGGCTACCAGATCACGCCGACGATCAGCGTGTCGGCGATCCTCGATCACATCTCGAACGCCAACCTCGCGCGACACAATGCCGGCATTACCAGCGCCGGCGGCCGCATCGGCTTCAAATTCTAATTCGCTTGCTGCGCTAGAGCCGGCCGAGCGATCCGAATCGCGCAGCGGGGCCGCGAAAACACGCGTCTCGGCGGCTGAAAATCCCGGCAGAACAAATATTTAAAGGGCAGTGTTGCCGTCAGGCCACGCTGCGTTGAAAACGTCACTTTTTCGCGTAAACCGCGTTGATCATGCTAGCGCGCAATATCTCGACGCAATATCATAAAGCAAGAGGGTCAGGTGCCCTCGCCTGCCATTCGGGCAACCTGAAATTGGGGGAGCAATGATTATCAATCGGAAAATCGGCACCATCGTCGCGCTCGGCGGCAGCACGGCAGCGCTGGCGATGTTGACCGGCCTCGCAGGCGCCCGCGCCGACGATCTGCAAGTCAACCAGCAGATCCTCAACACGCGCATCGATCAGCTCGCCGCGGTCGGGCTGCAGCCCGGCCAAGGCGCCGTGTTCTCGGTCGATCAGAACAAGGCGGCGGGCGCGGCGGTCACCGCGGGCAGCTTCCCGCGTTCGATCCTGATCCCCGGCACCGACACCTCGATCAAGATCTACGGTCAGATCACCGAGATTATGGACTACTGGATGTCGGGCGGCGGCGTCGCGGTCAACACCAGCCCGTCCAACACCACCATTGGCGACAACGGCTTTGCGCAGAACACCCCGCTGCACGGCAGCGTGGCGGCGGCGCGCGGCGGCGGGGTGTTCCAGCAGACCCCGCGTGAATCGAAGATCGGCTTCGAGAGCCGCACCCCGACCCCGTTCGGCGAAGCCCGCACCGTCTTGGAGTGGGACTGGACCGAAGCCGGCTCGTTTGTCCCGGGCGGCAGCGACCCGACCTCGGTGTCGGATAACCTCGCGCCCCGCCTGCGCTACGCCTACGGCACGTTAGGCGGCCTCCTGGCCGGTCAGGCGACCTCGAACTTCTCCGATCCCGACGCCAACGGCGAAACCCTCGACTTCGGCGGCAATGTCGGCGAGCCGGGCCATGTCCGCATCCCGCAGGTGCGCTGGACGATGCCCGCCTGGTGGGGCGCCTCGCTGTCGTTCTCGGCCGAGCAGCCGGAGACCATCGTCGCCACCGCCAACGGCGTCGAGGCGAACGATGCCGGCGTCATCCCGACCGCGACCACCAGCTGCACCGCGGGTGCGCCGGCGGCGGTCAGTGCGGCGACCTCGACCTGCTCGACCACGCTGCTGACCAGCGGGGTCACCCCGCTCAACGTCGCCAAGGCGACCGCGCCTGACTTCACCGCGGCCTGGTACCTGCCGCAGCCCTGGGGCCATATCGACCTCTCCGCGGTGCTGCGTCCCGGCATCGACGTCACCGACGGCCACTTCTTCGCCAAGGACTACATCGGCTACGGCGGTCATGTCGGCATCGACATCAAGCCGGGCTGGTTCGGTTGGGTGAAGGACGACATCATCATGCACTTCACCGCCGGCGATACGATCGGCCCGTTCCTCAACGCCAGCACCAATTTCGACCTGGCGACGAATTACGGCCTGCCCTCGACCTCGGCCTCGGCCGGGACCTATGGCGGGTTCAACGGCCCGACCAGCGCGGCCTCGGCATCGGCGATCATCTTCAAGCCGACGCAGGAGATGGGTGCGGAGCTCGGCTACCAGCATTGGTGGCTCGACAATCTGCGCAGCAACGTCAATGCCGGCTTCAACGCGCATAGCGGCATCCCGATTAAGCTGGTCGGCGCGGCCCAGGCGGGCTCGATCAACAAGGAGATCATGACGGCGCACGCCAATTTGATCTGGAACCCGGTGTCGTTCGTCGATATCGGCCTCGAGTACATGTGGAGCCAGCGCACCGTGCTGAACAACTCGACCGGCACGCAGAACGTACTGATCAGCAAGTTCGCGTTCCGCTTCTAGCCGCTTCGCTCTTCGGAGCGAGATAGGAAACCCGTCGGCCCCGGCCGGCGGGTTTTTCTTTGCCTGCAACCGCGCCGCCGCGTCTGGCGCCGTTGCGCCCGCCGGTGTACACCGGAAGCGGTCGAGCTGGGGTGCACGGGGCGGGTCTGGTGGCGGTGTCCTTCTACGACAACAGCGAAACGCGCGACCCGGCGGCGCGCGAGGCGGCGTTGATGGCGGCGTTGCCGCAACTCGTCGGCGCGGCGCAGCGTCACGCGCCGGCCTATCGCGAGCTTCTCGCCGGCATCCGCCCCGAGGCCGTCGACAGCCGCCCCACCCTCGCGGCGCTGCCGCTCACGCGGAAGTCGGAGCTGCTCGACGTGCAGCGGCGCAACCCGCCGTTCGGCGGGTTCACCACCGTGACGATGGACGCCGTGGCGCGGGTCTTCGCCTCGCCCGGGCCGATCTACGAGATCGAGGCGCGGCGGCCGGATTTCTTTCGCATGGCACGGGCGCTGCACGCTGCCGGCTTTTGTGCCGGCGATCTGGTGCACAACACGTTCTCCTATCACCTGACCCCGGCTGGGGCGATGCTCGAAAGCGCGGCTCTGGCGCTGGGCTGCCCGGTAATCCCGGCCGGCACGGGACAGACCGAGCAGCAGCTCAAGACGATCGCCGATCTGCGGCCGGTCGCCTATGTCGGCACGCCGTCCTTCCTCAAGATCCTGATCGACCGCGCCGCTGAGACCGGCAGCGACATCTCCTCGCTGAAAAAGGCGATGGTCGGCGCCGAGGCTTTTCCCGGCGTCTTGCGGGCCGAATTCGCCGCGAAGGGCATTGCCGCGCTGCAATGCTACGGCACGGCCGATCTCGGTCTCATCGCCTATGAGACGACGGGCCCCGACGGTGCGGTCTGCGACGGAATGGTGGTCGACGAAGGGGTGATCCTGGAAATCGTCGAGCCGGGCGGCGGCACGCCGGTAGCGCCGGGCGAGGTCGGCGAGGTCGTGGTGACGACGCTGACGCCGGAATACCCGCTGATTCGCTTCGCCACCGGCGATCTGTCGGCGGTGCTCACCGAGCCGAGTCCGTGCGGGCGGACCAATCAGCGCATCAAGGGCTGGCTCGGCCGCGCCGACCAGTCGGCCAAGGTGCGCGGCATGTTCGTCCATCCCTCGCAGGTCGGCGAGATCGTCCGCCGCCACCCGGCGGTGCGCCGCGTGCGCCTGGTGATCGAGCGCCCGGCGAATGCCGATGCAATGACGCTGCTGGTGGAAACCGATGCGCCGGGCGAAGCGGACGCGATCGCCGCGACGGCGCAGGCCGTGACTAAGCTGCGCACCGCGGTTTCCTGCGTTGCTGCCGGCAGCCTGCCGCAAGACGGGCGGCTCATCGAAGACCGCCGGCCGATCGGCTAGCACGCGAGCCGAGTGCAGCAGCGGGGCTTCGGCAAATTCATCAAAACGCCTCAATTTATTCAACGCGGCGACGCAATCGGGGGGCAATGTCGGATGGGTAAGGCAGGTCCTTACAGGTTTGTCCCCCAAACCTCGCATCCGGCCGATTTGCTCGGACGGGAGCCAAGCGGCTCCGGATTCCCCCTCCGGAGCCGCCTTTTTTTGCCCGCGCCCGGCAATGACTGAACTCGCTGTCGGCGACAGTGATCTCATCGCCGAGGGACTGGCCTGCCGGCGCGGCGAGCGGCTGGTCTTCGCCGGGCTGGGTTTTGTGCTGCCCCCGGGCGGCGCTCTGGTGCTGACGGGCGCCAACGGCAGCGGCAAGTCGAGCCTCTTGCGGCTGCTCGCGACGCTGCTGGCGCCGGCGGCGGGACAGCTGGTCTGGCACGGCGCGCCCGTCGTTTACGACCCCGGCCGTTACCGCGCTAGCCTCGATTATGTCGGGCACTTCGACGCGATCAAGCCGGCGCTGGCGGTGCGCGAGACGCTGGCGTTCTGGGCCGGGCTTCGCGGCATCGCGGCGCCGCGCCTCGATGCGGCGCTCGCCGCGTTCGGCCTTGACACGATCGCCGATTGGCCGTGCCGCTGGCTGTCCGCCGGGCAACGGCGCCGGCTGGCGCTCGCCCGCCTGATCGCGGCGCCGGCGGCGATCTGGCTGCTCGACGAGCCGACCGCCGCGCTCGACGCCGATGGCGAACAGCGTCTCCTGACGGTGATTGAGGCGCATCGCGCGGCTGGCGGGCGCGTCGCGATCGCCACGCATCAGGCGCTGGGGTTGTCTGGCCCGCACCGCCTGGCGCTGGAGGATTTCGCGGCACCGCCACACGCCGGCGAGATGTCCGGCGGGTTCTGAGGGTGCGCCCCTATCTCGGCCTCTTTCGGCACGATGTGTTGCTCGCCTTCCGCCAGGGCGGCGAGATCGGGCTGGCGCTCGGGTTTTTCGTGCTGGCGGTGATGCTGTTTCCGCTCGGCGTCGGGCCGGAGGCGGAAACGCTGCGCCAGATCGGCGCCGGAATCATCTGGGTCGCCGCGCTGCTCGCCGCGGTGCTGAGCCTCGACCGGCTGTTCGCCGCCGATTACGCCGATGGCGGGCTCGACCTCCTGGCGCTATCGGCGATGCCGCTGGAGGGCGCGGTCGTCGCCAAATGCGCGGCGCATTGGGTGACGACCGGGCTGCCGCTCGCGATCATCAGCCCGTTTCTCGCGCTGCTGCTCGATCTCGACGCGCGCTCCATGGCCGTGTTGGCGCTGGGGCTGCTGCTGGGCACGCCGGCGCTGAGCCTTCTGGGGGCAATTGCCGCGGCGCTGACCCTCGGCGCGCGGCGGCCCGGCGTGCTGTCATCGCTGATCGTGCTGCCGCTCTATCTGCCGGTGCTGATCTTCGGCGCGGGGGCGGTCGAGGCCGGAATTGCCGGGGGCGGCGCGCGTCCCCATCTCTTGCTCCTCGGCGCGCTAAGCCTCGCGGCACTACCGTTGGCGCCCCTCGCCACGGCCGCGGCATTGCGCCAGGCGCTCGACTGACGGGGTTTTGGGGTAGACTTGCCGCCATGCTGACCTATCTCGCCAACCCGGCGCGCTTTATGCGGTGGAGCGGCGCCATGCTGCCCGCGCTTGGCCTGGCGGCCGTGGCGATGCTGGCGGCGGGACTCTATCTCGCACTGTTCGTGGCGCCGCCCGACTACCAGCAGGGCGAGAGCGTCAAGATCATGTTCGTCCATGTCCCGGCAGCGTGGCTGGCGCTCTTCGCCTACCTCGTCGTCGCGGTGGCGAGCGCGGTTGCGCTGGTGTGGAAGCATCCGTTGGCGGAAATTGCCGCCCAGGCCGCGGCGCCGCTCGGCGCGGCCTTCACCCTGGTCTGCCTCGTCACCGGCTCGCTGTGGGGCCGGCCGATGTGGGGCACGTGGTGGGCGTGGGACGCGCGGATGACCTCGGTGCTGGTGCTGTTCTTCCTCTATCTCGGTTATATCGCACTGGTGAACGCGTTTGATGATCCCGGCCGCGGCGCGCGCGCCGGCTCGGTGTTGGCGCTGGTCGGGGTGGTCAACCTGCCGATCATCAAATTCTCGGTCGATTGGTGGAACACGCTGCACCAGGCCGACAGCGTCTTTCGCATGGGCGGTCCGACGATCGACGCGTCGATGCTGTGGCCGCTGCTGGTGATGGCGGTTGGCTATCTGCTGCTGTTCAAGGCGCTGCTCTTCGTCCGCATGCGTACGGCATTGAACGAGCGCAAGGCGCGCGCGCTGCGGCTCGCCGCGCCGGCCCGGCGCAGCGACGCGCCGGTGCCCGGCGCGAGCCCGGCGCTGCGATGAGCGGCCTTGCCGGCTGGGCGGCGATGGGCGGCTACGCGGCTTTTGTCTGGCCGGCCTATGCGGTCGCGCTCGCCGTGCTCGGCGGGATCGCGGTGCAGTCGGTGCGGCGCTATCGCGCCAGCCTGCGCGAACTCGACCGGCTGCAGCGCGGCGGGCGATGACCAGCCGCAAGAAGAAGCGCCTGGCGATCCTGGTCGTCGGGCTGGTCGCGCTGGGCGGCGCGACGGCCATGGTGCTGGCGGCGTTTCGCGACAATCTAGTGTTCTTCTACAGTCCGACCGAGCTCCTGACGAAGCCGGCGCTCGCTGAGGGGCGATTGCGCATCGGCGGGTTGGTCGAGACGCAGAGCGTGGTGCACGAGGACGGAGGCCGCGTCGCGTTTCGCGTCACCGACGGCAAGACCGACATCGCGGTCAGCTATGACGGCATGCTTCCCGACCTGTTTCGCGAGGGGCAGGGGGTGGTCGCCGAGGGGCGGATCAAGGACGGGGTCTTTGTCGCCGGCACGATTCTCGCCAAGCATGACGAGAAATACATGCCGCCCGAAGTCGCCGCGGCGCTGAAGAAGAGCGGGCACTGGCAGGAAGGCGGTGACGCCAGCGCGCTCGCCGGCCCGCCCCCGGCGCATTTCCGCTAGGCCTTGGGCTCGCGGTCCGCGGCCGTGTGTGCCGCCAGATAGCCGGGCAGGTCGCTCCAGCCATAGCCCGCCGCCGCGACCTCGCTGCCGTTGAACGGCAGCTGCTTGTGGCGCATCTCGCGGCCGCCGAGTCGCTGATAGAAGAACCGTGCTGAGTTTTCGCGCAGCACCCAGATCACCGCGGATTTGTGGCCCTGGGCCGCGAGCCGGGCGAACATTGCCAGCAGCAGGCGGCGCCCGATGCCCTGGTTCTGCCAGTCCGGCGCCACGTAGAGGGTGAACACCTCGCCGGTGAAACTCGGCTCGCCGCGCGCCGCGCCGCAGCTGCCGAAGCCGACGATCGCGCCGTCAGCGGCGATGGCGACATAGACGCTCGCCGGATCGCGCCGAATCACATGGCTCCAGCCAGCCTCGCGGCGGGCCGCGCTGAGGCCGGCGAGATAGGGCGTGCCGAGGATCCCGGCATAAGCCGCCTGCCAAGTCTCGACGTCGAGCCCGCCGATCGGCGCGGCATCGTCGAGCCGGGCGGTTCGGACCGTGATGTCGCTCCCCGTGGCCATGTGCGCATTGTGCCCGGTTTTGCCCCGTCTGGGGAGGGGCGGCTCGGACATTTGGCGCGGTGGCAATGATTCCACGCGGCGACTATCTTTGAGCGATGATGAAAACTTGGCCGCTGCTTCTCGGCGCTCTTTGCCTCGCGTTTGTCCCGGCTGCGCCGAATCTCGCCGCGGCGAGAAAGCCCAAGGCCAAGCCGGCTTCCGCCGCGGCCGCGCCGAGCGCCGATCCGGGCCCGGCGAAATCGCTCGGCAGCGCCGGGTCCTGGACCGCCTATCTCGCGCAGAACAAGGCCGGCAAGGTGTGCTATCTGGTCGGCCAGCCGGAAAAGAGCGCGCCGGCCGCGGCGCAGCGCCGCCCCGTGATGGCGATGATCACCCATCGCACCGAAGATAATGTCAGCAATGTCGTGAGCTTCGACGAGGGCTACCCGCTCAACGAGGACAACGATGTGGTCCTCGAGGTGGGGTCGCAGAAATATCCTCTCTTCGCCAAGGACGATACGGCCTGGGCCCGCACCTCCGAGATCGACAAGGCGATTGTCGCCGCGATGACCAAGGAGAGGCAGGCAGTGGTCAAGGCCGCGCCCAAGAAAGGCCGTGCGACGACCGACACCTATTCGCTGGCCGGATTTTCCAAGGCGCTGGCGCTGATCGACAAAGCCTGTGATGTGAAGCGCTGATGGATATCGATATCGAAAAGCCCAATCTTGTCGGCCTCGGGCGGGCGGAATTGGCCGATGCGCTGGGCGATCTCGCTGCCCAGCCGTTCCGCGCACGCCAGCTCTGGCATTGGATCTACCACCGCGGGGTCACCGATTTCGCGGCGATGACCAACCTCGCCAAGGGATTTCGCGCGCAGCTCGCCGAACGCTTCGTGCTCGGCCGCCCGGACGTCGCGGCAGTGCAGGCCTCACAGGACGGGACGCGCAAATGGCTGCTGCGCTTCGCCGACGGGCAGGAGGTCGAGACCGTCCACATCCCCGAGGAGGACCGCGGCACGCTGTGCGTCTCATCGCAGGTGGGCTGCACGCTGACCTGCCGCTTCTGCCACACCGGCACTCAGCGCCTGGTGCGCAATCTCGGCACGGCGGAGATCGTCGGCCAGGTCATGCTGGCGCGCGACGCGCTCGGCGAATGGCCATCGTCCCCAAATGGAGCTGGGGAAGACCGCCAGCTCACCAATATCGTGCTGATGGGCATGGGCGAGCCGCTCTATAATTTCGACAATGTCGCGGCGGCGATGAAGATCGTCATGGACCCGGAAGGACTGGCGATCTCGCGCCGCAAGATCACCCTGTCGACCGCCGGGGTGGTGCCCATGATCGCGCGCTGCGGCAGCGAACTGGGGGTCAATCTGGCGATCTCGCTGCATGCGGTACGCGACGACATTCGCGATGTGCTTGTGCCGCTCAACAAGAAATATCCGATCGGCGAGCTGCTCGATGCCTGCCGCGCCTATCCGGGGTCGAGCAACGCCCGACGCATCACCTTCGAATACGTGATGTTGAGAGACGTCAACGACAGCCCAGCCGAGGCGCGGGAGCTGGTGCGGCTGCTCCAGGGCGTCCCGGCCAAGGTCAACTTGATCCCGTTCAACCCGTGGCCCGGCGCGCCGTACGAATGCTCGACCGACGCGGCCATCGCGGCGTTTTCCGACATCGTCTTCGCCGCCGGCTACTCCGCGCCGGTGCGCACGCCGCGCGGCCGCGATATCCTCGCCGCTTGCGGCCAGCTCAAATCGGTCAGCGTCAAGGCGCGGCACCGGTAATTATATTACCGCGATGCTGATCTCCCCGCTCCGCGGATCAGGAGAATCGCATATGGAAATTTGGATTCGATTGATGCGGGCGCAGCCATCTCGCGATTCGAAAGTCGCGTCTCGCGAACTTTTGGATTCGAAAATTGCGAGGGCTTCGCCCGCGAAGTATTCGCCGATGCCATATGCGATAGCCCTGCCCGGCGGATCGATCTGGGCGCGCATGGCGTCGGCTATTCGCCGATACTTCTTCAGGCCGGGCGGCGCCTATTCCATCGCAATCTGCCGGATGGCTTTGTTCGGCTGCCTCTTCATTCACGTTTACTGGGGCGCCTTGGCAAACGGGATCGGCGATCCGACGCACTATTATCAGATGGTCGATCTCGCGGCCTATTACCCGAAAGGGCTTGTCTGGCTTCTGTTTCCGAACTTCCCGCCCCCCGCCTCCCTGATTCAGATTCTGCTGTTTATCGGCCCAGCAGCGACGCTGTGCGCCCTCGTCGGTTTTCTGACGCGTGTGACGATGATCGTCAGCGTTCTATGCATGTGCTTTCTCGGAGCGTTTCTCTATTCCTGGGAGCCGTTGTGGTCTCACCCCTACAACGGCGAATTGCTGGCCGGCATCGGTTTCATGTTGGGCCGCGCCGGCGATACGCTATCGGTCGATAGTCTGATCGCGCGCTATGTCCTGCGCCGCCCGATCGCGCTCGATCGCGAGGTTTATTGGTGGCCGGTCATTCTCGGAATGTTCGGCGCTTCAGCCGTGTATTTCGGGGGATTTTACGCCAAATGGTCGAGCCCCAACTTTACCTACGACTTGGCATGGGTGTTTTCCGACAATTTGCGGAATTCGGTTTCTCTGCCGTGGTTGATCTTTGGCCGACCCTTGCCGCCGCAGGTCAGCCTGATCGTCAACCACCCCTGGATCTGGAGACTTGCCGCTTTCGGCCATCTGGCGACCCAGGCCTTGCCGATCTTCGCGGTTCTATCGCTCACCAAGCCGTATGTTCGCTTGCTGGAGGGGCTGATTTTCGTTGCCGGAACGGTCCTCTTGAAGGAGGTCATGGCGTTCTGGAATCCGCAATGGATCCTCCTTGCCGCCTTCTTCGTCGATTGGGACTATTTTCTAGGCCGCCTGCGGCTGCGCCTTCCATCAAAGGAACCGGCGCGGCCGGTTGCCCACGGCCGCTTAATCGTCGCTTATGCGGCGGCGTTCATGGCAGCCAATCTAGTGGTGATCTTGGCGCGGCTGGACGAGTTCGGAAATCGTGCGTACCCGTTCTCGTCGATGACATTCTATTCAAACGTCGCGGCCCGGAAACCATATTCCGAGCACCTGCACTACCCTTTCCCCTATGCGGAGTTGGAGCTCGAATATCCCGATGACACACGCCGCAAATGGTCGTGCTACCCCAACATCAACTCGCTTTATGTAATGACGTTCCGTGACGACAACCTGACGGAAAAATTGACCGAACAGATCGGCGCGATCCGCGGCGTAGTGGAGCGAGTAAAGAGCGAAACCGAGTCCAAAGTGCCCGACTGTGTCGGGTTGGTCGATGTTCGCGACTATAGCGCCATCGATCTCTACTCCTCGGTGCTCGATATCCCACCCTATCCCGAAACGGTGAGGTTCGCACTGGGCTTTCATGCCCTCGTGGGACGGTACGAGCGCAACAGCGGCCGCGTCATCGCCGCCGCTGGCGGGGTGAGCTCCGCCGGGAACAACGCTGTCGTGGATGTTGTAAGCCAGGGCATGGACGTCGCGCGCTATGACATCCTGCTTGCGAACGACCCCTGGAAGAACTACAAGACCGGCCCGCTGCTCGTTCCTTTGGGAACATGGAAGGGAGCAATATTCACCTTCGATCCCAATTACTATGCCAAGTTGCCCTCGAGCTGGTACCCGATCGTCATTCGCGTGACGGAAAACTCAGGGCATTCTTACGATTTCTTCGGTGGCATTCTCTATCGTTAGCTGGGTCAATGACCGATCAACCGGCGCTAATCATTTACGACGGGGAATGCATCTTTTGCCATAATTACGTTCGCCTGCTTCACTTGCGCGAAACCGTCGGGCCCGTTGAATTGCTCGATGCTCGCTCGGGCGACCCTCGGTTGCTCCATTATTGGAAAGAGGGTTACGACCTGAATGAAGGCATGCTGTTCGTCTATAGGGGAATCGTCCATCACGGCAGCGAGGCCATTTACGTTTTGGCCGGCCTATCAACCTCATCGTCGCTCGCCAACCGGCTGAACAGGGCGATATTTTCAAGCAGATTGCTGTCGGCGGTCTTATACCCGGCGTTGAAGCTTGGTCGGCGCATCACGTTGTGTCTGCGCGGCCGAGCTGTGCTGCAGGGGCCGTAGATGCGAGGGCTACAACCGCCCGCGATTGCCTCCCCGCCATCGCGATGACAGAAAGGGCGGCGCGATTTACGGGATGGCTACATGGTCGAGATGGTGAAGCAGAACGGTGTAAAAAAAATAGTGCTGGCCTATTCGGGCGGGCTCGATACCTCGGTCATCCTCAAATGGCTGCAGGAGACGTACGGCTGCGAGGTGGTGACCTTTACTGCCGATCTCGGCCAGGGCGAGGAGCTCGAGCCGGCGCGCCGGAAGGCCGAGCTGTTCGGCGTCAAGCAGATCTATATCGACGATCTGCGCGAGGAATTCGTCCGCGATTTCGTCTTCCCGATGTTTCGCGCCAATGCGCTCTACGAGGGACAATATCTGCTCGGCACCTCGATCGCGCGGCCGCTGATCGCCAAGCGGCAGATCGAGATCGCGCGCGAGACCGGCGCCGATGCGGTGGCGCACGGCGCGACCGGCAAGGGCAATGATCAGGTGCGGTTCGAGCTCAGCTATTACGCGCTGCAGCCCGACATCAAGGTCATCGCGCCGTGGCGGGTGTGGGACCTGACATCGCGCACAACGCTGCTCGACTATGCGGAGAAGCACCAGATCCCGATCGCCAAGGATAAGCGCGGCGAGGCGCCGTTTTCGGTCGATGCCAACCTCTTGCACATCTCAGCCGAGGGCAAGGTGCTCGAAGACCCGTGGCAGGAGCCCGAGGAATACGTCTACAGCCGCACCGTCGCGCCCGAGAGGGCGCCCGACCGGCCGCAATATGTCGAGATCGATTTCAAGGCGGGCGACCCGGTCGCGGTGGATGGCGCGGCGCTGTCGCCCGCTGCCTTGCTCACCCGGCTCAACGAGCTGGGCGGTGCGCACGGCATCGGCCGGCTCGATTTGGTGGAGAACCGCTTTGTCGGGATGAAGTCGCGCGGCGTCTACGAGACCCCGGGCGGCACGGTGCTCCAGGCGGCGCATCGCGGCATCGAAAGCCTCTGCCTCGACCGCGGCGCGATGCACCTCAAGGATGAGCTGATGCCGCGCTACGCCGAGCTGATCTACAACGGCTTCTGGTTCTCGCCGGAGCGCGAGATGCTCCAGGCGCTGATCGACAAGAGCCAGGAAAAGGTCGAAGGCCGGGTGCGCCTCAAGCTCTACAAGGGCTCGGTCGGCGTCGTCGGCCGGCAATCGCCTAACAGCCTCTACAGCCAGGCGCACGTCACCTTCGAGGAGGACGCGGTCTACGACCAGCGCGATGCCGAGGGATTCATCAAGCTGAACGCGCTGCGCCTGCGGCTGGCGGCAAGACGGGTGCGGAAGTAGCCGGACCGCAGGCGCCTCGCCTGCATGGCGGCCGGAAGGGCGGGCGGGACGCTCGCGATCCGGCTCAGCTCGCCGAGCCAGCCGAGCCTGCAGCGCCGCCTCGCAAACGGCGGATCCGCCGCGGCTTCTAGGGAACGTAGCCGAGCAGATAGGGCGCCAGATCCTCGTCGATCAGCACGCGGACGAAATAGAGGATGAGAATCAGCACGATCGGCGAGATGTCGATGCCGCCGAAATTCGGCAGAATGCTGCGAATGGGGCGCAGCGCCGGCTCGGTCACCCGGTAGAGGAAATCCCCGATCACCGAAACGCCGCGGTTGTAGCGGTTGATGACGCCAAAGGCGAGCAGCCAGCTGAGGATCGCCTGCGCGATCAAGAGCCAGACGTAAATCTCGATGATCGTGTTGATCAGCCACAGGATCGCGCGCATTGGTTTGTCCGCCGGCCCTAATTATTCGCGCGACGGTAGCCGCAGCCCGAGCGATCTGCAAGCGCGACCGGGCGCGGGGCGGCGCCGTGTTTAGCCAGTATTTCCGCGGGCAAAGCAATTGCTGGGGCGCGCTTGACAGCCCCTAGCCCCTTCCCCATAGTCCGCCGCGCCCGGCGCTGGACCAGCGGCGCCACTCGGGGCGAATCGGTTTCGGCCGGGGCTGTAGCTCAGCTGGGAGAGCGCCGCGTTCGCAATGCGGAGGTCAGGGGTTCGATCCCCCTCAGCTCCACCACCCATCCAGCATTTGGTCGTTCTCGCGAGCCTAGGGAGGCCAGGATGATCGGCAGAGTGCTTCTTTCGGTTTTTCTCGGATGCGCGATGGCGCTGCCGGCGATGGCGCAACAGTCCAACAGCCCGCCGACTTCGCCTCCCGCGGCCAACGCGCCGGCGCAGCCGCCAGCATGCCCGCCCGGAACCCACTGGGAAGAGGCGGGGTATATTGCGCACGGGAAATACCGGCCGGCGCGCTGCGCCAGAGACGATGGCAGAGAATAGCCCGGCCAACAGTCCCTACTACTAATAGTCCCTGGCGCCGCGCTTTCCGCCCGGCTATTTCGCCGCCGTCTTGTCGGTGATCTGGTGCGCCATCTTGTCGTGGCTCTCGATCACCTTCAGCGTCTGCGCGGCAAACCGCTTGAGCTGCGGGTTGTCGAGGTTCTGCGCGGCCTTGCCGAAATCCTGCGAATCCTCGTCATGGTCCTTGACCATCATCTGCATGTAGGTGCGGTCGAAATCTTGGCCTTTTAGCGCGGCCAGCTGGTCGAGCTTTTGCTGGTGGTCCTGGTCGAGCGCTTGCGGCACGGTGCCGCCCTCGGCGCTGACGATCTGCTTGAGCTTGCTGTCGGCAGCGCTGTGGTCGTGCACCATGCGGGCGCCGAACTGCTTCACTTGCCCGCTCGCCGATTTTTCCGCGAGCTTGCCGGCATTGACTTCGAACATGCCGCCGATCGCGGCACTGTCGATGAATTTCTGGTCGGTGCCGCTCAGCCGCCCCGCCCCGCCCGACGCGGTCGATGCGGCCGGCGCCTGTGCCGGCGCGGGGCCGGGACGGGTCGCGGCGGTCTGAGCGAAAGCGGTGGTGCTGGCGAGGATGGCGATCGCGGCCGTCGCGCCCTGGAGTGCGGTTTTCATTTAAGGCTCCTCGGTGAGGGTTTGTCTCAGAGGCCAACGCGGGCTTCGCTGGCGGGTTCAAACCTGGCGGCGCCTGCGGGCCATATCGCACCGCGGCGATCCGTTCTACGCTTGCGTTGGATTGCCTGAAGGAGTCTTGCAATGGCCCATGCGATCGTGCGCGGCGCGCGCGTTCTCGACATTGCCGCCGGAACCGCGGCGCCGGCCGACATCCTTATCGACGGCGACACGATCGGCGAAATCGGCCCTCCCGGCCTCGCCGCGCCCGAAGCGGCAGCCGAGATCGATGCCGCGAACCGGCTGATCCATCCCGGCCTCGTCAACGCGCACACTCATTCGCACGGCAATCTCGGCAAGGGGATGGGCGATTGCTGGCCGCTCGAATTGCTGCTCACCGCGGCACCGATGCTGACCGGCCATCGCGGCACCGAGGATTTGCGGCTCTCGGCACAGATCGGCGCGATCGAGATGATGCTCAAGGGCTGCACCGCCTGCTATGATTTGTTCTTTGAATGGCCGGTGCCGACGCGCGAGGGCATGGTGGCGGTGGCCGGCGCCTATGCCGAGCTCGGCATGCGCGCGGTGGTCGCGCCGATGGTCGCCGACCGTAGCTTTTTCGAGGCGATCCCCGGCCTGGCCGAGGCGCTGCCGGCGGCGCTGCGCGAGCGGGTGGGCGCGCTCAAGCTGGCGCCCGGCGCGACGACGATCGCGGCGATCCGCGACGCCTTCGATCACTGGCCGGCCGACCGCGCCCTGGTGCGCCCGGCGGTGGCGCCGACCATCCCGCATCACTGCTCCGACGATTTCATCCTCGGCTGTGCCGGCCTGGCGCGCGACTTCACGGTCGGGCTGCACAGCCATGTCGCCGAATCGAAGGTGCAGGCGGTGGTGAGCCGCCAGGTCTACGGCAAGACGCAGACCGCGCATCTCGATGCGCTGGGCGTCTTGGGGCCGCATTTCACCGTGGCGCACGGCGTCTGGCTCGACCCCGACGACATGGCCCGGCTCGGCGACCACGGCGCCTCGGTGGCGCATAACCCGGGGAGCAACATGCGCATCGGCAGCGGCCTCGCCGATGCGCGGACGATGCTCGAGCGCCGGGTCAATCTCGGCATCGGCACCGACGGCGCGACCTGCGCCGACAACCAGAACATGTACGAGGCGATGCGGCTGGCCTCGCTGGTCTCCAAAGTGCAGGGGCCGGAATGGCGGCGCTGGCTGACCGCGCGCGAGGCGGCGCTGGCGGCAACCGAGGGCAGCGCCCGCGCGCTCGGCCTCGGCGACCGGATCGGGCGGATCGCGCCGGGCTGGAAGGCCGATCTCGTCTTCCTCGACCTCGACCACCCGAACTGGCTGCCACTCAACAACCCGGTCAACCAGCTCGTCCATTGCGAGGACGGCACCGCGGTCGACAGCGTGATGATCGGCGGCCGGATGGTGGTGCGCGACCGCAAGCCGGTCGGCATCGACCTGGCGCGGCTGCGGCAGCAGGCCGAGGCGGCGCGCGAGCGGCTCTATGCCGCCAATGCCGATAACCGGGCGCTTTACGCGGCGCTGGAGCCGGTTGTCGGCAGCTATTGCCCGGGCTTGGCGCGGATGCCCTACCACGTCCATCGCTACGGCGCACTTGTGGAGTGAGGCCCGGCCCGCGCGGCCTTCCGGCGCGGGCGGCGACCTGCCGCGGATTTAATCACTTCCTGGGAACGCCGGTTGCGCGGCGCCGTTTGCCGTTCGCTCTTCGGGAGGGTTTTGAATATGGGCTATATCCTGCTTTGGCTGCTGGGCATTCCATTGCCGATCATCCTGATCCTCATTCTTCTGTGGCATTAGGAGGGGGCGATGGCGACCACTTTTGTCGAACAGGTCGATGTCGTGGAGACGCCGGTGGCGCGCGGCATCTCCTGGCGGGCCATCGTTGCCGGCGCGGTCGTCATGGCGGCGATCGCGATTATCCTCACCATCCTCGGCGCCGGCTTCGGGCTGGGGGCAATCTCGCCTTGGGCCGGCCAGAACCCGAGCGCGACCAAATTCGCGATCTGGGGCGGCATCTGGCTCATCATCGTGCAGTGGGTGTCGGCCGGCATCGGCGGCTA
Source organism: Allostellaceae bacterium (assembly GCA_035552135.1). Lineage (GTDB taxonomy): Bacteria > Pseudomonadota > Alphaproteobacteria > ATCC43930 > CGMCC-115725 > DATARH01. Next base: position 11,298 of record DASZLY010000338.1, on the reverse strand, counting down.
TATGGCCGGGCGCCTGGGCCCCGAGCTGGCGACGCGGCACGTCCATGAAGTCGCGTTCCGCGACACCGCGCGCGGCATCGTCGCCTGGGCGGTGGCCGCGGTCATTACCGCCGGGCTGCTCGGCGCCGCAGCGTCTTCGCTGATCGGCGGAACCGCGCACAGCGTGGCGACCGTCGCGGGCTCGCTCGCGCAAGGCACGGCGCAGGGCGCGGCGCAGAACAACAATCCCGACAGGCCGAGCGGCTACCTGGTCGATACCCTCTTCCGCAAGGCCACGCCCGACGCCAATGCGAGCCCGCAGGATGCACGCGGCGAGGTGACGCGCATCGTCGCCAGTGGCCTCAAGAACGGCGACGTGCCGCAGCCTGACCGCGCCTATCTTGCCCAGCTTGTCGCGGCGCGCACCGGCCTGAGTCAGGACGACGCGCAAAAGCGGGTCGACACCACCATCGCCCAGGCCAAGCAGACCGAGCAGAAGGCCAAGGAAGACGCCGATGCGGCGCGCAAGGTGGCGCGCGATATCGCGCTCTTTACCGCCTTCTCGATGCTGGTCGGCGTCTTCATCGCCGGTGTCTGCGCCAAGATCGGCGGCGATCACCGCGACGCGCTGCTCTAGCGGCGCGTCCCTCGCTCGGGTGGCGCGGCGTCAGGCGGTTCGTCCGATGTCGCGCCACCAGCGCCAGGTCAGCGCCATCGCGGCGAGGCCTTCGATGCCGCTCAGCACCGTCGCCGCCGGCGCGCCGGCCCATTCGGCCATCAAGCCGATGTTCAGAAAGCCAACGAGCCCCGAGCCGATGCACAACGACAGCACGCCATAAAGCCGGCTGCGCATCTCGGCCGGAGCGGCGAGGTAGATGAGCGTCGCCTGCATCACGCTGAACCCGGAATTGGCGAGCCCGGTCGCGAACAGCGCGCCGCCCGCGAGCGTGGCGACCGGCGCCAGTGCCACCCCCATCATCAGCGTCAGGTAGCCCAGCACCGCGGTGACGTAGAGCGTCGTGAAGTGGCGCTGGCGCGCCCACAAGGCGATCGCGATCGCGCCGATGAACGAGCCGACCCCTGTCATGCTGGCGAGAATGCCGATACCGCCCGGGTCGAGGTGCAACGCGTCCTGGCCAATCACTGGGATCATGCTGGTGAACGGCCAGCCGAAGACGTTATAGACGACGGTGATGATCAAAATCGCGACGAGGCGCCGGTCGCGGCTCGCCATCAAGAGCCCTTCGAGCACATGGGTGAGCACGGCGCCGCTCTTGGTCGGCGCGATGGCATTGCGGTGGCCGAGGCGCAGCGCCGCCGCGACCGCGATCGCATAGGCGGCTACGCTGATCGAGAACGCGCCGGCGATGCCGAAGCTGCTTAGCACCAACCCGCCGATCGTCGGCCCGAGCATCTGGCTGGCATTATTGGCGCCGACATCGATCGCCATTGCCGAGCCCATGCGCTCCGGCCCGACGACTTCGCCGATCATCACCCGGCGCACCGGGTTGTCGGCCGCCCAGGCGATGCCGTTGCAAAACGCGGCGAGCGCGAGGTGCCAGACTTCGAGCCGCCCGGCGAAGGCCAGCGCGGCGACGACGATCGCGGTCGCCAGCATCGACAGGCTGACCATGATCTGCGCGCGGCGTCGCTCCATGCGCTCGACATAGGCGCCGATCAGCGGCCCGAAAAGCATCATCGGCGCCATGCGCAATAGTGTCATCAGCGCGACCTGAAAGGCCGAGCCGGTGCGCTGATAGACAAAGACGCCGACCACCAGCATCTCGAGCCAGCGCACCGCGAACACGACGAGCCCGATCGTCCACAGCCGGCGGAAATCAGGCAGCGCGAACAGCCAGCGGGCGGAACGGCTCGATGTGGCGGCGGGGCCGATCGCCGTGGTGGCCGGTGCCGGTCCGGCCCGCTCGGAAGGAGGCATGTGCTCGAAAGTCTACCAGGCGATTCCCGCGCGCGGCCGGTTGTTGGCCCGGCCGCAGCTTTGTAGTGTACACCGGAGCCGGGTCGGCGGGGCCCTGCTTTAATGGGATGCAGCAGCGATGGATCTCGGGCTCAAGGGCAAAAAGGCGCTGGTCACCGGCGCGACGCGCGGCATCGGCCGCGCCATCGTCGAGCGGCTCGCCGAGGAAGGTTGCGACGTCGCGTTGTGCGCGCGCAGCGCCGGGCCGCTTGCCGAAACCGTCGCCGCACTCGAGAAGAAGGGCGTCCGCGCGCATGGCATGGCGGTCGACGTGAGCAAGATCGAGGCGCAGCAGCGCTGGGTCGACGAGGCGGCGGGTGCGCTCGGCGGCGTCGATATCTTCGTCGCCAATGTCAGCGCGCTGGCCCAGGGCATGGACGAGGAATCGTGGCGGCGCGGCTTCGAGATCGACGTGCTGGCGACGGTGTTCGGCTGCGAGGCGGCGCTGCCGCATCTCGAAAAATCGGGCGCCGGGGCGATCGTCGTTGTCGGCAGCACGGCGATGGCCGAAATCTATGGGCCGAACCGCTCCTACGCTGCGGTCAAGGCGGCGCTGGTGCCCTACGTCAAAGGGCTGGCGCGCAATCTTGCGGCGAAGAACGTGCGCGCCAATCTGGTGTCGCCAGGCAATGTCTATTTCCCCGAAGGGGTCTGGGGCCAGGTCGAGCGCAACAACCCCGATTTCTTCAAGTCGATGATCGCGCGCAACCCGATGGGGCGGATGGGGACGCCGCAAGAGGTCGCGGACGCGGTGGTGTTTCTCGCCAGCGCGCGCGCCAGCTTCATCACCGGCACCAATCTCATCATCGACGGGGCGCTGACCCAGCGGGTGCAGTTCTAAGTGGCGCCATTGTCAGGGCCGCGCCGAGCACTAGCACGGTGCTGAGCGCGGCGGCGGCGAATGCGGTCGTAGGCACGCCGGTCGCGTCCCAGATCGCACCGCCCAGCGGCGGCATAAGGAACGAGACGAAATAGCCGATCGCGAACATTCCGGCCGAGAGGTGGTGGACGTCGTCGGCCGCCGCCAGGAACGGCGGGAGGGCGAGCGACAGGATGAGCTGTATCCCGCAGCAGAAACCGATAAGGCCCGCCGCCGCAACGATCGTCTCCGGCGCCGGCGACAGCAGCGCGGCGATGCCGCCGAGTGCGACCAGCGGCGAGACGACAAAGACCGCGCGGCTGCCGGTCAGCCGGCGGGAAAAGGCGAGGATCACCGCCGAGGCCGGAAGCTGGCCGATATTGAGCGCGCTCAGCGCCGGGCCGACCAGCTCGGGCCGGCCGATCGCATGCAGATAGTCGGGAATGAAGCTGTTGGCGGAGAAATAAAGCCCGCCCGTGCCGCCGATCAGCAGGCCCAGCGGCAGCGCGCGGCGCCAATCCGGCCACCAGCGGTAATCGCCGGCCGCGAGCGGCCGTTCGACATGCGGCGTCAGCGTCGCGACGAGGATCGCCGTCAGCGCGACCGGGACGGACCACAACGCGAAGCTCCAGCCCCAATCGCCGCCGACCAGCGGCAGCACCAGCGGCAGGGTGATCGCCGCCGGCACCGCCTCGCCGATCAGCAGGCCATTGGCATAGACCGCGGTCGCGAAACCGGGGCGCGCGGCGAACCACTGGCCGACCAGCGCGGGCAAGGTCGGCTGCATGAGCGCGACGCCGAGCCCCATCGCGAAGGTCATCGCGTAAAGCATCGGCGCCGACGGGCCGAGACCGCGCGCGGCGCCTGCCAGCGCAACGATCGCCAGCCCCAGTATGCAGCCGCGCCGCGCGCCAAGCCGCGCCACCATCAGCGACCCCGGCACCGCGGCCAGCGCCAGCAGCAGCACCGGCAGCGCCGACAGCACGCCCACCGCCTTCTCGCTGAGCCCCAAATCGCGATGGATCAGCGGCAGCACCGGCGGCACGGCGAGGATCGTCAGCCGCAACTGCATGCCGACCAGCCACAGCAGCGCGAGCAGCACCGCCCCGCGCCGCGCGGGGCTAGTCGTGTCTGTCATTCGGGCAGCTTATAGATGAAAATCCTCAGGCCGCCCTGGCCGCTTCGGTCGCGGACACCGGGAAGACCGCGCTCGGCGGCAAGGTGATGATCGCGGTGGTGCCGTCGTCGAGATGGCTTGACAGCGTCAGATCGCCGCCGTGCAGCCGCACCAGCGCGCGTGCCAGCGACAGGCCGAGCCCGGTACCCTGCTGCCGCCGCGCCTCGATGCCGCCGGCGCGGCCGAACGGCTCGAACGCGACGGCGATATCCTCTTCCGACATGCCGATCCCGGTATCGGCGATTTCGAACACCGCGCCGTCGTCATGTGCGGCGCAGCGCAGCTCGATCCGCCCGCCGGGCGGCGTGTACTTGATCGCGTTCGACAGCAGGTTGACCAGCACCTGCTTCATCGCCCGCGCGTCGACGTTGAGATCGGGGCAGGACGACAACCCGTTCGTCGCGAGCGCGATGTCGCGGCCCTCGGCGAGGAGCTCGACCAGGTCGAGCGCCGAGCGGGCAAGCGCCGGCGCCGAGACGCGGATCGGCGCGATCTCCATCTTGCCGGATTCGATGCGCGCCTCGTCGAGCAAATCGTTGATCAGCGACAAGAGATGCGCGCCGGCGTCGTGGATCAGCCCGGCATATTCGCGATAGCGCGGGTTGGCGACCGGGCCGAACATCTCCTGGCGGATCGTCTCGGAAAAGCCAAGGATCGCGTTCAATGGCGTGCGCAACTCGTGCGTCACCTGGGCAAAGAATTGCGACTTGGTGCGGCTCAGCTCGTCGATTCGGCCAGCCGCCTGGGCCGAATCGGCCAACCGCTCGCGCAATTCCTGTTCGACGGCCGCGGCGCTGGCCTTGTCGCGATCGGCGGCGGCAAGGCGGGCGCTGAGCACCGCGAGCAAGCCCAACAGCGCGAGGATGCCGGCGACCGCCAGCGCGACCAGCGGCGCCGGGCCGTGCCGTGTCCAGAATGCGGGCGCCGGCGGCGCGTAGCGCAGCAGCAGCGGAAGATCGCCGAGCGCGACGTCACGCATCGCGGCGCTATCGGCGGCGAAAAGCGGCGAGCCGTCGGCACGCGCGACATCGAGGCCGGGGAAAGCGGTGCGGTCGATCGCGATCAGCGCAACGCCGCCGAGGCTGCCGTCGGGCTTGAACCAGGGGCGCGCGAGGCCGACCAGCGCCGCGTCGTCGCCATCGCGCAGGGTTTGCGTCACCAGTAGAGCGGCTTGCGGCTGCGTCTCGGCCAGGCGCGCCGCATTGGCGGCAAGCGCGGCGAGCGCGGTCTCGTCAAGCGCGGTGCGGGCGCGCAGCTGCACCATCCCCGCCCCGTCGGCAAGGGCGGCGCCGCGCCGCCCCGGCGTGCCGGGAACGATGCCGTCGAGGAGATGCTGAGCCGCCGCGTCGGATGCGGTGGCGGCGTACATCGCGAGCCGGTCGAGCGCGGCACGCTCGCGGTCGATGATGGCGCGCGCCCGATCGGCGTCGCCGGCGATGGCGGATTGCGCGGCACGAGCTGCCCCGTCGCGCCCGTCGCCGATCCCCATCGCCGCCAGCGCGACAAAGCCGGCGAGCGCCAGCATCGCCAGCGCCGCGATCGTCCCGTGCCGGCGGAGCAGCGCCGCGGCGTAGGGGAGATCTGGCTTGCGCACGGTCATGAAGATCGGGTCCCGGGGTCTGGCCTCGCCGCTCTATCAATCGACCATTAAGGTTAATTGCCGGTTAAAAGCCCGGCATCTACCGCAAAGACTGTTGCGGCAACGTCGCCGGCCGCGGCTCCTCGCCGGGCCTTACGCAGAAATAGACGGCATTGCTTTCCTTGGTCTCGTGCAGCACCGGCACGCGTTCGTATTGCGCGCAGTGCTGACGCGCCAGCGGCAGGGTCGCGCCGACGTCGCCGTAATAATTGATGATCACGCCGTCCGCGCTACCGCGCATCACCACGTTCTGCGGCGACTGGGTGCAGCCGCCGGCGAGTGCGCCAAGCCCGCACAGACCCAGCCAGGCTGCTCGCCGCATCGTCCCCTCCCGTTCCTGTCGCGGGCGGCAGAGTGGCGGCTGCGCGCGGCGGTGTCGACTCCCGGCTTCCGCCGGGCGGGCGGCTCCCCTAAGATCGCGGACGTGACCGCGAAAGAGTTGAGACGTGGCCATTCGCACCTCCTATCTGATGTTTATCGGCGATGCGCCCGGCCAGCTCGCGGCGAAGACCGCCGCCGGCGCTATGTTGTGGCGCCCCGAAGCGTGCCTCGGGCAGCTGGTTTGCCGGACTGCCAGGCCGATCCCGGCTTCCCCGACATGACGATCGACGCGGCCGCCGAGGCCGGGGTCAGGACCGTCATCGTCGGCATGACTATCGGCTGAGGTTCGCATGGCACCACACCCGCAACGCCTCCATGTCACCCGCCGCGCCTGGCCGCTGGCCCAGGCGTTCACGATCTCGCGCGGCAGCCGGACAACCGCCGAGGTCGTCGTCGCCGAGCTGCATGACGGCGATTCCCAAGGCCGCGGCGAGTGCGTGCCCTATCCGCGTTACGGCGAGAGCGTCGACAGCGTCGTCGCGGCGCTGGAGGCGATGAAGGGCGCGGTGTTCTCGGGACTTAACCGCGACAGCCTGCAGGAGGCGATGCCGCCCGGCGCGGCGCGCAACGCGCTCGATGCGGCGTTCTGGGACATCGAAGCGAAACGCGCCTACAGCTCCGCCGCGGCGCTTGCCGGGATCGGGCCGCTGAGACCGCTGGTCACCGCCTATACCCTGTCGCTCGACACGCCGGAGCGCATGGGCGCGGCGGCGGCGGCGAACCGCACCCGGCCGCTGCTCAAGCTGAAGCTGACCGGCGATGGCGACCTCGACCGGGTCCAGGCGGTGCGCGACAAAGCGCCCACGTCGCGGCTCATCGTCGATGCCAACGAGGGCTGGACGGCGCGACATTTCGCCGAGCTGGCGCCGCGCCTCGCGGCGCTCGGGGTCGAGCTCATCGAGCAGCCGCTGCCGGCGGATGACGACAATGCCCTCGCCGAACTGCCGCACCGGATTCCGGTTTGCGCCGACGAATCCTGCCACACCACGGCTGATCTCGACCGGCTGGTTGGCAAATACGATGCTATCAATATCAAACTCGACAAGACTGGCGGGCTCACCGAGGCGCTGAAACTGGCCGCGGCGGCGAAAGAACGCGGCTTCGGGATCATGGTCGGCTGCATGATCGGCACCTCGCTCGCGATGGCGCCGGCAATCCTCGTTGCGCAGCTGGCGAGCGTCGTCGATCTCGACGGGCCGCTGCTGCTGGCGGCCGACCGCAATCAGCGGCTGCGCTACGAGGGCAGCACGGTCTATCCGCCGGAGCCCGAATTGTGGGGCTAGCGGAGCCGGCGCTGGCGCCGCTGGGTCTCGCCGAGGGAATCGCGGCGCTTGGCGGCGAGCCGGTTTTCACGGCGATCCTCGCACGCGCCGGCGCGCCGCGCTTCCGTCGCCGGCGCAACGGGTTCGAAACACTGCTCCACATCATCCTCGAGCAGCAGGTGTCGATTGACGCCGCCGCGGCGATGTTCCGCCGGCTGAACACCGAGTGCCGGCCGCTGACCCCCGCGGGGTTCCTCACGCTCGACGAGGCGACGCTGCGGCGCTGCGGCTTCAGCCGGCAGAAGGCGCGTTACGGCCGCGGCCTTTCCGAGGCGGTGACGAGCGGCGCGCTCGATTTCGCGCGACTTGCCGCGGCCGATGACGACGCCGCACTGGCCGCGCTCATCGCGCTCAAGGGCATCGGCCGGTGGAGCGCCGAAATCTACCTGATCTTCGCACTCGGCCGCGACGATGTGTGGCCGGCCGCCGATCTCGGGCTGCAGTTCGGCGTCGCCGCCGAACTGGGGCTCGGCGACCGGCTCGCCGAGCGCGCACTGCGTGAACTCGGCGAGCGCTGGCGGCCGTGGCGCACCGTCGCGGCGTGCCTCTTTTGGCAGTCCTACCTGCATGCGCGTAACCGCACCGCGCCGGTGCTGCCGGCGGAGCTTTACGCTTAGGACGAACCGTTATCGCGAGGCGCCCCGGGGCGCCTCGGCAATCTCGCGCCAGGGAGTCGCGATTGGCATGAGATTGCTTCGCTACGCTCGCAATGACGAAGAACCTCCTACGACTTCGGCAGGGTGATGATCTGGCCCGGATAGATCAGGTTCGGGTCGCGGATGTGCTCTTTATTGGCGCCGAAAATCACCGTGTAGTGCTGGCCGTTGCCGTAGGCCTTGCGGGCGATCACCCAGAGCGAGTTGCCGGCCGCCACGGTGTACTGGCCGGTGGATGCCGCGCTCGCGGCTTGCGGCGGCTCGAACGGCTCGGCGATGCGTTGCGCGACCGAGCCGTCGGCGGCGAGCTGGTCGACCCGGAGATCGATTTTGGCCTGCGCCGCATTTTTCGGGCGTGGCGTCGCGGACGACCATTTGCCCTGATCGTCGGCGGTCACCGTGGCGACCGGCTGGTTGTCGGCGTAAAGCCTGAGCGTCGCCCCCGGCGCGGCGTGGCCGGACAGCAGCAGATCGCCGTTCGCGCCGTATTCCGCGGTGTCGAGTGCCAGGCTGCCGTTGCGCGCGCTGGGAGTTTGCAGCGTCTGCGCCGGCTCGTTGGCGTTGCCGGGCAGCAATACGGCGACCGTGCCCGGCCCCTGCGCCGGCGTGGCTACGGCGAGGGCGACGGTGTCGGTCGATTTGGTCTTGGCGCCGGTCTTCGGGTCGATCGCTTCGAGGGTCAGCTGGCGCTCGCCGGGACTCATCGGCACGGTCGGCACCAGCACCCATTCGCCGCGCTCGTCGGCGGTGACGTCGCCCATCGGCTTGTCGCCGTCGAGCACGATGACCTTGGAGCCCGGCGCGGCGCGGCCGGCAATCACCGCATGGCCGCTCGGATCGACCTTGACGATATCGAAGCTCGGCACCGCCGGCGATGGGGCGGGCGGCGGCGGCGGTGGCAGGTTCGCCTGTGGCGGGGCGGCGGGCACCGGTTTCGGCGGCGGGGTGGTGCTGTTGCTCCACAGCACGAAGGCGACGCCGGCAATCACCAGCGCGAGGCCGCCCAGCCCCATCCACAGACGTCGCACGATCCGCACTCCCCTGGCGCGAACATTAGGCCGCGTGCTGGCGGCTTGCAATCGCGTCCGGTTCGGAGGATGACGGAACACCAAATCCCCCAGCGAGTTGTCGCGCCGTGCAGCCTGCGCCCGGAAAGATCATGCGGCTTTGCGTCTATTGCGGGTCGTCGGCCGGCGCCGACCCGCGCTATCGCGAAGCCGCGGTCGAGCTCGGCGCGGGCCTCGCGGCGCGCGGAATGGAGCTCGTCTATGGCGGCGGCCGCAACGGGCTGATGGGCGCGCTCGCCGACGCGGTGCTCGCCGGCGGCGGCCGTGTGACCGGCATCATTCCGGTGCATCTCGAACACCGCGAGGTCGCGCACAAAGGGCTCGACGAGCTGGTTGTCGTCACCGACATGCACCAGCGCAAGCGGGTGATGGCCGAGCGCGCCGACGCGTTCGCGGTGCTGCCGGGCGGCGTCGGCACGCTCGACGAGACGATCGAGATCCTGTCGTGGCGCCAGCTCGGCCTGCATGAAAAGCCGCTCTTCGTGATCGATGTCGGCGGCTACTGGTCGCCCCTTGCGGCGTTGTTCGAGCACATCGTCGCCGCCCGCTTTGCGGCGCCGCTGGTGCCCGGGCTGGTGTCGTTCGTGCCGGATGTCGGGGCGCTTTTCGCGGCGCTCGCCTGACCGCCGCAGCTATCCCCGATTCCGGTGGATAAGTTTGTGGGGAAACATGCAACCTTGGCTTTCGCGCCAAGTAAGCCAAGTGCAACAAGGGTTTGCCTAATTTTTAGGCGAACTTCCTAAGCCATTGATTTTCAGCAAATGCGCTTCTGGCGGCTGTCGCGTAATTGTAACCGGTCGGTAAACTGCGCGTGAGCTGTTTGCAAACCGGATAAATTTGCCGTGAAAGCGGCGCGTCTTCGCCGGTGTTGATAATTTCGCTGCATTGATGCCTTGCCTCGGACCGATTGGGGGCCGGCGGCTTGAATCGCACCGGCCCGGCCATTATCGTGCGCCGCCTGTTTCAACCCGGCCAGCGGCTCCGGGATGCGGATTGGGCGCGCCCGCTTTCAAGGATGATGTCGATGCCGAAAATCAAGATGAAGAACCCCGTCGTCGAGCTCAAGAACAAGCTGATCCTGCCCCATCTCGACATCGACTTGAAATAGTACGACCTCGGCATGGAGAGCCGCGACGCCTCACGTCAGTGCGACAAGACGGGGCATAATCGTCAATAGATCAACTTAGCCGAAACGAAAGCGGCGCGCGCGGAGGTGCAAGCATGTCAGATCTCGAAATCGTCTGGACGAAGGTTGATGAAGCACCTGGGCTTGCTACGTTTTCGCTTCTGCCGATCGTCGAAGCCTTCGTGGGGGCGGCCGGTGTGAAGATGAAGCTGAAAGACATTTCGCTGACCGGCCGCATCATCGCCAACTTTCCCGACAAACTGACGCCGGCGCAAAAGATCAACGACGAGCTCGCCGAACTTGGCCAGCTTGCGATGCGCCCCGAGGCCAATATCATCAAGCTGCCCAACATCTCCGCCTCGATCCCGCAGCTGAAGGCTGCGATCAAGGAGTTGCAGAGCAAGGGCTACGACGTGCCGGACTATCCGGACAGCGACGCGACGCCGGCGGATAAGGAAATCCGCGCCCGCTACGGCAAGGTGCTCGGCAGCGCCGTCAATCCGGTGCTGCGCGAGGGCAATTCCGACCGCCGCGCCGCCGGCGCCGTGAAGCAGTACGCGCGCAACAATCCGCATAAGATGGGCGCCTGGAGCAAGGACTCGAAATCGCGCGTCGCGCACATGTCGGGCGGCGATTTCTACGGTTCGGAGGTGGCGACGACCATTGCGGCGCCGACCAATGCCCGTATCGAGCTGGTCGGCAGAGATGGCGCGGTCACGGTGCTGAAGCCGAAGACGCCGCTTCAGACCGGCGAGATCATCGATTCGTCGGTGATGAACCGCAACGCGTTGCGCGCCTTCTTCGCCGCGCAGATCGACGCCGCGAGGAAGGACGGGATCCTGTTCTCGCTGCACGTCAAGACGACCATGATGAAGATCTCCGATCCCATCATCTTCGGCCACTGCGTTTCCGTGTTCTTCGCCGATGTGTTCGAGAAGCATGGCGCCACACTGGCCCGCCTGGGCGTTGATCCCGATAACGGCGTGGGCGACATGCTGACCCGGATCGAGAATTTGCCGGAGGCTGAAAAGGCGGCGATCAAGGCCGATATCCAGGCCACCTACGCGAAGCAGCCTGGCCTGGCCATGGTCAATTCCGACCGGGGAATCACCAA
>DASZLY010000337.1:0-10793 GCA_035552135.1 Allostellaceae bacterium | reverse complement strand
TAAAGCTGGCGCGGCCGGTTGATGTCGTCGGTATAGGTGCCCTGGCCAGTGAGGAACCGATAATCCTCGCGCCGGCGTACGGGGGTGCCGATCTCGGTCATGGCGGCTACTCCGCCGCCGCCTTGGTGCCCTTCATCGCGGCAGCTCCGGCTTTGATAGCCAGCACAATGTTGTGATAGCCGGTGCAGCGGCAGAGATTACCCTCGAGGTATTCGCGGATTTCACGGTCGCTCGGGTCGGGATTGTTCTTCACCAGATCGAGCGCGCTCATAATCATGCCCGGCGTGCAGAAGCCGCATTGCAGCGCATGATTGTCGCGGAAGGCTTCCTGCATCGGGTGCAAGGTGTCGCCATCGGCGACGTCCTCGATGGTCTTGATGGTGCATCCCTCGGCCTGCACCGCGAGCAGCGTGCACGACTTCACCGCCTCGCCGTCGACATGCACGACGCAGGCGCCGCATTGGCTGGTGTCGCAGCCGACATGGGTGCCAGTGAGGCCCAGGGTCTCGCGCAGCAGCTGCACCAGAAGCGTGCGTCCCTCGACCGTTGCCGAAACTGGCTTGCCGTTCACGGTGAGGCTCACCGTCTTCTGCATGAAACCCTCCCTTGTCCCTCTTCGGCGCGGCGCCCGGCCGCCGCCGGCGCTGATCGTGGGCGCGAGTTTCCTGCGCCGTCGGCGCTGGGTCAAGGCGCCTCGGTACGGTAAAAAATCGCTATATACAGTTGGTTATGACGCTTCGGCGCCATCGGTAGCGGCCGGGACCATTACGTTGACGAAGCGGTTGAAGAAATCGTCCGCCATTTTGCGCGAGGTGGCATCGATGAGGCGCGAGCCGATCTGGGCGAGCTTGCCGCCGACCTGCGCCTGCACGCCGTAGCGCAACACCGTCTCGGCCCCGGCGTCGTCGAGCGACACCTTGGCGCTGCCCTTGGCAAAGCCGGCGATCCCGCCGGTGCCCTCGCCGGTGATCGTGTAGCTTTCGGGCGGTACGAGGTCGGTCAGCGTGACCTTGCCGGAAAAGCTCGCCTTCACCGGGCCGACACGGGCGACGACCTTGGCGCTGAACTCGGTATCCGACACCTTCTCCACGGTCTCGCAGCCGGGGATGCAGACCTTCAGCGTCTCGGGGTCGTTGAGCTTCGCCCAGACCTCCGCGCGGGTCGCCGGGATGCGTCGCTCGCCATGCATTTCCATCGGTATTTTCTCGCTTTGTGTAGCGCGGTACTGTGTTGCCAGGCCAAGGCAATTGCAACCGCGCTTGATGCCGAAGGTCCAATGATATACATACCAACAATTGTATATCATTGGAGTCGCCCGTGCAGGTCGCCAAATGGGGCAACAGTCTTGCGATCCGTCTTCCTGCCGCCATTGTCGAGTTGCTGCGGCTCAAGGAAGGCGACGAAATCGAAATCAGGGTCGCTGACGAGCGGCAACTCGAAGTCGCCCGCAAGCCCAGCCGCGAGGAGTTGTTGAAGCGGTTGCGGGAGTTTAGGGGAAGCCTCCCTTCCGACTTCAAGTTCGACCGGGATGAGGCGAATGCCCGGTAGTTTCTTCGACAGCAACATCCTGCTTTACACGGCGTCGGGCGATCCAATCAAAGCGGATCGCGCCGAGCAGCTGATCCGTGCAGGCGGGACGATCAGCGTCCAGGTTCTCAACGAGATCGCCAATGTCGCCCGGAAGAGGATGCAGTTCTCTTGGGCCAGGACTCATAGTCTGCTGGCTCGATTTCGCGATCTCTTGCCGGTCGTCGTACCGGTGACTATGGATATCCACGACTCAGGCATCACGCTCGCCGAACGGTACCGGCTCTCGGTCTATGACGGGATGATCGCCGCTGCGGCGCTATCGTCGGGGTGCGATACGCTGTGGTCGGAAGACATGCACGACGGGTTGGTCTTCGAAGGCCGTCTGACCGTAGTCAACCCGTTTCGCGCACATTAAGGCACCACCGCGATCGCGTTGATTTCGATCAGGTAGTCGGGGTGGGTCATCTTCACCACCTCGACCATCGTCGAGGCGGGTAGCGGCTCACGGAAATACTCGCGCCGCACTTTATGGATGGTGTCGAACTGCTCCATGTTGCGGATGTAGACGTCGACGCGGCAGATATCGTCCATCGTTCCGCCGGCGGCCTCGACCGCGGCCTTGATGTTCTCGCAGACCTGACGCGTCTGCGCTTCGATGTCGCCGATGCCGGCGATCGACCCGTCGGCGCGCCGCGCGGTCATCCCCGAGATGAACACCAGGCGGCCGCGCGCCTCGATCGCCGTCGCGTGGGAGAAGACGCCGCTCGGCTGGCGCAATTTGTCGGAGCGAATCTGCTGCTTCGGCATGGGGTTCCTTTGGGTTGATCAATCGCCGCATCGTGCCGCGTTGGGGCGGCGTTTCCAAGGCAGCTTGACTGAGCACCAGCGCCTCTCGAAGGTGCCGCAAAACCACCGCAAAGGATCGCGTCGATGCCTGCAGACATCCCTGCTGCCCGCAGCCTGCCCGCGCGCATGGAGGACCGGCTGATCGTCGCGCTCGATTTGCCGAGTGTCACCACGGCGCGTGCGACTGCCGAGCGGCTCGCGGGCATTGTCTCGTTCTTCAAACTCGGCCTGTGGCTCATCTTCGCGCCGGGCTTCGAGGCGTTCCTCGACGATCTGCTTAAGTCGGGATGCAACATTTTCCTCGACGCCAAGATGTTCGACATCGGCGAGACGGTGCGGCGCGGCATCGAGCGCGTCGCCGAGCGGGGCGTCAGCTTTGTCACGGTGCACGGCGACGGCGACATCATCCGCGCCGCGGTCGAGGGCAGGGGGCAGTCGACGCTGCGGCTGCTCGTGGTGCCGGCGCTCACCAGCCTCAACGAGCGCGGCCTGCGCGAATTGGGACACAGCGGCAGCGTCGCCGACCTGATCGCCGAACGCGCGCGCTTCGCGCTCGACTGCGGAGTCGACGGGATCATCGCCAGCCCGCAGGACAACCCCAATACGATCCGCGCCCGTCTCGCTGCCGAGCGGCTGCTGGTGGTGACGCCGGGCGTGCGCCTCGCCGGTGCCGCGCTCGACGATCACAAGCGCTCCGGCACGCCGGCGCAGGCGATCGCCGACGGCGCCGACTATCTCGTCGTCGGGCGGCCGATCGTCCAGGCCGTCGATCCCGCGGCGATGGCGCAGCAGATCGTCGCCGACATGAAAAGCGGCATCTGAACATTTTGATTAACCTATTAGCGGGCGCCGCGTTGCTGCCCGCGCGAAGGCTGTGCTAGCGTCGCGTCAATACACGCTATCGGATCGCGGACAGGCGCCGCGGGCAGAGGGGGACATCGTGCGCACCTTCAGCATGAAATTCTGGTCGATATTGGCGGCGGCGGCCATGATCGCTGTATTCGGCGCGCTCAATTCGGCGCAAGCCGGGCCGACGCTCGACAAGGTCAAGCAGGCCGGCTCGCTCAGCTGCGGCGTCAGCACCGGCATCGCCGGGTTCAGCCAGCCCGACAGCCAGGGCAATTTCTCAGGAATCGACGTCGATGTCTGCCGGGCGCTCGCCGCGGCCGTCCTGGGCGACCCTGGCAAGGTCAAGTTCGTCCCGCTGACCGCGCAGCAACGGTTTACGGCGCTGCAGTCGGGCGAAGTCGACATCCTGTCGCGCAACACGACCTGGACGCTGCAGCGCGACGCCGAGCTCGGGATCAATTTCGGCCCGGTCGTCTATTACGACGGTCAGGGTTTCATGGTCGCGGCCAAGCTCGGCGTCAAAAGCGCCAAGGAGCTCAACGGCGCGACGATCTGCGTGCAGCCGGGCACCACGACCGAGCTCAACCTCGCGGACTACTTCCGCGCCAACAAGATGGAGTACAAGCCGGTCGTTATCGAAAAGCTCGACGAGGTTGTCGCTGCCTTCTTCGGCGGGCGCTGCGATGTCTTTACCACCGACCGGTCGCAGCTTGCGGCGGTGCGGGTTTCGCGCGCGCCGAGCCCCGGCGATTACATGATCCTGCCCGAGGTGATTTCGAAGGAGCCGCTGGCGCCGGCGGTGCGCCAGGGCGACGACCAGTGGCATGATATCGTCGACTGGACGATTTTCGCGCTGATCCAGGCCGAGGAGAGCGGCATCACCAAGGCCAATGTCGACGACATGATGAAGAGCGACGATCCCAACATCAAGCGCATGCTCGGCGTCACGCCCGGCATGGGCAAGCTGTTGGGGCTCGAGGAGAACTGGGCCTATAACGAGATCAAGCTCGTCGGCAATTACGGCGAAATTTTCGACCGCAACATCGGCGCCGGCTCGCCGCTCAAGCTGGAGCGCGGCCTCAACGCGCTGTGGAAAAATGGCGGACTGCAATACGCGATGCCGATCCGTTGAACGGCGGTGGTGAGCCGCGAGGAGCATAGGTGATGGCAGGCGAGGGCGCCTCCCTCGGTGCGACGCCCTCGCGACCGGCGCCATGGCGCGACCCGAAAATCCGCGGCATCGCCTATCAGGTGGCGTTTGTCGCGATCGTCGTCGGGTTCGCGGCGTTCGTCGTCCACAACACGCTCGTCAATATCGGCCGGCAGAACATCGCTCTCGGCTTCGGCTTCCTGCATCGCGAGGCGGCATTCGGCATCGGCGAGTCGCTGATCGACTATTCGCCGGCCGACACCTACGCCCGCGCCTTTCTCGTCGGCCTCGTCAACACGCTGCATGTCGCCGCGCTCGGCGTCGTCCTGGCGACCATTCTCGGCACGTTGATGGGCCTCGCGCGGCTGTCGAGCAACTGGCTCGTCGGCAAGCTCGCGCAAATCTATGTCGAGACCTTCCGCAACATCCCGCTGGCGCTGCAGCTGTTCTTCTGGTGGGGGCTGCTGACAAAGCTGGCGCCCGGGCCGCGGCAGGCCTGGCAGATCCTGCCCGATGTGTTCGTCAGCAATCGCGGGATTTCGTTTCCGGTGCCGGTCGCGAGCCCGGCCTATAAATGGGTCGCGCTGGCGTTCGTTGTCGGGGTCGTCCTGACCGTCGCGATGCGACGCTGGGCGCGGCGCCGGCAGATGGCGACCGGCGTGCAGTTTCCGGCCGGATGGGCGGCGCTCGGCCTGCTGGCCGGGCTGCCCGCCTTGGCCTTTGTCGCCAGCGGCGTGCCGCTGGCGCTCGACGCTCCGGCGCTCAAGGGCTTCAACTTCAGCGGCGGAAGCACGATGTCGCCGGAGTTCGCGGCGCTCCTGCTCGGACTCGTCGTCTATACCGGCACCTTCATCGCGGAAATCGTGCGCGCCGGCATCCTGGCGGTCAGCTGGGGCCAGAGCGAGGCGGCGCTGGCGCTCGGGCTCAAATCCGGTCAGCGGATGCGCCTCGTCGTGCTGCCGCAGGCGCTGCGCGTCATCATCCCGCCGATGACGAGCCAGTACCTCAACCTCACCAAAAACAGCTCGCTCGCCGTGATCATCGGCTTTCCGGACCTGGTCTCGATCGCCAATACGACGATTAACCAGACCGGCCAGGCGATCGAGGGCATCGCCATGATCATGGCGGTATACCTCGTCATCAGCCTTACGATCTCGCTGGCGATGAATCTTTACAACCGCACCGTGGCGCTGGTGGAGCGCTAGCCGATGGCCGATATCGCGCAAGACATCCCGATTGCCGCGCAGGCCCCGCCGGCGCGCACGACCGGCGTGCTCGGCTGGCTGCGCGCCAATCTGTTCAACGGTGTCTTCAATTCCATCCTGACATTGCTGTGCCTCGCGCTGCTTGCCTTTGCCATTCCCCCGGTCATCCGCTGGGCGCTGATCGACGCGATCTGGAGCGCGCCGAGCGGCCAGCAATGCCACGGCGCCGGGGCGTGCTGGGCATTCATCGCCGAGAAGGCGCGATTCATCCTCTTCGGCTTCTTCCCGGCCGGCGAGACATGGCGGCCGGCGACGGTCGTCGGGATCTTCCTGGTGATGATTCTCATCGCCTGCAACCGGCGCAGCTGGGGACGCCGACTCGCGGTCGTGTGGGTTGTCGGGCTCTTGGCGGTCTTCGCGCTGATGCGCGGCGGCGCGCTGGGGCTCACCCCGGTCGAGACGGCGATGTGGAGCGGCCTGCCGCTGACGCTGATCCTCGCCGTTGTCGCCATGTTGCTGGGCTTCCCGCTCGGCGTCTTGCTGGCCCTTGGCCGGCGCTCGCGGCTGCCGGCGGTGCGGGCGATCTGCATCGGTTATATCGAGCTGGTGCGCGGCGTGCCGCTCATCACCGTGCTGTTCATGGCGTCGCTGATGCTGCCGCTCTTCCTGCCGTCGGGGATGACGGTCGACAAGCTGATCCGGGCGCAGGTCGCCTTCATCCTGTTCGCCGGCGCCTATCTGGCCGAGGTGGTGCGCGGCGGGCTGCAGGCGATCCCCAAGGGCCAGACCGAGGCGGCCGACACGCTCGGCCTCAGCTACTGGCAGCGCACCCGGCTGATCGTGCTGCCGCAGGCGCTGACGATGGTGATCCCGCCGCTGGTCAACACCTTCATCGGCATGTTCAAGGACACCTCGCTCGTCCTCATCATCAGCCTGTTCGACCTGCTGAGCTGTGCCGAGACGGCCTTGACCGACGCCAACTGGCCGGGCTTCTACATAGAGGCCTACGTCTTCGTCGGCCTCATCTATTGGAGCTTCTGCTTTTTCATGTCGCGCTACAGCCAGGTGCTGGAGCGCGAGTTCAACCGGGGAAAGCGGCGATGAGCGACGCCAAGGCCGGTGCGGGGCCGGTGATCGAGCTGCAGGGCGTGCACAAATGGTACGGCGAGTTCCATGTGCTGCGCGACATCAACCTGCAGGTCCAGAAAGGCGAGAAGGTCGTCGTGTGCGGCCCGTCGGGCTCGGGCAAGTCGACGATGATCCGCTGCATCAACCGCCTCGAAGAGCATCAGCAGGGGCGCATCGTCGTCGCCGGGATCGAGCTCACTTCCGACCTCAAGAACATCGAGGCGATCCGCCGCGAGGTCGGCATGGTGTTCCAGCAGTTCAACCTGTTCCCGCATCTGACCGTGCTGCAGAACCTGACGTTGGCGCCCATTTGGGTGCGCAAGCTGCCCAAGAAGGAGGCCGAGGAAACCGCGCGCTATTATCTCGAGCGCGTGCGCATTCCCGACCAGGCCGACAAATATCCCGGCCAGCTTTCGGGCGGCCAGCAGCAGCGCGTGGCGATCGCGCGCTCGCTGTGCATGAAGCCCGAGATCATGCTGTTCGACGAGCCGACCTCGGCGCTCGACCCGGAGATGATCAAGGAAGTGCTCGACGTCATGACCGGGCTCGCCGAGGAAGGCATGACGATGGTCTGCGTGACGCACGAGATGGGGTTCGCGCGCACCGTCGCCGATATGATGGTATTCATGGATCGCGGCGAAGTCATCGAGCGCGCGCCGCCCAAGGATTTCTTTTCCAGCCCGAAGAGCGAGCGCACCCGCAGCTTCCTCAGCCAGATCCTCGCGCATTAATAGACCAAGCATCGCGTAAAATAAACGCAACGACAGCACCATATTTCAAGTGGAACCGCATACCCATCGTGTCGTTGGCTAACGAGTCGCAAATAGGACTCGACAACGCAGGAGGTATGAATGTCGAGCGATACAAAAACTCGTAAGTTTCGTTGGCTTGGCGCGACCGCCGTTGCTGCGCTGGCGTTGGTCGCCGTGTCGGTTCCATTGACGCCGGCGAAGGCTTATATCGGCGTTGACGTCGGCCCGGTCGGTATCGGGATCGGCGGCCCAGGCCCGTACTATGGCCCTGGCCCGTACTATGGTTACGGTCCTGGCCCGTATTACCACCACTACTACGGTTACGGTTGGTAAGCTTGCTGCCGGACTATGATTTCGCCCTAGGCGGCGGCAGCAGGGGATGCTCCAGTGAGCGCGGCAGAATGCCGCTCTCACGAGGATCGTCGAACGATACTTCGCGCCGCGCATAAACGACAAAACCGGCGCGCTGGTAGAGTGGAAGCGCCCTCGGGTGGTCGAAAGTGCAGGTATGCACCCAGAACCGCTCGATCGGGCGCGACCACGCTTGCTCAATCGCCGCATTGAGCAGAAACGGCCCGAGCCGGCGGCCGATGAAATCCGGCATCAGCCCGAAATAGCAGAGTTCGGTCTGCCGCGCCTCCGCGCCGTTCAATTCGAAATATCCCGCCGGCACTCCGCCGAGGTACAGCACGAAGATCTCGCTCGTCGGCTTCGCGAGCTCGGCGGCGAGCGCCTTGTCGCTCCATTGCCGGCGCTCGAACCATACCCAGGGAGTGCCGACCGTCTCGTAGAGATAGCGGTAAAACGAGACCGTACAGTCCTCGGCGCGCATTAGCGCGAGCTTGCCGAGCGGCGCGGGCAGCATGCGTGGGGGCGGCCGCTCGAACATTTCGAGATAGGTGACGGTGTCGGGGATGCTGGTCATTTCCTCTTCTTTACGAGGCGGGGCCGGTCGCGATCGGCGGGCCGTCGGGCAAGCCCCATTCCGACCACGAGCCGTCATAGACCGCGACCCGGTCGTGGCCGATCAGATAGGCCGCAAAGGCGAGCGCGCACGCCGTCACCCCCGACCCGCAGCTCGCGACCACAGGCTTCTTGAAATCGATCCCGGCGCCCATGAAAAGCGCGGACAGATCGTCCGCGCCCTTCAGCTGCTTGGTCGCCGGGTCGGTTACTTGGTCGAACGGCAGGTTGCGGCTGCCGGGTATGTGGCCGCGCCGCCGGCCCGGCCAGGTTTCCTCGGCACTGCCGTCGAACCGCCCCGCCGAGCGCGCATCCACGACCAGTTCGCGCGCGATCGCAACATTGGCGACGATCTCCGTCTTGGCACGTACCAACGCCGCGTCGAAGCGCGCGATGAATTGGCGCTTGGGGATTGCCGGCGCGGAGGTGTCGAGCGGCCGGCCTTCGGCCGTCCATTTCGGCAGACCGCCATCGAGTAGCGCCACATTGTCGTGGCCGAACAACCGCAGCAGCCACCACGCGCGCCCGGCCGAGGACAGGCCGTTGGCGTCATAGACGACGACCTTGTCGCCATCGCCGACGCCGCGCTCGGCCATTTTCGCGGCGAAGCGTTCGGCGCTCGGGATCATGTGCGGCAGGCTGGTGCCGGGCTCGGCGACGTCGTCGATGTCGAAGAACACCGCGCCGGGAATATGGCCGGCGTCGTAATCGGCGCGCGCGGTCGGGGTGACGCCCGGCTGCTTGAACGAGCTGTCGAGCACCCGAACATGCGGGTCGGCGAGATGTGTGGCGAGCCAGTCGGTCGAGACCAGGGCTTCGGGATGGGCGTAGGGCATCGGCATTCTCGATTTGTCGGGTCGCCAACAATTACTCTACAGTCCGCGCAGCGACCAACAGAACCCCGCAAGGAGAGGCAAATGCCGCATCACGTCCCGCTCAGCAGCGACCTGTTCGATGTCATGCACACGATGCGGGCGATGCGACGGCTGAAGCCGGACCCGGTGCCGGACGACCTCATTTTCAAGATTCTGCGTGCGGGGCAAGCGGCGGCGAGCGGCGGCAACACCCAGCGCTGGAAGTTCCTTGTGCTCAAGGACGCCGCCAAGAAAAAGGCGGTGCAGGTCTATTACAAGCGGCTCTACGACGAGGTGCTGGGGCCCCGTTATGCGTCGAGCTCGCCGCCGCCGGGCTCCAATCCTGCCGCCTATGCGCGCCAGCACGATGCCGTCAAATATCTCACCGACCATTATCACGAGGCGCCGGTATGGATCGTCGCCTGCCTCGAAGGCGAGAGCCCGAACTATACCGCTGGCTCGTCGATCTATCCGGCGGTGCAGAACATGCTGCTCGCGGCGCGCGCGCTCGGGCTCGGCTCGACGTTGACCACGCGCCACACCGGCTACGGCAAGGAATGCGACGACGCGATGGGCATCCCCAGCGGCTACAAATCCTATGCGATCCTGCCGGTCGGCTGGCCGATGGGCAATTTCGGCCCTGTCGGCCGCGGCTCGCTTGCCGATGTCGTGTATCTCGACAATTGGGGCAAGGCCTATCCCGGGATCGATTAGCGCGTTCTCAGCATCATGGTCGGGTTCGGCCCGGCCATGACGACAATTCCAACAGGAGGAAAACCATGCCGAGAGTGACGCCGATCAGCGACAAGAGCCAG
Source organism: Allostellaceae bacterium (assembly GCA_035552135.1). Lineage (GTDB taxonomy): Bacteria > Pseudomonadota > Alphaproteobacteria > ATCC43930 > CGMCC-115725 > DATARH01. Next base: position 701 of record DASZLY010000337.1, on the reverse strand, counting down.
GTTCCGGCCGAAGCCCAGCCCGTCGCGGAAGATGTGCTCAGCGTCTTCGGGCGCATTCGCGGCCCGTTCAGCGTCTTCCTGAACAGCCCGAAGCTGGCCGACAAGATGCTGGCGCTGGTCAAATTCAATCGCACCGATTGCGTCGTCGAGCCGCGCCTGCTGTCGCACGCGATCCTTGCCGCGGTGCGCGAGCGCGAGAGCGCCTATGTCTGGTCGGCGCAGGTCGGCGCCGCGCGCCGCGCCGGGGTGGATGAGGCGACGATCGACCTACTGCGCTTGAAAGGCGACGCCTCCGGGCTGCCGGATGAGGAGCGCGACATCGTCAACCTGACTCGCCAGCTGTTGCGCTTCAATCGGTGCGACTACCCGATCTTCAACCGCCTTCTCGACAAGCACGATGCGCAGTGGATGACCGAGCTGATCACGATCGCCCACAATTTCACCGTGCTATGCGGCGTCACCAACGCCTTCGAGGTCACCGTGCCGCCCGACGGGGATCAACTCCCGAGCTGATTAAGTACCATCCCAGCGTAGGCCGGGACCCCTGGGCAGCTTTTCGCCCTACCGAAGGGTGGGCCCCGGCCCTTCGCCGGGGTGGAGCGCGACTCACCCGCATTTCGAATAGTCGCAGCTGGTGCACTGGTCGCAGTTTTCGCTGCGAATGAGCGCCGCCTCGCCGCATTTTGGGCATTGCCGCAGGC
>DASZLY010000336.1:0-6002 GCA_035552135.1 Allostellaceae bacterium | reverse complement strand
GACACCCGCGAGGTGCGCGCCGGCAACGGGCATGGCGGCGCGCGCTCGATGCACCAGGGCGGAGCGGCGCTGCACCGCGCCGCGCAGATGGTCATCGCCAAGGGCCGCGATGTCGCCGCGCGGCTGCTGCAGGCCGAGCCGGCAAACCTCGTTTTCGCCGAGGGCGGCTACAGCGTGCCCGGCAGCGGCCGGTTCGTCGGCCTGATCGACGTGGCGCGCGCCGCCGCCGACCCGGCGAATTTCGCCGACGCGGGCGCGGCAGGGCTCGACTCGTATGTGTGGAACGAGCTCGACCTCATTACCTTCCCCTCGGGCGTGCACATCGCCGAGGTCGAGATCGACCCCGAGACCGGGCAGGTGACGCTGGAACGATACCGGGCGGTCGACGATTACGGCCGGATCATCAACCCGATGCTGACGATCGGCCAGGTGCAGGGCGGGGTCGCGCAAGGGATCGGCCAGGCGATGCTGGAGCGCACGGTCTACGAGCCGGAGACCGGCCAGCTTTTGAGCGGCTCGCTGCTCGACTATGCGCTGCCGCGGGCCGACGACCTGCCGCCGCTCGACATCGTCCTCGACGGCGTGCCGACCGCATCGAACCCGCTCGGGGTCAAGGGGTCGGGCCAGGCCGGCGCGATCGCCGCGCCGCAAACCATCATCAGCGCGGTCCTCGACGCGCTGGCGCCGCTCGGCATCGACGATATCGACATGCCGGCGACTTCTGAGCAAATCTGGCGCGCGATCAAGCGCGCGTAGCGATAGAGCTCAGGCTGCGGTGGCTTCCTCGATCGCGCATTGGGCAAGAACGCGCTCGGGCGGGAAGACGACGGTAACCTCGGTACCGACGCCGAGCTCGCTCTTCAGCGCGAGCGAGCCGCCGTGGATTTCCATGATCGCCTTGACCAGCGGCAGGCCAAGCCCGGTGCCCTGATGCTGGCGGCTGAACGACGAATCGACCTGCTCAAACGGTTTGAGGACGCGTTCGAGATCTTCCTGCGGGATGCCGATCCCGGTATCGGCGACGGTCACCGCGACGCCGTGCTCCGGTTCCCAGCGCGCCGAGACCGTGATCGAGCCGCCGGGCGGAGTGAATTTGACCGAGTTGGCGATGAGGTTGAGCAGCACCTGCTTGGTCTTGCGCTCGTCGCCGCAGAGCGGCGGCAGGTCGTCGGGAAGCTCGACGCTCTGGCTCAGCTCGGCGGCGTGGATGCGGCCGGCGGTGAGCTGGCCGACCGAGCGCATGATGTCGCGCAAGTCGAAGACATCTTCGGACAGGTCGATCTTGCCGGCCTCGGCCTTCGACAGGTCGAGGATATCGTTGATGATCTGCAACAAATGCGTGCCGCTGGCGTGGATGTCGCCGACATAGGCGCGGTACTGCTCGTTGCCGAGCGCACCCAGCACCTCGCGCAGCATCATCTCGGAAAAGCCGATGATGGCATTAAGCGGCGTGCGCAGTTCGTGGCTCATCGTCGCGAGAAAGCCGGATTTCGCCTGGTTCGCGGCCTCGGCCTCGTCCTTGGCGATGCGCAGCGCCTGGTAGGCGGCCTCGCGGTCGCGCTGCAGATCGACCCGGTCGAAGCAGCGGTCGAGCACCGCGAACAGCGACTGCGGATCGACCGACTTGTCGAAATAGTCGTAGGCGCCGCGGCGCAGCGCCGCAACCGCGGTGTGGGTGTCGAGCTCGGCGGTCATCAGCACGCCGATCAGCTCGGGCCGCTCGCTGTGCAGCCGCGCCAGAAGATCGATGCCCGAAGTGGTGCCGAGCCGCAGATCGATGAGCGCCACCGGCGGCGGTTCGGAGCCGGAAACGAGGCTCGTCATGATCGCCATCGCCGCCTCGGGCGACCCGGCGACCACCGGCTTGTAGCCGCGTGGCTCGAGCATGTCGGCGAGCGACTCGGCGAAATCGCCGTCGTCCTCGACGATCAGCACGCTGCAACGGGCGTCGTTCGTCATCAGGCCGCGACCTTGAGAGCGGGTTCGGCGGGCAGGCGGATCGTGATGCTGGTGCCGTTCCCGGCTGCGCTGTCGATGGTGATCGTCCCGCCGTGCTGGACGACGATCTGCTTGACCGCCGACAGCCCGAGCCCCGCACCGAAGCTCTTGGTGCTGAACAGCGGCTCGAAAATCCGCGCCATGTTCTCGGCCGGGATGCCGGGGCCGGTATCGCTGACCGTCAGCTCGATGCCCTCCGCACCGATCGCGGTCTTGACTGCGATACGCAGCGGCGCGTCGCCAGGCGCGACCTCGCCCAGCGCCTGCGCGGCATTGTCGATCAGGTTGATGACGACGCGGCGGATGCGGTCGGCGTCGATACGCACGATCGCATCGCCGGCTTGGTACTGCTCGACCAGGGTCACCGCGGGCGGCAGGCCGTGCTCGGCCAGCACCTCGCGCAGCCACTCGTCGAAATTGACCGTGACGCGGCTCAATTCCGGGGTGCGGATATATTCGAACAGATCGCCGATGATGCGGTCGCAGCGCGCGATGCTGCGCTGGATGCGGGCGATCGGCCGGTCGAGCTGCAGTCCGCTCGACTGCGCGATCTCGCGCATCGTAAAGAGGGTGTTGCGGATCGCGGACAATGGGTTGCGCAACTCGTTCGCCACCGTCGCGGTGAACTGGCCGAGCACCGATAGGCGCTCTTTCTTCAAGAGCTCGGCCTCGGCGACGAGCCTTGCATGCTCGCTCTCGATCTTTTCGGCGCGGATCGCGGCCAGCGCGCTATGGGTATGAATCTGGCGGCCGATCAGCACCACCATCAACCCGATCGACAGCACGCCGCACACCGCGAAGGCGCCGAACATCGCCGCCTGGCGCGACCAGCCGATCAGCGCCTCGGCGCCGCTGCTGCTGACCACCACGGAAACCGGGTAGTCCGAGAGCGGCGCAACTGCATCGATATACCATTGGCCCTGCTTGTCGCGGGCCTCCTCGAAGACGCCCTGGGCGCCGTCGCCGAGCGCCGCCATCACCGGCGTGCTCGGCGTGCGGCTGTCGCCGCCGGGCTGCCGGGGAAATTGCGCCAGCACCGTGCCGTCGCGGCGGATCAGCGAGATGACCCCGTCGCCGCCGAGCGGCACCGCCCGGTACAGGCTCTCGAAATCGCTGACCGGCAGCGTCGCGACGACGATGCCGGCGAACCCGCCGCCTGTCGCACGCAGCGTGTGGGCGACCGGGATCACGCGGCCGCCGTTGCGGTCGAGCTCCATCGGCGACCCGATCGACGATTCGAGGGCCGGGCTGTCCCGCAAGGTCATGAAATAATCGCGCGATGCGACATTGGCCGCTTCGGCCGGCCAGCCGCCGGTATGGCTGACGACGGTGCCGTCGGCGCCGATCAGCGTGATGCCGGCGATCTGCGGCATCGCCTCGACGCTGCGGTTGAGATGCGCGCCCACCGCCGCCTCGCCGATGTCACGCGCGATCGCGTCGGGGCGCGGCACGTCGGCGAGCCTGATATGGCTCGCGATGTCGCTCAGCACCGCCTCGACGCCGAGCAGCGAACGGTTTCCCGCCTCGAGCAGCACCGCGTCAAGCCGTGCCATGCCGGATTTGCTCGATTTGAGCGTCTGCTGCCGCAAATAGCCCGCGACCAGGCCGGTAACGACAAGCAGTGCCGCCGCCAGCACGATGCCGCAGGCAATCAGCAGCGTCAGCGGTCGCGGCTGCGAAAACAGCCGGTCGCTCCTGCCTTCCACCGAACCGTCCGAAACCATCGATCCTTCCGTCCCGCGGACGTTCCTTGCCATTCGGTATAAAGCGGCGGTCGAATTGAAGAAGGATTAACGGACGGGCCTTGCACGCCGGCCATGTCACGCGGCGACGAGCACCGCGGCTAGAAACGGCTCAAGAGCGAGCCGAAACCAGCGATCTTGTCGGCGATGCCGTTGGCGCGCAGCGCCCACCAATAGGTTGCGGTGTTGATCGCGATCACCGGCTTGCCGAGCCACTCTTCCGCGATGCCCGCCAACCGCGCCATCGCCAGATTGGTGCCGACCTGGACAATAGCCTCGACGCCCGGCCCGTCGACCTTGCGGATCGCGTCGCGCAATTCGGCCTCCTGGACATGCGCGTACAGCACCGGGCTCGCGCCTTTAAGACCCAGGAGGTTGACGATCTCATAGCCGCAATCGGTGAAGAAGCGCCGCACCTGCCGGTCGGCCACCGGCATATAGGGCGTCATGACGGCGATGCGTTTCGCGCCGTGGCGGTCGAGCGCCTGGCGCGCCGCGTCGGAGCCCATCGTCACCTTGACCCCGGCGCGCGCCTCGACCCGCTGGCGCAAGGCCTCGCTGCCGTCGAGCCCGTCCCAGAAGGTCTCGGACGACATGCCCATGACGAGATGGCCGGGCTCGCAGGTCATCACCCGGTCGATCGCCGCCATGATCTCGCGCCGCACGGTGTCGATGAGGCGAACGAAATCGTCGTCATTCGTCAGCGGAGCGTTGGGGATGTGGATGCGGCCGAAATGGTTGGTGACGCCGTCCGGCCGCATCGCGTCGAATTCGGGCTGGACGATCGTGTTGGTCGACGGCGCGATGACGCCGAACTTCAGCCGCCAGCCGAGCGCGTCGGGCATGATGCTACGCTCCCGGGACCACTCTCCCCCGGCACTCGCCGAAGCCGATCGAGACATAGCCGTCGCGCCGCGCATGGGCGCGGAAGATCGCCTCGTCGCCGTCTTCGAGGAAGGTGCGGGTTTCGCCGGACGACAGCGGGTTCGCCTGCTGGCCGTCGCGCGACAGCTCACTGAGGCTGCCCCAGCCCTCTTCGGTCGGGCCGGAGATCGTGCCGGTGCCGAAGAGGTCGCCGGGCTCGATGTTGCAGCCGTTGCAGGTCTGGTGCGCGACCATCTGCGCGACGGTCCAGTAAAGGTCGAGCGTGCTGCTGTGCGACATGCGATGCGGCGCCTGGCCGGCGGCGCGCATCTTCTCGGTGCGGATCAGCGCCTCGAGCTCGATGTCGAAGGCGCCCGATTTCTGGTCGGCCTCGTCCCACAGATAGTCGAGCGGTTTGGGGTCGCCGGCGGGGCGCGCCGGCTGGGCGACGCGGAACGGCGCCAGCGCCTCCATCGTGACGATCCAGTTCGACACGGTCGAGCCGAAGCTCTTGCCGAGGAACGGCCCCAGCGGCGCCGACTCCCACTGCTGGATATCCCGCGCCGACCAGTCGTTGACAAAGCCGAGGCCGACAACGTGGTCGCCGGCTTCGGCAATCGAAATCGGCTCGCCCTGCTTGTTGCCGGGGCCGAGCCAGATCGCGACCTCGAGCTCGTAATCGAGCTTGCGGCAGGGGCCGTAGCTCGGCGCGTTCTCCTCCGGCAGCTTGCGCTGGCCGCTCGGCCGGCGGATCGTCTCGCCCGACGGCAGCAGCGACGACGCGCGGCTGTGATAGGCGACCGGCACGTATTTGTAATTGGGGCCGAGCGGGTCGTTGGGGTTGCGGCGTCGCCCGCCATTGGTCGCATGGTGAATGCCGGCGAAGAAATCGGTAAAGCTCATCGGCTTCGCCGGAAGATGCATCGCGCAGACAGCGGCGTCGTGCAGCAGGCTCTGCGCCAGTTCGCGCGCCTTCGCGGCGGTCTGGCCGTCGCTCGCCAGGAGATCGAATACCTGGCGGCGCAGCGCGCGGCGCGGTCCGGCGCCGAGTGCGAACAGCGGGTTGAGCGCGCTGCCCGAGGCGGCCTTGGCGGCCTGCGCCGCCTCGCCGGTGAAGAGGCCGGCGGCGTGCGCGGCCTTGAGGTCGAAAATCTTGTCGCCGATCGCCACACCGCCGCGCGCCCGCGCATCGGGCACACGGTTGCCGGGCGGGCTGAACACGCCGAGCGGCAGGTTCTGCAGCGGAAAATCCGCATGGCCGCTGGCGGAATCGACCCAGCTCGTGCGCTTGGCATCGTGGGTTTCGTCGATCGCGATCGTCATGCTGCAGTCCTCCCCGAACCGCGTCTTTTGTAGCGCGACAGCGGGCGGCTGCGCACGCGGTTTGATGCGGGATCG
>DASZLY010000335.1:0-6193 GCA_035552135.1 Allostellaceae bacterium | reverse complement strand
CTGCCGGGGGACATCGCCGCGAAGGGCATCGCGCCGGAAACCCTCAGCCCGGCACGCTTCCGCTAAATCTGCCGCTCGCGCTGGCGCTCGTCACGGGCGGCATGGTCGAGGATGCGTTTGGCGTCGTCGAAGGTCTGCGTCGCGTCGTCGGCCTGGCCGAGCCGGCGCAGCACGCTCGACAGTTCGAGCTCGGCATAGCCGAGCCGGGTCGACTCTTCGCTGCCGTCGCGGGTCAAGAGATCGACCGCGAATTCCAGCGCGTCGCCCGCCGCGTTGTCGCGCCCGAGCCCGGCATAGATGAGGCCGAGATCGGCGAAATCGTCGGCGATCAGCGGATGCGCCGGGCCGAGGCGCTCCTGGTCGATCGCGATCGCCTCCTCGATCAGCGGCAGCGCCGCATCGAAATGCTGCGCGCGCAGTTCGAGATTGGCGAGCTGGGCCAGGCTGCGCGCCAACTCGGGGCTCGCCGCACCGTGCGCCGCGCGGTCGCGCGCGATTGCCGCGCGCAGCACTTTTTCGCCGTCGCCGAAGCGGTTTTCCGCGGCATAGACCGCGCCCAGCACGCGCAGCGGCGCGTTCGATGCGCGCGGCACGCGGCGCGCGATCGCGGCGGCGCGATCGGCCCAGCCTTCCGCCGCCGGCTGATCGCCGCGTGCGAGCGCGACCCGCGCCAGCGCCGCGAGCGGCTCGGTAAGCGCCGGATTGTCGGCGCCGCGCTTCGCCGCGAGCACGTTGAGCGCGGTGCTCAGCAGCGGCTCGGCCTCGGCATAGCGGCGGCGCAGCACCTGGATGTCGGCGAGCGCGATCATCGCGCTGGCCGCGCCGAGCGAGCCGCCGCCATAGGCGCGCAGCGCGATGCGCAGCGCGCGGCGCCGCGAATCCGCCGCCGCCGACAGCGCGCCGGTATCGAATTGCGCGCCGGCGAGCCGTTCGAGCAGCGGCAGGAGGTGCGGGCTCGCCGTGCCGCTGCGGCTTTCCGCGATCGCCAGGCTATGGCTGAGGCCGGCGACCGACCTCGCGTCCGCCGCATCCGCGCCGCGCGCGGCGGCGATTGCCGTCAGCAACCCCAGCGCTACCGCTCCCCACCGCGCAGCCAACTCGGCTTCTCCCGCACCGCGCCCGCAATGGTTGCGGGCCACCGCCTATGTAGGACTTCGCAATGGCGCGTGAAAGTATCCCCGCGATTTGCCGGCGCGATGATTGAGGCTTGACCGTCGCGGCCTCGCGCCGGAGGGTTGCCGCGGCTGAGCGGCGGAGGGTGGTCATGGGCAAGGCGGAACAGGCAGCGAAAGCCGAGGCTTTTCGCGCGTTGCATCGCGGCCCGCCGCTCTTGCTGATGGCCAATGCCTGGGATGCGGTGACCGCCCGGATGTTCGAGGCCGAAGGGTTCGCGGCGGTGGCGACGACGAGCGGCGGCGTCTCCGCGGCGCTCGGCTTTCCCGACGGCGAAGCCGCGCCGTGGGACGAGGTCGTCGGCCAGACCGCGCGAATCGTCCGCGCCGTCAAGGTGCCGGTGACCGCCGATATCGAGGGTGGCTTCGGCGCCACGCCCGAGGCGGTGGCACGATCGATCGCCGACATCATCGGCGCCGGCGTGGTCGGGGTGAACCTGGAGGACAGTATCAAGGGCCCGGTGCCGCTGCGCTCGCTCGACGATGCCGCCGCCCGCATCCGCGCGGCCCGCGCCGCCGCCGTCGCCGCCGGCGTGCCGATCGTCATCAACGCCCGAATCGATGTCTTCATCCGCCATGCCGGCGAGGGCGAGGCGCAGTTCGACGAGGCGGTGGCGCGCGGTCGCGCCTATCTCGCCGCCGGCGCCGACTGCATCTACCCGATCACCTTGCGCGACCCCACGACGATCCGCCGCCTCGCCGACGCGCTGCGCTGCCCGATCAACATCAATGTCCGTGCCGGTTATCCGAGCGTCCCCGAGCTGGAGGCGTTGGGGGTCGCCCGCGTCACCACCGCGACCCAGCTTACCTGGCTGGGACTCAGCACGGTGCGCGACAGCGTGCGGGCGATCCGTACCACCGGCCGCTTCGACACGATCGACCCGACCGTCACCGGGCCCGAGATGCAGCAATTGCTGGCGCGCGCGTGATGGCGCGGGTTCGCGACATCGCGCCCGGCGAGCTGCCGCCCGACCTCGCGCGGATCTACGAGGAGTTCGCCGGCAGCTACGGGCCGTTCCGCAACCAGGTCGCGGTGTTCGCGCATGTCCCGGCGGCGCTGCGCCACCTGATGCCGCTGCTGATGGAACTGCGCGAGGCTGCGACCTTGCCCAAGCGCTATCTCGAGCTGGCAATCGTCGCGGTGTCGCAGGTCAATGCCTGCGACTACTGCGTCGCGCACCACAAGCCGTTCCTCGCGGTCGAGGGCATATCGCCGGCCGGGGTCGACCGGCTGCTCGACTGGAACGGCCATCCCGAGCTCGACGAGACCGACCGGCTGGTCGTCGAGTATGCCGTCGCCGCCACCGAGCGGCCCAACCGGCTGCCCGAGGAACTGTTCGCCCGGCTGCGCCGCCAGTTCACCGAAGCGCAGCTCGTCGAACTCACCCTGCGCATCACCTTGTGCGGATTTTTCAATAAATTTAACGATGCGCTCGGCATAGAAGAAGAGGCGGAGGCGGCGGCTCGCGTCGCCGCGCTCGGCGCATAGCGGATCGGCGGGCGCGCGGGGAGCCTGGAATGGCGCTACGGCAGGGGGCAAGCGGCCAGCGGCGCAACATCGCGGACACGGCGGAAGGACGGCGGCTGGAAGATGCCCGCCGCGGCGCGCCGTGGCGCGCCTGGGGTCCCTATCTCAGCGACCGCCAATGGGGCACCGTGCGCGAGGACTACAGCCCCAACGGCACCGCCTGGGAGTATCTGCCGCACGACGACGCCCGCAGCCGCGCCTATCGCTGGGGCGAGGACGGGCTCGCCGGGTTTGGCGACGAGCACCTCTTTCTGTGCATGAGCCTGGCGCTGTGGAACGGCAACGATCCGATCCTCAAGGAGCGCCTGTTCGGCCTCACCAACAGCCAGGGCAATCACGGCGAGGACGTCAAGGAGGTCTACTACCACCTCGACGGCACGCCGACCCATTCCTACATGCGGATGCTCTACCGCTATCCGCAGGCGGCGTTTCCTTATCAGCGCCTGCTCGACGAGAACCGCCGGCGCAGCCAGAGCGATCCCGAGTTCGAGCTGATCGACACCGGCGTTTTCGACGGCGACCGCTATTTCGACGTGCTGGTCGAATACGCCAAGGCGCGCGCCGACGACATTTTATGCCAGGTCACCGTGACCAATCGCGGGCCCGAAGCGGCGACGATCCACGTCCTGCCGCAGCTCTATGCCCGCAACATCTGGTCGTGGACGCCGATCCCGGAAAAGCCGGCGCTCTGCGGCCATAATGACGGCTCGGTGACGAGTTTCCATCCGAGCCTGCCGGCGATGCGCTTTACCTGCGACGGCGCTCCGGAACTGCTGTTCTGCGACAACGACACCAACCCGCGCCGCCTCTTCGGCATGGCCGGCGCCAAGGGCTATTTCAAGGACGGCATCAACGATTGCGTCGTCAACGGCTACCGAGCGGCGGTCAATCCGGCGCGCACCGGAACCAAGGTCGCGGCGCATTGCATCGCCGAGCTGCCGCCCGGCGGGGAGACGCGCATCCGCTTCCGCGTCGCGGTGATCGACGGAGGCGAGGATTTCGACAAGGTGATGAACCGCTGCCGCGTCGAGGCCGACGAGTTCTACGACGCCGTCCAGCACGGCCTCGCCGGTGCCGACGAGCGGCTGGTGCAGCGCCAGGCCTTTGCCGGGCTCCTATGGTCGAAGCAGTATTACGCGCTCGACATCCGCGAATGGCTGCGCGGCGATCCGCTGCAGCCGAAGCCGCCGGACGAGCGCCTGCATGGGCGCAACACCGATTGGGGACATCTCAACAATTCCGACATCATCCTGATGCCGGACAAATGGGAATATCCCTGGTTCGCCGCCTGGGACCTCGCTTTCCATTGCGTGACGCTGGCGCTCATCGATTGCGAGTTCGCCAAGGACCAGCTCGTGCTCTTGACGCGCGAATGGTACATGCACCCCAACGGCCAGCTCCCGGCCTATGAGTGGGCATTCGGCGACGTCAACCCGCCGGTGCACGCCTGGGCGGCGTGGCGGGTCTACGAAATCGATCAGCGCGCCAATGGCGGGCACGGCGACCGCGCCTTTCTGGAGCGCGTCTTCCACAAGCTGATGATCAACTTCACCTGGTGGGTGAACCGCAAGGATGCCGAGGGCCGCAACATCTTCCAGGGCGGTTTCCTCGGCCTCGACAATATCGGGATTTTCGACCGCAGCGCGCCGCTGCCGACGGGCGGCTACATCAACCAGTCCGACGGCACCGCCTGGATGGCGATGTACACGCTCAACCTGATGCGCATCGCGCTGGAGCTCGCCGGGCGCGACCATGTCTACGAGGACATCGCCACCAAGTTCTTCGAGCATTTCCTGCTGATCGCCGAGGCGATGACCAATATGGGCGGCGACGGCGTCGGGTTGTGGGACGAGGCCGACGAGTTCTATTACGACGTGCTCAACTTCCCCGGCGGCGACCCCATCCCGATGCGGGTGCGCTCGATGGTCGGGCTCATCCCGTTGTTCGCGGTCGAGGTGCTGGAGGGCACGACCGTCGCCCGCCTGCCGGAATTCCGGACCCGGCTGCATTGGGTGCTCGACAAGCGGCCGGAACTGGCGCGCCTCGTGTCGCGCTGGCTGGACCAGGGCACCGAGGAGCGGCAATTGCTGTCGCTGCTGCGCGGCCACCGGATGAAATGCCTGTTGCGCCGGATGCTCGACGAGAGCGAGTTCCTCTCGGATTACGGCATCCGCTCGATCTCGAAATACCACGAGCGCCATCCGTTTGTGCTGCAGCACGACGGCAGCCATTTCGGTATCGGCTATGTGCCGGGCGAGTCGATCTCGGGCGTGTTCGGCGGCAACTCGAACTGGCGCGGCCCCATCTGGATGCCGGTCAACTTCCTCTTGATCGAGTCGCTCTACCGCTTCCACAGCTATTACGGCGACGATTTCCGCGTCGAATACCCGGTGGGCTCGGGTTCGCACCTGAACCTTGCCGAGGTCGCCAACGAGCTGGCGCGGCGGCTTTGCCGGCTGTTCCTGCGCGGCCCCGACGGGCGCCGTCCGGTGCTCGGGCCGCCGCCGCCGCCGGGCCGTCCCGATTTCCAGGACTACCCGCTGTTCTACGAATATTTCCACGGCGACACCGGGCGCGGCTGCGGCGCCGCGCACCAGACCGGCTGGACCGCGCTGGTGGCGCTGCTGCTGCAGGCAAAGCCCGGCACGCGCACACTGCCGTGCGACGTCTCCCACACCCGCCCCGAGGCGGTCGCCGCCGGCTGAGGGCGACATGGCCGACGATCCGCTGGCGCGGCTCGCGCCCATCGCGTCCGGCCCGGAGACGCTCGCCGATCTCGCCGCCGCCGAGCGCCGCGAATGGTGGCTCGGCAACGGGCGCGGCGCCTATGCCGGCGGGACCGCCGCGCTGAGCCTGACGCGGCGCTATCACGGCCTGCTCATCGCGCCCATCGACCCGCCGCTCGGCCGCGTGCTGGTGCTCGCCAAGGCCGACGCGACGGCGACAATCGACGGCGTCTCCTATCCGCTCTTCGCCAATCGCTGGCACGGCGGTGTGATCGAGCCGGCCGGCCATCGCCAGCTCGCCGAGTTCCGCCTCGACGGCACGGTGCCGGTATGGCGCTTCCGCTGCGGCGCGGCGACGGTCGAGCACCGCATCTGGCTCGAGCCCGGCGCCGACCGGGTCTATCTCGGCTGGAAGCTGGAAGGCGCCGCCGCGGCCTGGCTCGGCGTCACCTTCCTCGCCAATGGCCGCGATCACCACGGCGATACCTGGCAGCCCGGCTTCAATCCCGAGATCGCCGCCTCCGGCGCCACCCTCACCGTGACCGTGCCGGGCCGTTTCGCGCTGCGCATCGCCGGCAGCGGCGGCCATATCGAGCCGCGCGGCGGCTGGTACGAGAATTTCGACCTGCCCGTCGAGCGCGAGCGCGGGCTTGGCGACCGCGACGCGCATCGCCATGTCGGCGACGGCTTTCTCCAACTGCGCGCCGGCGAGTGGGCGGGCTATGCCGCCGGGCTCGATCCCGCCGTCACCGCAGATCTCGCTGCCG
>DASZLY010000334.1:0-1963 GCA_035552135.1 Allostellaceae bacterium | reverse complement strand
GCAGATCATGTCGTTGGAGCAGGCGGTGCGCCGGCTGACCTTCGAGTCGGCCTCGATCTTCGGGCTGTACGATCGCGGCCTCTTACGTCCCGGCATGGTCGCCGACATCGTCATCTTCGATCCCGACACGGTGAAGCCGCTACCGCTCGAAGTGCTGCACGACTTCCCCACCGGCGCCAAGCGCATCAAGGAGCCGGCCCAGGGCATCCACATGACGATCGTCAACGGCCAGGTGCTGATGGAAGACGGCAAGCACAGCGGCAACCTGCCCGGCCAGGTGCTGCGCAACAGCTACTATCGGGCGCAGCACGCCTAAGCACGCGCACCGCGCTACGGCCAGTAAGGCAACCGGGCGGCTCAGGCCGCCCGGTTTCTTTTTGCGGCGAGCCGGTCACAACTTCCTCGCGCAGCAATTAACCGCTCGTCAACCATATCGAATCACTCTTTTGGCCGAGCATGTTGCTCTGTTAGGGGTCGTGGAATGGCGGACGGGGCAATGGTGCACCCGCTCGGCGCCGGCATCGCCGAGCTACGCAGGGACGATGCGCGCGACGGCGAGCCGGGCGAGCCGCGTTATCAGCAGGCTTTCCTGTCGACGATGCAAGCCGGGCGCGCCGACCGCCGGCTTGCCCTGATCGTCCTGGCGCTGTCGGCTGCCGGTTTTGCCGCGGCGCTGCCGTTTGCGAAAATCCCGCTATGGCATATCGACGGATTCATCCCGGCCTACGAGGCGGCGATCATCGTGATCGACGCGATCACGGCGGTCATGCTGTTCGGCCAGTTCCGCTCGTCGCGCTCGCCCGATCTGCTGGTGCTCGGCGCCGGCTACCTCTACGACGCGCTGCTGGTCGCCCCGCATATGCTCAGCTTTCCCGGCCCGTTCTCGCCGGCCGGCCTGCTCGGCGGCGGCCAGACGACGGTCTGGGTCTACATGCTCTGGCATGGCGGCTTCGCCCTGTTCGCGCTCGGCTACGCCTTTTGCGACGCGCCGTCCGATAGAGCCCGGCGCAGGGTCGGCGGTCACGCCGTAGCCCTGGCGATCGCCGCGACCGTGGCCCTCGCGGCCGGGTTGACGGCGCTGGCGGCGCAGCATGATGCGCTGTTGCCGATACTGCTGGGGGCGAATGGCTATACGCCGAGCTACCTGGTCGCGGTGTCGCTCACCTGGATGGTCAATCTCGTGGCGGTCGCCGTCATCTGGAGCCGGCGCCGGCGCACGGTGCTCGATCTGTGGCTGATGGTGGTCCTGTGCGCCTTTGTCTTCGACATCGCGCTGAGCGCGGTGTTCAACGCCGCGCGCTTCGACCTCGGCTTCTATGCCGGGCGTGCCTATGGACTTCTCGCGGCGAGCTTTGTGCTCGGCGTGCTGCTGGTCGAGACCGGCGGTCTGCACAGCCGGCTCGCCGCCGCCAAGGCGCTGGTCGACGGTTACGCGCATCGCCTCGAAGACCGGGTGCGCGACCGCACCGCGGCGCTCGAAGCGGAAACCATGGAGCGGCAAAAGGCCGAGGCGCAGCTCCACCAGTCGCAGAAAATGGAGGCGCTGGGCCAGTTGACCGGCGGGCTGGCGCACGATTTCAACAACCATCTCGGCATCATCATCGGCAATCTCGACCTGCTCGCCGACCAGGACGAACTCAGCGGCGACCAGAAGGAGCTGGTCAACGAGGCGATGACCGCCGCGTTCAACGGCGCCGAGCTGACCCGCCGGCTCTTGGCCTTTGCGCGTCGCCAGCCGCTGCGCCCCGAGCGCGTCGACGCCAACAAGCTGATCGCCGAAATCACCAAGCTCTTGCGCCGCACGCTCGGCGAACGGGTCGAGCTCACCCTGCATCTCGACGAGGCGATCCCGCCGGTGCGCGCCGATTCCTCGCAGCTCGAAACCGCGATCGCCAATCTCGCCAACAATGCGCGCGACGCGATGCCGAAGGGCGGCCGGCTGTCCATCACCACCGGCGTGCGC
>DASZLY010000333.1:0-14522 GCA_035552135.1 Allostellaceae bacterium | reverse complement strand
AAGCTCGCCGATTGCGCTGCCAGCACGATGTCGCAGGCGAGCGCGAGGTTGGCGCCGGCCCCGGCGGCGACCCCGTTCACCGCGCAGACGACCGGCAGCGGCAGCGCGCGCAGCTTGCGGATCAGCGCGTTGTAGCCATCGAGCAGCGCCTTCAGGTCGAGGCCGACGGCGCTCAAATCCTGCCCGGCGCAAAACCCGCGCCCCGCGCCGGTGAGGAGGATCGCGCGACAGTCGGGATCGGCCTCCGCCTCGCTCAGTGCCGCGCCCAGCGCCTCGCCCATCTCGGTCGTCAGCGCGTTCAGCCGGTCCGGCCGGTTGAGCGTCAGCCGGCGGTAGCCGGCGCATTTTTCGACGAGCAGGAGCATGGTTGTTCTCCATCGTCTTTCCCGCCTACGCGGGGGCGACGAAAACATTAAACGAGGGATGCGATCGCCAGTTCGCCGGCCATCTTGTCGAGCGCGGCTTTGAGCTCGGGTGGGATCGGGATGCCGTTTGCGGTGCGCTCGGCGACACGGGCGGCGCGGTCTTCGCCCGGAAGGCGGATGCGATCGAAGCCGGGCAGCAGCGCCGAGCCGTGCAGCTGGCGGATCACGCTGTCGACCTGGCGCTTGAACGCGACGGGGTCGCCGAAGCGCTTGATGTCGAGGACGCAGATCGCCTGACCGGTATTGGTCGGCGTCACGTCGTCCTTGTTGAAGTCGACGACGTCGTCGCCATTGGCGGCGCCGTTGAGCGTCCCGGCGAGGAGCCCGAACATCAGCGACATCGCCGCGCCCTTGTAGCCGCCGATCGGCAACAGGAACCCGTCATCGGCGCGGTGGGGGTCGGTCAAGGGCCGGCCCTGGCGGTCGATCATCCAACCCTCGGGCATGGTCTTGCCCTGCTGCGCGGCGACCTTGACCTTGCCGTAGGCGGCGACCGTCGTCGCCATGTCGAGCACCAGCGGCGGCTCCTCCAGGGCCGGCATCGCGATCGCCAGCGGGTTGGTCGAGAGCAGCATGTCGATCCCGCCCCAGGGCGGCAGATGGTTGGCGTTGCCGACCGCGAAATAGAGCCCGATCATGTCGTGCGGCACCGGCATCGCCGCATAGACCGCGGCGGCGCCGGCATGGTTGCCGCGCCGCGTCCCGGCCCAGCCGACGCCCTGCTCGCGGGCGATCTCGATCGCGGTCTCCACCGCACGCGCGACGACGAGGCTGCCGAGCCCGTTATCGCCGTCGACCAGCGCGGTGCCCGGCGCGGTGCGGTGGACGACGATGTGCGGCCTGGTGTTGAGCCCGCCCTTCTTGATGCGGCGGATATATTGCGGCAGGCGAAAGACGCCGTGCCCGTCCGCGCCGGAGATGTCGGACTGCGCCATCAGCCCAGCGGCTTTCCGCGCATCGGCCTCGGGGATGCCGGCGGCGCGATAGGAAGCGGCGATGAAGTCGATCAGTGCCGCATGGCTGACGCGGCGGGCTACGGGCATGGTGTCGTCGGGCATCGGCTCGGTTCCTGTTTTCCTGATATCTGCAGAGAATTTACAGAAGCTGTTTCTCCACGCGCCAATAACAAAGCACGCGATTGCGGCTTCTTCAGTGTCGATCGCTTTCCTCACTCGACCGCCAAGGTCGGGATAGCGGCGATCTCGTCCTCCTCGGCCTTGCCCAGCCAGTCGAGGTCGGCGATCTCGGTGCGAGTACGACCGGGCGCCGCAAGAACGTCTTCGCGCAACAGCTCGCCTTGGTGCATCGAAGGCAAGGCGCCAGCGGGGTGCATCGGTGCCAAGACGGATTTTCGCGGTTTTCACCGCCGCCGCGCCCATCGCGACAAAGCGGACGGCGGTAATCATCTGCGTGTCGCAGAACCCGCCATGGGTAAAGCCAAGCTCCTGCGCGCGCCGCGCGGTCTCCAGGCGTCGTTCGACGTCGCGATGCCGATGCCGAAATCCATGATCGTTCTCCGGTCGCCGCGCGGTTGACGACGATATACGAGTCGGAGGATGGCAGCGCGCCTGGTTTTCTGCCAAGGTCGGCCGCGCCGATGCAAGCCGTCTCTCGCGCCCGCCCGCTCTTCGAGCTGGGCCTCGATATCTGCGCCTTCGTGTTCCTGCCGTTGCTGGTGCTTGCCGCGCGAGGCGCGGCACCGCTGGTCGCGGTCGCCGGGCTGTGCGCGCTCGGCATCGCGGCGCCGGTAGGCGCGCTCGCGTGGCGGCGGGTGCGCGGGCTGGCGGCGCTCTTTGCCGCGGTGGTGCTGTGGGGACTCGCCTCGGCGTTGTGGGCGATCGATCCGGCGCGCAGCATGCTGATCGCGTTGCGCCTCCTCGGCATGTTCGCGGCGGGGTTGGCGCTGATCGCGGCGGCGCCGGAAATCCGCGCGCCGACACGCCTCACGCGCTGCCTTTTCGCCGGATTCGTGCTGGCGCTGGCGCTGGCGATTGTGCAGTACCGCACCGGCGGGGCGCTCACCGGGCCGTTTATGCGGCGGGGCTTTATCCAGCCGCAGCTCAACAATATCGAGGACGGGTTCGGCATGGTGCTGCCGCCGCTTTGCACGGCGCTATGGTTGCGCCGGCAGCGATGGCTCGCCGTGCCGCTGGCGGTGGCCACGGTCGCGATGATCTGCCTTTTGGTCGGCGACGCGGCGCGCATCGCCTTCTTTCTCGGGCTCGCCGCCGCGCTGCCGCTCTACTTCTGGCGGGCGACGCTGGCGCGGCTGGCGGTGGCGGTGGCGGTGGTGCTGACCCTCGCCGCGCCGCTCGTTTTTCCGCCGCTCGCCGGCATCGCGGCGGTGCGCCACGAGGCGCAGAGCCTCAAGTCCTCGGTCTGGCACCGGCTGGCGATCTGGTCGTTCGTCGGCGGGCGGATCGCGGAAAAGCCGGCGTTCGGCTGGGGTCTCGACTCGTCGCGTGCAATCCCCGGCGGCGACCGGCCGATCCCGGAGGGCTACCCATGGCAGACTCTCCTGCCGCTGCATCCGCACAACGCGCCGCTCCAGCTCTGGCTGGAGCTGGGCGTGCCGGGCGCGGTGCTGTTCGCGCTGGTCGCGGCGGCGGTGTGGCGGGCACTCGGCGCTGCGGCCTGGCCCCGGCCTTACGCCGCGGCGGCGGGCGCGAGCCTCGTCACCGGGCTGGTCGTCGGCCTCGGCAGCTACGGGGTGTGGCAGGAATGGTGGATATCGACGCAGTTCCTGACGCTGTTCCTGATCCTGGTGATGGCGAGAACCGCCGCCTGATGCGCCGCCTGATGGGCTTCCGCGGGGTGCCTTGCCGGGGTAGACACCGCGGCTTATGTTGGTCTGGTTGGTCAATCAAGATGGGGCTCATCCGTGCCCGATACGGTCAACCTTTACGACGCGAAGACTCACCTGTCGCAGCTGGTCGAGCGCGCCGCCGCCGGCGAGGAGATCGTCATCGCCAAGGCCGGCAAGCCCAAGGCCAAGCTCGTCCCATATGAGGAACCGCGTAAAAAGCGGGTGTTCGGGCAGAATCTGCTTGGCATCACCTATATGGCCCACGACTGGGACGCGCCGATGACGCCTGAGGAAATCGCTGAGTTTGAAGGAGGCGATTCCGAGGATTTGCGGTGAGGATTTTGGCCGACACCAACATCTTTATTTGGTGCGACCGCCAACCCCGCTCGATCAAACCCGCGCTGCTGGCGATGCTCCAGGACAGCCGAAATGAGGTGTTCGTCAGCGTCGCTTCGGTCTGGGAAATCGCCATCAAACGGGGGCGGGGAAAGCTCAATTTCCCGGCGCCGATTGCCGAGACGGTCGCAAGGCTCGGTTTCGACCTGCTGCCGATCAGCGGCGCGCATGTCGAGCATGCCGGCGGGTTGCCGCGCCATCACGGCGATCCATTCGATCGTCTGATCGTCGCGCAGGCCTATCTGGAAGGCTTGGTCCTCGCCACCAGCGACCGCGCGCTCGGGCGGTACGGCGTCGCGACGCTCGGCCTCGATCAGTAAACCGCCCCTCTGGCGACGATCGGCCAGATCGCCTCGACGCGCTCGCCGCGCACCCCGACATACCAGTCGTAGAGGTTGACCGTCGGGTCGCAATGGCCCGGCACCAGCTTGATCTTGTCGCCGAGCCGCAGCCGGTTGGTCGCGCCGGAAATCACCAGGCGGCCATGCTCGTCGGAGGCACGGTCGTAGCGCGCGGCGGGCTCGTCCCACACGTTGGGCGGGCCGGAATCCATGCCGAGCGCCTTCAGTCCGGCGTCGACGATCGCGCGCTCGTCATTCGGCCGGCTCATCACCGTTGCCCAGACGAAAAGGCTGGGCTCGAAGGCGCGGGTCTCGCCGCCGTCGCGGTCGAGATTGCGCCCGTAATCGGCGTCCATGAAGATGTACGAGCCGCATTGCAGCTCGGTGTAGAGGCCGCTCGCGCTCTCGAACTCGAAGGTGCCGGTGCCGGCGCCGGTGATGTTGGCGCAGTCGATGCCGTTCTGCGCCAGGAGATCGCGGGTCGCACCCGCCTTGCCGACCGCGCCGGCAATCGCCTGCTGGCGCTCCTCCCAGGAGCGCAGGTGCTGCGCCGAGCCGTGATAGGCCTGCAGCCCGGCGAAAGAAAGGTGGCGCGCATCGATAATCTTGCGCGCGAGGTCGAGCGCCGGCTCGCCCGGCTCGACGCCGCAGCGATTGCCGCCCATGTTGACCTCGACATGGACCGGGAGGGTGATGCCGGCCTCCGCGGCCGCCTCGTCGAGCGCGACGACCTGCGCCGGGTCGTCGGCGCAGGTGGCGATCGTCGCCATGCCGGCAAGGCCCATCAGTCGGCGCAGCTTCTGCTTGCCGACGATCTCGTTGGTCACCAGCACATTCTTGACGCCGCCGTAAACCAGCGCCTCGGCCTCGCTGACCTTCTGGCAGCACACGCCGACCGCGCCCAACTCCATCTGCTTCAGCGCGACGACCGCGCATTTATGCGTCTTGGCATGCGGCCGCAAGCGGATGCCGGTGCCGGCGATCCGCTCGGGCAGGCGCCGCAGATTGCGCTCGAACGCATCGAGATCGACGATCAGCGCCGGTGTGTCGACCTCGGCGAGCGACATGCCGATCTCGGCGGGCGGGCGGGTGGTCATCGGCGGGCTCCGTCGTTGGATCGCGGCCGGTGCGGCCCTTGCTCCGGAGCGTCAAGGCTTGCGCAGTGGGCCGAGAAATGCAACACGGGTAGGCGATGAAGATCGGCGAAAGCCGATAAGGCGGACAGCGGGGCGGGAGGAAACGATGGCGAACACGACGGTTTCGGCGGTTGAGACGGCGCTCGAAAACCAGCGCATCGGCAGCCTGCAAATCCGCGTGGCATTACTGTGCGGGCTGGTTCAGGTATGCGACGGCTACGACCTCAATGCCATCGCTTGGGCAGTGCCGTCGCTGATCAAGACTTGGCATCTGCCGCCGCCAGCGTTCACCACCGCCTTCCTTTGGTCGAGCATTGGCATCATGGCCGGGGCGCTGTCGGCGGGGCCGCTCGGCGACCGCATCGGCCGCAAGCCGTTGCTGATCGGCAGCCTGACGATCTTTGGGGTTGCCTCGCTGCTCAGCGCCTTCGCCGGTTCGCTCGGGGCCATGGCCTTCCTGCGTTTTTTCACCGGCATTGGCATCGGCGGCGGGTTTTCCGGCGCGGCGGCGCTCACCGGCGACTACACCCCGGCGCGCCGTCGCGCGCTGATGATCATGGCGAGCTTCACCGGAGCGCCGATCGGCGGGTTTGTCGGCGGCCAGATCGTGGCGCTGTGGCTGCTCCCCCATTTCGGCTGGGAGTCGATCTTCATGTTCGGCGGCCTGTTCCCGCTGGTGCTGGTGGTCCTGCTGCTTTTCTGGCTGCCGGAATCGCCGCGTTTCCTAATGAGCAAGGGCAGCCTCGGGCCGCGCGATATTTCGCTGTTGCGGCGGCTTGATCTTGATCCGGCGGCTGCCGGGGCGCATCCGATCGACATCGCCCGCGGCAATCCGGTCAAGATGCTGTTCAGCGAGGGTTACGCGCTGCAGACCGTGCTGATGTGGATCATCTATTTCTGCAGCCTGATGAACCTCTTCCTGTTCGGTTATTGGATGCCGACCGTGTTCAAGCTGATCGGCATGACCCCGGAGCAGGCGGTCTTTGCCTCGAGCTTTCGCGATTTCGGGGCAATCTTCGCGGTGCTTTATCTCGGCTGGGCGATCGACCGCTTCGGGCCGGAGCGCTCGCTCGCCTTCCATTACGCGGCGGGGGCAGTGTTCATCGGCATTATCGCGCTCATTGCGCTCCCCTATGCGCTGCTGCTGGCGACCACCTTTTTCGCCGGGACGACGATCATCGGCAGTCAGACCGGCGCCAACGGCACCTGCGGTAAGCTCTACCCGGCGCGGATGCGCACCAGCGGCCTCGGCTGGGCGCTCGGCATCGGCCGGCTCGGCGGCATCGCCGCGCCGGTGCTTGGCGGCTATCTCTTGTCGCTCGGCATGCCGCCGACGCACATTTTCCTCAGCGCCTGCGTCTTCGCGCTGATCGCCGCCGCAGCGACCGGCCTGCTCGCCCTGCGCACGCCGCGCGCGCAACCCCTGACTGCCGGAGAAGTCGCTTCATGAAGGTCTTTGTCTTCGATCTCCTCGCCTACGACGCCAATCTCGACCATCTGAAGAATGGCGAGCCCGAGTTACCCTACCCGCTGGCCGGGCAGTATTTCGACGCGGCAACGGCGATGCGCACCTATGAAGAGCATCTCGACGCCTGGGAGGCGCTCGACCGTTTCGGCTATGACGGTGTCGGATTCAACGAGCATCACTGCAGCCCGTATGGGCTGATGAACAGCCCGAACCTGATGGCCGCCGCGGCGGCGCAGCGCACCAAGAACCTGAAGTTGCTGATCTACGGCAACCTCTTGCCGGTGCATCAGCCGCTGCGCCTCGCAGAGGAGCTGGCGATGATCGACTGCCTGTCGAAAGGGCGGCTGATCTCGGGCTTTGCGCGCGGCATCCCGCGCGAATACCAGGTGCATAACGTGCCGCTTGCGGAATCGCGGGGGCGGTTCGAGGAAGCCTTCGACATCATCACCCGCGCCTGGACCGAGGAGGTGTTCAGCTACGAGGGGCAGTTCTGGTCGTACAAGGACGTCGCGCTGTGGCCCCGCCCGGTGCAGCGGCCGCGCCCGCCGATCTGGATCCCGGTGGTCGGCAGCCAGGAATCGATTGAGTTCGCGGCGAAGAACGACTGCCCGATCACCCCCGGGCTGGGTCGCGCCCGGGGCTTGCGCGACGACATCATCCGCTATTACGCGAAATGCCTTGACGCGGCCGGGCATCGCATCACGCCGAACCATCTGTCGCTCGGCATCACTGCCTATGTCGCCGACTCGAAGAAGCAGGCGCTCAAGGAATACGGGCCGCACATCCTCTATTTCAACCGCACCCTGTTCAGCCACGGCAATTTCACCGAGACCGAGATGCAGCGGCAGACCGGCTACTCGTCGCAGGCCTCGACCGATTACGTGCGGCCGGAGAACCTGCGCGCGGCGCAGAATTTGCGCTCGGAATTCCGCAACCTGACGATGGATCAGCTCGAGGAGCAGGCCGAGAACATGCCGCTTGGCACTGCCGACGAGGTCATCCAGCGCATCATCGATGCGGCGGAGAGCGCCGGCGCCAACACGGTGCAGCTGGCGATGAACCGCGGGGCGCTGCCGCACGAGCTGTTCATGGCGCAGATCGAGCGCTTTGCGCGCGAGGTGTTGCCGGCGTTGCAGGCGCACGAGGTCAAGACTGTGCCGGCTGCCGAGGAGGTGCTTGCCTAGGCGGTTGGCAAGAACGTTGAGGAGCGATGGGAGCAGACAGAAAAGATAACGAACTGGACGCGCCGCTGACCGAGAAGCTGTCGCGGCTGGTGCTTCTATCGCCGGCCGAGATCGCGGTGCTGGCGGAGTTCCAGGCGAACCCGCGGCGCATCGCGCGCGGCCGGGAGATCGTCCTCGAAGGCCGCAAATACGACGGGCTGATGGTGCTCATCAACGGCATCGCGGTGCGCTATCGCGTGTTGCAGGACGGCCGCCGGCAAATCCTCAACATCATCCTGCCGGGCGACATGATTGGCTTCCCCGGCTGTTTTTTCGAGAACGCGCTCTATTCGATCACCGCGCTCAGCGACTGCACGGTGTCGCCGCTGTCGTTCGCCCGCCTGCTGGCGGTGTTCGGGACGCAGTCGCGGCTCGGCGCGGTGATCTTCTGGAGCCTGTCCTGCGAGACGGCGATGTATGCCGAGCACCTGATCGGCGTCGGCCGCCGCTCGGCGCTCGAACGGGTCGCGCATTTCCTCTTGGAGATGCTGACCCGGCTACAGGCGATCGGCATGGCCGGCGAAAATTCGTTCCGCCTGCCGCTGACCCAGGAGATGCTCGCCGACGCGCTCGGGCTCAGCGTCCAGTACGTCAACCAGACGCTGCGGCAATTGCGCGAGGAGGATCTGGTCAGCGTCGAGCGGCAGCAGGTGACAATCCTCAATCTCGACGCGCTCGCGGATCTGGCGGATTTCGAGCGCACCTACATCAACCGCTTCCGCATAGTCGAGTTCAGCCCCGAAAATTGGGGCGAAACCGCCGCCCGCGCGCTCGCCGCCGGCACGCAAGAGGCGTCATGAGCGCGGCGCCTGCGCGGATGGATGGCATCCAAGATCAATAGACAGATTTCGGGACTGCCGCCCAGCTAGGCGTGGCCGGATCGATCGGCAGACTGCGGTGTTTGCCCGTCGTCACTAAAGAATTGATGATCGCCAGCGAAGCGCTAATCCGATGCAGTTGCCGCCTCCGCACCCCGACAAGTCGCCAAATAATGAAAAAGAGCGGCGCGGCTCGCTGGCGTTGCGCATGAACCGCGCGGCGAACGACCTCAACCCGATACTGATGGTGCTGGCGATCGGCCTGCTGGTGCTCAATATCACGCTGTATCTTGGGCTCGCGCTGTCGCGCGAGCCTTTGGCAGGGCCGGTGCGGCCGGCGAATGCGTATTCGCCGAGCGGGGCAACCCCGTCGATGTACGAGCAAGGTATGTCGGCGGGCACGGCGCGGAACTGACCGCAGGGCTCGCCGCCCCCCAACCCGCGTTTTCAACGTGCCGCTGCCGCTGAGCCGAGCACCGCTGGCAACCGACCGGCCGGAGCGGCTATGCTGGGTGCAATTCTCAGCATAAGCGGGTGCGAATCATGGACGGCAGCGCGATCGACCTCGAGGCTTTCGGTATCGGCCAGCCGGTGAAGCGGCGCGAGGACAAGCGCTTCATCACCGGCGCCGGTTGCTTCACCGACGACATCGACCTGCCGGGCCAGGCCTATGCCTATATCCTGCGCTCGCCGCGCGCGCATGCGACGATCCGGGCGATCGATACCGCGGCGGCGCGGCAGGCGCCGGGCATTCTCGCGGTGTATACGATCGACGACCTCGATGCCGAGGGCTACGGCGAAATCCCCACCCAGGCCAAGGTGCCGGGCCGCGCCGGCAGCGAGATGTTCGCGCCGACCCGGCCTGTGCTGGCGCGCGGCACGGTGCGCTATGTCGGCAACCCGGTCGCCTATGTCGTCGCCGAGAGCCTCGCGCAGGCCAAGGACGCCGCCGAGCTGATCGCGGTCGACTACAATGACCTGCCGGCCGTCACCGGGCTCAAGGCGGCTTATGCGGCGGACGCGCCGCTGCTCTATCCCGAGCGCGGCAGCAATCTTTGCGTCGATTGGGAAAGCCATGACGGCGCCGCGGTCGAAGCCGCCTTCGCCCGGGCGGCGAAGATCGTGACGCTCGATTTCGTCAACAACCGCGTCGTCGGCAGCCCGATGGAGCCGCGCGTCGCGATTGGCGATTGGGATGCCGCGAACGAGCAATACATCCTGCATTCGCCGACCCAGGGGGTGATCCGCGTCCAGAGCTCGCTCGCCGCCAATGTGCTCAACGTGGCGAAGGAGAAGCTGCGGGTGATCTCGCCCGATGTCGGCGGCGGGTTCGGGCTGCGCGGCAAGACGTTTCCGGAATCCGCGCTGGTGCTGTTCGCGGCAAAGAAGCTCGGCCGGCCGGTCAAATGGCTTGCCGACCGGCAGGAGACGTTTCTCTGCGACGTGCATGGCCGCGATCATCTCACCCATGGCGAGATGGCGTTCGATGAGGGCGCGAAAATCCTCGGCCTGAGGATGAGCAGCCTGGCCAATGCCGGCGCCTATCTCTCCGATAACGGGCCGCGCGTCTCGACGATGGCCGGGGCACGCATCGCCGGCACGGTCTACCACGTCCCCGCGATGCAGCTTTCGGTGAAGGTGACGTTTACCAACACCGTGCCGGTCTGCGCCTATCGCGGCGCCGGGCGTCCCGAGATCTGCTACCAGATGGAGCGGATGCTCGATCAGGGCGCGGCGGCGTTCGGCATTGGCCGCGACGACATCCGCCGGCGCAACTTCATCCGGCCCGAGGAACTGCCCTACAAAAACCAGATCGGCATGGTGATCGATTCCGGGCATTTCCAGGAGACGATGGAGAAATCGCTGGTCAACGCCGATTGGCGCGGCTTCGCGGCGCGCAAGGCCGAGTCGCAGCGTCACGGGAAGCTGCGCGGTATCGGGCTCGGTTATTACATCGAAGCGTCGGGCGGTCAGCCGACCGAGCAGGCGAGCGTCAAGGTGACGCCCGACGGCCGGGTCGAGCTCATCATGGGCACATTCTCGCACGGCCAGGGGCACGAGACTGCGTTTTCGCAGATCGTCTCGCAGAAACTGGGCGTGCCCTTCGACGTGATCGACTTCCGCCAGGGCGACACCGATTTCGTCAAGAACGGCAACGGTACGGGCGGGTCGCGCTCGTCGCAGATGGGCGGTGTCGCGGCGGCGCGCGCCTGCGACCAGGTCATCGAGAAGGCAAAGCGCATTGCCGCGCATGTGCTGGAGGCCGCGGCGGCCGACATGGCTTACCGCAACGGTGCGTTCGAGGTCGCCGGCACCGATCTCAAGCTCACCCTGCGCGAAGTCGCACGGTTGGCGCAGGATCCGGCCAAGCTGCCCGAGGGCGAGGAACCCGGCCTCGACGAAACTTGCCTCTACAAGCGGGCGACGGAGTGCAATTTCCCCAACGGCGCGCATGTTGCCGAGGTCGAGGTCGATCCCGACACCGGGCATGTCGAGGTCGTCAAATACACTGCGGTCGACGATTGCGGCGTGCTCATCAACCCGTTGCTGGTGATCGGCCAGGTGCATGGCGGGGTCGGCCAGGGGCTGGGGCAAGCGGTGCTCGAAAACACCGCCTACGATCCCGAGTCGGGGCAGTTCCTCGCCGGCTCGTTCATGGATTACGCGATGCCGCGCGCCGGCGATTTCCCGGCGATCGACGTCGATTTCAACCCCGTGCGCAACCCGTCGAACGAGCTCGGCGTCAAGGGCATCGGCGAAGGCGGCGCCTGCGGCGCGCCGCCGTCGATCGTCAGCGCGGTCGCCGACGCGCTCGGCGTGCCGCATGTCGATATGCCGCTGACGCCGGAGGCGGTATGGCGCACGATGCGCGCGACAGCGTGACGTCAGGGCACCGACCGCCGACACTTGAACCCCATCCGGCAGGATCATGATGAGCGGCTTGACGCAGCGCAGGCGTCGATGCTGGTTCGTTATGAATTACCAGCCGCACCTCGCCGTGCCCGGATCTCCGACGAGGAAGTGTCGACGCGGAAGCGATGCTCGGGGATTTCGGTAAAGAGGCCGGCATAGCGCTTGGGCACGGGGATGTCGTTCAGCGCGCGGACGCGCCCTGCCGCGTCGAGGCGAACGGCCACCAGAAAGCTGCCCCCGGACTTGGCGATCTCGTCGAGGGCGGCGTGCATGCGGGCCTCGTCGTTGCCATAATACTTCGCGCTGAACAGCCGCTCTGCCGTATCCACGCCGACCACAAAAACCGTCCCTGGAAAGAGTCGCGCCTTTTCGACGAAGGTGGGTGCCCTGGTAAGTTCGACCGTCGCCTTCCAGGCAAATTGCCGGAGCCGTTGCCGCACGGCCTCGCCCGCCAGCGGCGGCTTATCGACGTTCGTGACGGAGATTTCGAACGCCACGGGGTGCTGGCTAAACCCTTCGGCAATCCGCGCCAGCAAGACATGTCCCTCGTGCATCGGGTTGAAAGAACCGGGGAACAGCACGGCGGGAAGCGGTGCCGACAGCATCATTTGCCCATCGGGCCGGACAGTGACGCGATCCAGTTTGCCCGCCAAAAGCCGGTCGATCATGTCGCGGCCCCGGCTGCCGTCTCGACATAGCGCTCATCCGCATCGACGAGGCTGTGCGGCGATGGCGCGGCAACCCCGCAGCCACGGGCGAGCCAGAGCACGATCGCTCGCGAAACAAGGTCTTCCTCGGCGGCGCGATCGCGCCGGCCCTTCGCCAGCACGCACGTACAGTGCGCAATGCCGGCGGCGCGGGCGTAGGCGATGTGAAATCGATGCTCGCCCTTGCGCGGGCGATCGCTGACCAGCGCCGCCGTCGCGCCGAGGCCAACGAGATCGGTGCCCGCCGGCGCCAGCTTGGCTGCGCGTGCTCGTGCGGCTTGTGCCATCGCGATGGCGGTGTCGGCGCTGCAGGCCTGCGCCGGTGCAAAGCCGAGAAACGCCGAAAGCGCCTGCTCGTCGTAGGGTACCTGCGCCTCGATCAGCAGCCGAGAGCCGCCAGGAACACGAAGCAATTCACCGATGGCCCCGCTGCCGCCCCCGGTGATCGCCAGTACGGTCTTGCGGCCGGACCCGTGCAACGCCGAGATCAATTGTCGCCACGCGGAGGCTTCGGGCTCGTTCATTGCGCGTGTGCGGTCCGAAGCTGCAGAGATGCTTCACGAACGGTGAGAGACAGTTCCGACAGAGTCAACAGCGTGCGTGAGGTGTGGGCGGGATCAATTCAGCGGGATCTTCCTGAGCGCCTCGGTGTCGGCCTTGGCGCCGGCGAGCACGTAGTTGGTATCGGTGCCGGCGATGACGAAGCGCGCGCCCAATTGCACCAGCTCGCCTTGCAGCTTGGTGTTGTGGCGGATGCCGCCGACGCCGAGGATGCGGCCGTGTTTCTTGCACGCCGCGGCGACCCGCTCGTAGGCCGCGCGCAGCCGTGGGTGGTCGACCTGGCCGGGAATGCCGTAATCGGTCGTCAGATCGCCCGAGCCGATCAGCAGGCAATCGATGCCGTCGACCGCGGCGATCGCCTCGGCGTTCTCGATGCCCTCGGCGGTCTCCAGCATGACGATGACCGCGGTCTCGGCGTTGAGCCGCGGGTTGAGCTCGGCAAGCGGCACCGCCTGGTAGCCGAGCGCCGGCCCCAGCCCCATCACCGAGCGCGCGCCCAATGGCGGAAAGCGGCAGGCCTTGACCACATCGGCGGCGTGCGCGGCGGTGCCGACATCGGGGACGATGACGCCCTGGGCGCCGCCGTCGAGTACGCGCGCCATCCACTGGCCGTTGTCGCGCGCCGGGACGCGTACCAGCGGCGTGATGCCCATCGCGATCGAGGCGGCGCAGATCGTCGAGGTCGTCTCGATCGAATAGGGCGCATGCTGCATGTCGACATAGAGCGCATCATAGCCGCCGACCTTCGCCACCATCGCGATGTCGACCGTGCGCGCGAGGCGCAAATTCATGCACAGCACCAGCTCGCCCTTGGTGAATTTCTCCTTCATCGAGGTCATGACGGTCTCCTCCCGGTTGGAGGCGATCTTGGCACAGCCGCGCGCCGGCGCAACAGGCGCCCCGATCTTGACCGCGGGCCCACGCTCGCTTACAACCCGCGCTCCCGTGAGCGCCTTGGCGTTCGCGAACCTATTTTTGTTGGTGCGGAAGCGAGGAACGGCATGGCGCGCAAATGCCCGGTGACCGGCAAGGGTGTCCAGGTCGGCAACAATGTCAGCCATTCCAACCGCAAGACCAAGCGGCGCTTCCTGCCGAATCTGCAGACCATCTCGCTGTTGTCGGACAGCGTCGGGGCGATCCGGCTGCGGCTGTCGACCAATGCGATCCGCACGATCGAGTTCAAAGGCGGGATCGACGCGTTCCTCAAGACGACGCCCGACCGCAAGCTGTCGCCGGAAATCCGCCGGCTGAAGCGTCGCGTCGAGGGCGCCGCCGAAAAGCGCGCCTAAACTCCTCTCGCGACAATCAACACCGAGTGAGCGGGGCTTCCGTCGAAGCGCCGGGATCGCCTATCGTCGCCTCCACAAATCCCGGGGAGGCAGACATGGACACGCACGCACCCGGATTCCCGCCAGCGGATCGGTTTTCCAATTTCTCGCGTCGCGGTTTTGTGATGACGTCGCTGGCCAGCGGCTTCGCGCTCGCGTGGCGGCCGGTCTCGGCCGATACGATCGTCACCGATACGGCGGGGCTCGACGCCGCGGAGGTGAAAGTGCCGACCGCCGACGGCGACATGCCCGCCTACCGGGCAATGCCGGATAAAGGCGGGCCGTTTGCCGTGATCCTGGTCTGCCACGAAGCCTGGGGCGTGCACGAGCACATCAAGGACATCTGCCGCCGCCTCGCCAAGCTCGGCTACCTCGCCGTCGCCCCCGAGATGTACGCCCG
>DASZLY010000332.1:0-5006 GCA_035552135.1 Allostellaceae bacterium | reverse complement strand
CGAGCAGACGACCTTCTTCACCTGGTCGTTGCCGATCAGCGACTCCATGGTCGGCGCGTCCTCGGGCAGCGTCGCGCCGCCGCGGGTGCCGTTCGACACGCAGGTAAGCCCCTTCGCGCCTTGCTTCGCGAGCGCGCCGTAAAGGTTCACCGGCTGTCCGACGACCGCGAACCCGCCAAAGCCGATCGTCACATTGTCGGGAATGTCGGCGACCGCCGCGTCAAACGACGGATAGATTTTCGACTTGGGCATTGTTCCTCCTTGTCATTGCGAGGAGCGCGCGGCGCGACGCGGCAATCTCGCGCCGGCGGAGGGCCAAGGCGGCGCGAGATTGCTTCGTCGCTTCGCTCCTCGCAATGACGCTTCGCATCACCGCAACTGCACGCCGGCCTTATCGTCGGTAAGGAAGATGTTCGGCTTGAGGAACATCGACAGCACCAGCGCGCCGTTGGGCGAGCGGGCGCTGTGCCGGTTGCCCTTGGGCCGCCAGACGTAATTGCCGGCGGTGACCTCGCCTTCCTCGTCTGCGAGGCTGCCTTCGAGGACAAAGGTCTGCTCGATCTCGACATGCTCGTGCAGCGTCAATTCGGCGCCTGGCTGCCAGCGGAACAGCGCGGTCATCAGCCCGGTCGCGGTGTCCTCGACCAGCACCTTCATCTCGATGCCGGCGCAGGGCGTCGGCTTCCACGCCAGATCGTCGACATCGACATAGCGCGAGGCGAGCGCGGTGAGCTTGTCCTGGCCCTTCATGCCCGGCGTGCTCGCGGTCGGCTGGGCGGGTTTCACATTGGTCATCACGTCGTTCATCGGAGCCTCCAGTTCAGGTCAACGCGAGTTCGGTCCGTGCTCCATTCGCCGTCTGACAGCTTCGGCAATGTACCCGGAGCGCGTATCGCCGCTCGCCGCCGCCATCGCGTCCAGGCGGCCCAGCAAGCCCTTATCCATCGTGATGCTTATTCGAATGGCCCGTCCGGGAATCTTGACGGGCACCAGCACAGCCCGCTCAATCCTGCCCGCTACATCCTCTAGCCAATGCGGCAATGCCCCGTTAAACGGCGTCGGCTCGGGGAGTGCAAGGCCTTCCTCGCTCATCCCCTCGATATGCAGAGCAAGCGCCTCAAAGGCATGCTCATAAGCCTCCTCGACCGTGTCGCCGCCGCTTGTGCAGCCGGGCAGGTCGGGGAAAACCACGCCGTATCCGTCCTCCGGCAGGTCACCCTCATCCTGAATGATCAGGGCTCTGTAAAACCGCGCATCCACCGTTCAGCTCCGTAATTTGATCCCGCTTTGCCGCTCGATCGAGGCGAGGTCGCGGATTTTGAGATCGCGATTCCCGTGCACGGCAATGGTGACCAGACCCGTCTTCGTGGGATGCCGAAACTGCCGGTGCGAGCCGCGTGACCGCACCTCTCGCCAGCCATCAGCTTCCAGCCTCCGAATGATCTCGCGCGCCGTCATATATAGAAAGTATGTATCAAAAGTCCATCCGGTCCGCCGTCAGGACCTCGGCTCCTGCGAGGCGCTCGCTTGTTGCTACATCAGGAACACGCCTTTGCCGGTGGTTTGCGTGTCGAACAATTTGTAGGCCTCGTCGGCCTGGTCGAGCTTCCAGCGATGGGTGAATAGGGCCTCGACGTCGATGCCGCGGTCGGCGACGAAGCGGGCGCATTCCTCCTGGCCGATCGACGAGAAGGTCCATGACGCGACAATCGTCAGCTGCTTGCGCAGCATGTCGGGGCTGACATCGATCTCGACCTTGTTGCGCTCGCCGACAAAGCAGGTCGTGCCCCACACCTTGGTCGCGCGCACGGCGGCGATGCGGCCTTCGGGCTGCGACGAGGTGTCGAGCGTGAACTCGGCGCCGTAGCCGTGGGTCAAATCCTTGATCGCGCCGATGGGGTCGTTGGAGCGCGGGTTGACGGTCGCGGCGGCGCCGAATTCCTTGGCGCGGGCGAGCCGCTCCTCGCTGACGTCGAGGGCGATGACCCGCGCGCCCATCGCCGCCGCGAGCTGCGTCGCCGACAGCCCGACCGGCCCCTGGCCGAAGATCGCGATGGTGTCGTTGCCGGAAAGACGGATGCGGCGCAGCGCGCCGTAGGCGGTCCCGGTGCCGCACGCGATCGCGGCGCCGGTGGTGAACGACAGCTCGTCGGGCAGCGGCACCACGGTAAACGCCGGCACCTTCATATAGGCGGCGTGGCCGCCATGCGCGTTATTGCCGTAGACCTTGACCGAGGTTTCCTGGCACAGCTGCGACCAGCCCGAGCGGCAATGCCCGCACACCCGGCAGCCTTCGTAATGATGCACCATGACGCGCTGCCCGACCTTGGCGAGCGACGGGCTGACCGCGCTGCCCACCGCGGCGACGATGCCGCACGGCTCGTGCCCGCCGATGGTCGGCGCCGAGGGTGCGGCGAGCCCGCCGGTCTCGCCGCCGGATTTCGGGCGGCGGTACTGGTGGAGGTCGCTGCCGCACATTCCCGAGGCCTTCATCTCGATGACCACCTCGTCGGGACCCGGCGTCGGGTCGGGGAAGGTCATCAGCTCGAGCTCGCGCCCGCCGGTGAAGACGACTCCGCGCATGGTTTCCTCCGTCACAGCGTTTACGGGCGGCGATGCTAGCATGAGTCGCCGCGCGAGGAATGACGGATGCGTGTTCTGGTAATCTACGCCCACCCGCTCAGCGACAGTTTCGCGGCGGCGCTGCACCACGCTGTGGTTGAGGCGCTAAGTGCCGCCGGGCATGAGGTCGACGATTGCGACCTCTACGCGATGGGGTTCGATCCCGTCATGACCCCAGCCGAACGGCGCGCGCACAACACCCCCAACCCCGAGCTCGGCGCGGTCGAGCACCATGTTGAGCGGCTTCGCGCCGCCGATGCGCTGGTGTTGTGCTTTCCGGTGTGGTGGTTCGGCATGCCGGCGATTCTCAAGGGCTATTTCGACCGGGTCTGGATCAACGGCGTCGCCTTTCACCTGCATACCGGCGGACGGATGGAGCCGTCACTGCACCGGCTCCGGAAGCTCGGCGTGGTGACGACTTACGGCGCGCCGTGGTGGCTCATCAAGCTGGTGCTGCGCGACCCCGTGCGCGCGGTCATCCATACCGGCATTCGCGGGCTTAGCACCCGGCATGTGAAGACGCGCATCCACGCGCTCTACAGCATCGAATCGAAGACGTCGGACCAGACGACGCGGTTTCTTGAAAAGGTGCGGCGTGCGTTCGAGCGGTTTTGAGACTGCCCCTCACCCGTGCGTTGCTCCGCTCGCAACGGCAACGAATCAATGGAGCGCACCGATTTCCTTCAGATAGCGCGCGACGCCGGGATGGATCAGCGCCGGGTCGGGCGCGGCGGCGGCGGTGTTGGCGGCGGTGGTTTCCTTCGCCTGGTCGAGCTTCTCGGCGAACGTTGCCTCGCCCTGGTGCAAAGCTTTCGCCAGGCGATAGCCCGTCTCGTCGGGCAGCCCTGGGCGCGCCAGGACGAACGACCACGAGCCGACCGATTGGATCTCCGTGCTCTGCCCGGGATAGGAAGCGGCAGGCACGGTCAGCGGCTTCAGGAACGCGTGTTTGGCGCGGATTTGCATCGCCTCGGCGGCGCTCGGTGCGATGAACCTTCCGCTCGCCTCGGCGACGCGCGCGAAACCCGGCCAGCCGATGCCGCCGCCCCACAGCGCCGCGGCGCTGCCGTCCAGCACCATCGCCGGGCCGTCGCCGGCGCGTTCCAGATAGATCGCCTGGAAGTCGCGCTCGATGTCGAGCCCCATCCCGTCGAGGACGGTGCGCGCCAACACCACCAGCCCCGACCCCGCCGCACCAAACGCCACCGGCTTGCCCATGAGGTCGGCGATCGTCCGCGCCGGGCTGTCGCCACGCACGATGAACATGCCGGCAGTCGAATACATCGCGGTCAGGATCGACAGCCCGGCGTTG
The DNA here is from genome assembly GCA_035552135.1 of Allostellaceae bacterium. GTDB lineage: Bacteria > Pseudomonadota > Alphaproteobacteria > ATCC43930 > CGMCC-115725 > DATARH01. Next base: position 1,072 of record DASZLY010000332.1, on the reverse strand, counting down.
CGCCCGAACCGCTCGATCGCCACCTCACCCGTGACGAGGCCGAGATCGACCTGCCCCGCCTCCAGCAACGGCACGTTCTCGGTCGAGCCCTTAGTGTTGCGGCACTCGACCGCGAGCGACGGGTCGATCGCGTTGACGACATCGGCAACGACCCCGCCATAAAGCGGAAAACCGCCGCCCGGTGTTGCGGTGGCGAGCACTATTGGCATCGACGTTCCTGTCCGAGGGATCACCATCTTTCCCTATATAGGGTATAGTTTGGCCGTCCTTTGCAGAAGGCGTTATGCGATGCCAGACGGCCAGCGCGGTCTTCGGGACCTGGACCGGATCACTTTCGAGCCCGGGAAGATGGGTGGCCGGGCGTGTATTCGCGGTTTGCGGATCACCGCCGGGATGATCGTCGGCCTCATCGCGGAGGGAGTATCTCGCGAGGAAATCTTAGGCGACTATCCCGATCTCGAAGCCGAAGATATTCGCCAAGCCTTAGCTTATGCGGCTTGGCTCGCGCGCGAGGAGGTTGCCCCGGTCTGAGAGGGCCGAGATGCGCTTTCTGCTCGACATGAACATCTCGCCTTTAGTGAGCGAGACGCTGCGGGCGTCGGGGCACGACGCGGTCCATGCACGCAATCTCGGATCAGGCGAGATGTCGGATCGCGCGTTGTTCGAACGCGCAGCGGCAGAGGACCGCGTCGTCGTAACATTTGATCTCGATTTCGGGGACATAGCCGGTTCCGTCGGCTCGGGAGCTCCCGGCGTTGTGCTCTTGCGCCTGCGGTCGTCACGCCGAGCGCATATGCTGAACCGGTTGATGACAGCCATCGCAACGGCCGGCGACGCGCTGGCTGCGGGCGCTATCGTTCTGGTCGAGGACGGACGGATCCGCATTCGCCGGCCGAACGCAATCGAGTAACCCTATTTCTTGTGGATCGGATCGACCCAGAGGACTTGCTCGGGCTTTTCGACCGGCTCGATGTCGAGGTTGACGACCACCGCTTCGTTGTCGCTGCGCACCAGCACGCATTCGAGCGTCTCGTCGCTGGAGGCGTTGATCTCCTGGTGCGGCACGTAGGGC
>DASZLY010000331.1:0-11509 GCA_035552135.1 Allostellaceae bacterium | reverse complement strand
AGGCCGATATCGTCGAGGCCGTTCAACAGGCAGTGCTTGCGAAACGCGTTGAGCTCGAAATGCACCTTCTCGCCGTCGGGGCGCGAGATGGTCTGGCTTTCGAGGTCGATCGTCATCACCGCGTTGGCGCCCTTCTTGGCGTCTTCCATCAGCTCGTCGCAGATTTCCTTCGGCACCTGGATCGGCAAAATGCCGTTCTTGAAGCAGTTGTTATAGAAGATGTCGGCAAAGCTCGGCGCGATCACGCAGCGGATGCCGAAATCCAACAGCGCCCAGGGCGCATGCTCGCGGCTCGACCCGCAGCCGAAATTCTCCGCCCCGACCAGGATCTTGGCGTCGCGGTAGGGCGCCTGGTTAAGGACGAAATCCGGGTTCTCCGAGCCGTCCGGGCGGAAGCGAATTTCCTGGAACAGCCATTGCGCCAGCCCGGTGCGCTTGATCGTCTTCAGGTAGATCGCCGGGAAAATCTTGTCGGTGTCGAGATTGACGATCGGCAACGGTGCGGCGACGCCGGTGAGAGTGGTGAATTTGTCCATGTCGGAGCCTCTTGAACTTGTTCGTTAGAGTGCGGGAACCGGCCGCGTTGACTTGAGCCGCGCGTTCCGTACCGCGATCACCAGGCCTCTCTTCAGGCCTTTCTCCACGCCAACCCTTGCCGCGTCGGCCGAGAATGCCTCAAGAAGCGATCTGTCGTCCTCGGCTGATCGTCTCTCGTCCGGGTGTAGGCGGCTGGTGAGATGATGAAGGAACTCGTTAAGCTGCCTAATCCGGTCTAAGCCAGGATGGGGCATTGGTTCGTCCAGCGCGACGCGGATCTCGACAGTCAGATGATGCGCAAAAACCGCCAGCGCCGCGCGGCGGCGCGTATCGTCCAGCAGGCCCACCGCTTCGACCAGCACGCCGATATCCCAGCCGCTGGGGTCACCAACCTTGGAGATAGTCATGGCGAAGGGTCCCGTTCCAGATCGTCGACCGGATAGCCGCGTTCCTGGAGTACCTTGATACGCGTGTTGCCTTGCACGATCGTGCCATCAGTCTTGACCATCAGCGGCGAATCCGCTCCCGGCCGAAGCGATTCAACGATCTCTTCGGTCGTTCTTCTCCGATGGTACTCAAGGCTCCAGCGGGCGCTACCAGGCTGTTCATAGACTGAATCGTGCAAACGCCGTAGCGATAGTCTGTTCTTTCCACTCCGCGGCACCGTCAACCCATGTCACGCACATCGGCGAGATGGCCGGTGACGGCGGCGGCGGCGGCCATGGCCGGGCCCATCAGGTGCGACTTGGCGTTCTTGCCCTGGCGGCCCTCGAAATTGCGGTTCGAGGTGGTGGCGACGCGCTCGCCGTTCATCGCCTTGTCGTCGTTCATCGACATGCACATCGAGCAACCGGCGTCGCGCCATTCGAACCCGGCCTCGACGAAGACGCGGTCGAGCCCTTCCTCCTCCGCCTGGTGCTTGACGTGGCCCGAGCCCGGCACGACCAGCGCGGTGACGCCGTCGGCGACCTTGCGGCCCTTGGCGATCGCCGCGGCGGCGCGCAAATCCTCGATGCGGCTGTTGGTGCACGAGCCGATAAAGACGCGCTGCACGGGCACGTCGGTGAGGCGCGTGTTGGGCTGCAGCTGCATGTATTGCAGCGCGCGCTCGACCGCGGCGCGGCGCAGCGGGTCGGCGATCTGCGCCGGGTCGGGCACCCGGCCGGTGACCGGCGCGGCCATCTCCGGGTTGGTGCCCCAGGTGACATGCGGCGCGATGTCGGCGGCGTCGAGATGCGCTTCCTTGTCGTAGCTCGAGCCGGGGTCGGAGGGCAGCGTCTTCCAGTAGGCGAGCGCCTGCTCCCAGGCGGCGCCCTTGGGTGCGTATGGCCGGCCCATCATGTACGCGAAGGTCTTGTCGTCAGGGGCGACGAGCCCGGCCCGGGCCCCGGCCTCGATCGACATGTTGCAGACCGTCATGCGGCCTTCCATCGACATCTCGCGGAAGGTGCTGCCGGCGTACTCGAAGACATGTCCGGTGCCGCCGGCGGTGCCGATCTTGGCGATGATCGCGAGGATCACGTCCTTCGGGCTGACGCCGGTGCCGAGCGCGCCGTCGACCTGGATCAGCATGTTCTTGGCCGGCGCCTGGATCAGCGTCTGGGTGCCGAGCACATGCTCGACCTCCGACGTGCCGATGCCGAAGGCGAGCGCGCCCATCGCGCCATGCGTCGCGGTATGGCTGTCGCCGCAGACGATGGTCATGCCCGGCTGCGACAGGCCCTGCTCGGGGCCGATCACATGGACGATGCCCTGGTCGATGCTGGTGATCGGGAAATAGGGGACGCCGAATTCCTTGACGTTGCGCTCCAGCGTCTGGACCTGGAGCAGGGAATCCGGCTCGGTGATGCCCGAAACTCCGGCGACGCGGTTGATCGTCGGGATGTTGTGGTCGGCGACGGCCATCGTCTGGTCGGGCCGGCGCACTTTGCGCCCGGCGAGCTTCAGGCCCTCGAAGGCCTGCGGCGTCGTCACCTCGTGGATGAGGTGCAGGTCGATATAGATGAGATAGGTGCCTTCGCCCTGGGGGGCGATGACATGTGCGTCCCAGATCTTGTCGAACAGGGTGCGTGGCTGGGGCATCGGACTACTCCCGGAAAAACTCGGCAAATTCACGATTCGGCATCGGCCTGGTGGCGCGTACTGTCGCGCGAACGCTCGGCGATGCGCGCCGCCTTGCCGGTGAGGCCGCGCAGGTAATAGAGCTTGGCGCGGCGCACGGCGCCGCGGCGCACCACCTCGATCAGCGTGATGCGCGGCGAATGGAGCGGAAAGATGCGCTCGACCCCCTCGCCATAGCTGATCTTGCGCAGCGTGAAGTTCGAGTTGATCCCGGCATTCTTGCGGGCGATGCAGACGCCCTCGAAGGCCTGGATGCGTTCGCGCTCGCCTTCGACGACCTTGATGCTGACGCGCACCGTGTCGCCCGGCTGGAAGCTCGGGACCGGGCGGGCGGCGACAAGCTTCGCCTGCTGCTCGGCTTCGAGGGTTTGCAATAGGTTCATCTCAGACCTCCTGACCGCTGCCGGCTGTTTCCGGCGCCGCGGCGCAATAGCGTTCCCACAAATCGGGGCGGCGCTCCCGGGTCAGGAGTTCCGCCTGGGCCCGGCGCCAGGCGCGAACCCGCTGGTGATCGCCCGACACCAGCGTGTCGGGAACCGTGCGCCCGTGCCACACTTGCGGCCGGGTGTAATGGGGGTATTCGAGCAGCCCTTCGGCAAAGCTCTCTTCGACCAACGTATCGGCGGCGCCGACCACCCCGGGCAGGAGCCGCACGCAGGCGTCGATCAGCGCGATCGCCGCCGGCTCGCCGCCCGACAGCACGAAGTCGCCAAGGCTGACTTCCTCGACTTGGTGCTCTTGCAGCACCCGCTCGTCGACGCCCTCGAAGCGGCTGCAGATGAGGCGCACGCCCGGCCCATTGGCGAGCGCGCGCACCCGCGCCTGGTCGAGCGGCCTGCCGCGCGGCGACAGGTTGATGAGCGGCCCGACGCCGGCGGCGCCGGCGATCGCCGCGTCGAGCACGTCCGCGCGCAGCACCATACCCGGCCCGCCGCCAAACGGCGCGTCGTCGACCGAACGGTGCCGGTCGGTCGCGAAGTCGCGGATATCGACCGTGTCGAATGCCCAGATGCCGCTCTTCAGCGCCTTGCCGGCGAGCGAGTGGGCGAGGGGACCCGGCAGCATCTCCGGGAAGATCGTCAGCACGGTGGCCTGCCAGGTCATGCCGGGTCTCCGACCGTTTCCGGCGCGCCCGACGCCTCGATGAGGCCGTCGGGCGGGGCGACGACCACCCGGCCGCCGGCAATATCGACGACCGGTACGGCGGCGCGGGTGAACGGCACCAGCACCGGCTGGCCGCCCTGGCCTTTGGTCTTGTCGCGGGCGATCTCGATGACGTCGCCGGCGCCGAAATCGTGCACCGCGACAACCTCGCCGAGGCGGCTGCCGTCTTCGAGCAGCGCCGCCAGACCGACCAGGTCGGCGTAATAGAACTCGTCCTCCGCCGGCGCCGGCAGGGCCGCGCGCGGCGCGTAAAGTCGCAGGCCGCGCAGCGCCTCGGCCGCGTCGCGATCGACGACGCCCGAGAGCTGGCCGATCACCATGCCGTCGCCCTTTGCCGCGCCGGTGACCCGCAAGGTGAAGCGCCGTGCACCGCTCTCGTCTTCGAGCGCGCCGTAATTCGCGACCGCCTCGGGGATGTCCGTAAAGCTCTTGATCCGCACCGCGCCGCGCACCCCATGCGGCGCGCCGACAATCGCCATGCAGACGCGCGCGTTCTTCGCACCGACATCGTCATTCCCGCGCAGGCGGGGACCCATGGACACGGACTCCCGCCCCATGGGCGCCGGTCCGTGTTCATGGGTTCCGGGTTCACGCCGTTGGCGTGCCCCGGAATGACGGGCAGAAGACATCGCGAAGCTCGTCCGTTACGCTAGTTGCCGGCCGCGGCGCCGGCCGCTTCCTCGGCTGCCTTCGCGCGCTCCTGCGCCTTCTTCTTGGGCGCGGACTTGGCCGGCGTCTCACGGATCTCCGGCTTTGCCATGAACCCGGCATTGCCGAGGAAGCGGGCGACGCGCTCGGTCGGCTGCGCGCCGACGCCGAGCCAATGCTTCAGCCGCTCTTCCTTCAGCGTTACGCGATCGGCGTGGTCGCGCTCGAGCATCGGGTTATAGGTCCCGACCTTCTCGATAAAGCGGCCGTCGCGCGGGCTGCGCGCGTCGGCGATGACGATGCTGTAGAACGGCCGCTTTTTTGCGCCGCCGCGCGCCAGCCGGATCTTCAATGCCATGCCAAACCTCTCGTTCTTTCTCAGTGTCTTGCGTCTAAGCGTTTGATCTAGCGAAATGCGCCCGGCATCAGCGCCGACATGCCATGCCGCATCATGCCCTTCTGACCGAGCTTTTTCATGCGCTTCATCATCCCGGACATGTCCTGATACTGCTTCATCAGCCGGTTGACGTCAGGGACGGTGGTGCCCGAGCCGGTGGCGATGCGGCGGCGGCGCGAGCCGTTGAGCAAATTGGGGTTCTTGCGCTCGGCCCTGGTCATCGAACCGATGATCGCCTCCTGCCGCTTGATGACGGTTTCGTCGATATTGGCGGCGTCGATCTGTTTCTTGATCTTGCCGATGCCCGGCAGCATGCCGAGCATCGAGGACATCCCGCCCATGCGGCGCAGCTGACGCAGCTGGCCGGCGAGATCGTCGAGGTCGAAATTGCCCTTTTCGAGCTTTTTGGCGAGCCGCTCGGCCTCGTCCTGGTCGGCGGTCTCGGCCGCTTTCTCGACCAGGCTGACGATGTCGCCCATGCCGAGGATGCGGCCGGCGATACGCTCGGCATGGAACGGCTCCAGCGCCTCGATCTTCTCGCCGGTGCCGATAAAAACGATCGGCTTGCCGGTGATCGCGCGCATCGACAGCGCAGCGCCGCCGCGCGCATCGCCGTCGACGCGGGTCAGCACGATGCCGCTGACCCCGGCGCGCTCGCCGAACGCCTTGGCGACGTTGACCGCGTCCTGGCCGGTCATCGCATCGGCGACGAGGATCGTCTGGTGCGACTGGGCGGCCTCGCGCACCGCGGCGACCTCGAGCATCAGCTCTTCGTTGATCGCGAGCCGCCCGGCAGTGTCGTACAGCACGACATCGTAGCCCTCGCGGCGCGCGACATCGAGCGCGCGGCGGGTGATCGCCACCGGCCGCTCGCCGGCGACGACCGGCAATGTCGTGACGCCGACCTGCCGCCCGAGCTGGGCGAGCTGCTCCTGCGCCGCCGGCCGCTGCACGTCGAGCGAGGCCATCAGCACCTTCTTGCGCTCGCGGGTCTTGAGCCGCAGCGCGATCTTGGCGGCGGTCGTGGTCTTGCCCGAGCCCTGCAAGCCGACCAGCACGACGCCGACCGGCGCCGGTGCGTTGAGGTCGAGCCCGCCTTGGGCATTGGCGTTGTCGGCCCCGTCGCCGGTGAGGGTCTGAACCAGATGGTCATGGACGATCTTGACCACCATCTGTCCGGGCGTCACCGAGCGGATGACATCCTGGCCGATCGCCTGCTCGCGCACCGCGGCAATGAAGTCGCGCACCACCGGCAGCGCGACGTCAGCCTCGAGCAGCGCCACGCGGATCTCGCGCATCGCCGCGCCGACATCGTCCTCGGAGAGCGCGCCGCGGCCGCGCAGCCGGTCGAAAATTCCGCCGAGACGATCGCTCAGAGTATCGAACATGCGACCTACCGTGGCTCCAACGCATCGCGGGCCGGCGCGCGAAACTCGCGGACCGGCCGTCTCCCACAATCGGGAGGGCTCCAACATTCCCGTCGGAAGCGCGGACGGACGCTAGTCGCCGTGCCGGTTTCTGTCAATCGCGGGGTCATCGGGCGACTTATAGGCGTTCTTTTCTACCCGTTTAAGATGGCAATTCATCCTGGTATAAGTGCCACCATGGATGACGCAGCAGATTTAGAGCGCCGCCGCGAGCTGGGGGATTTCATCCGCGCCCAGCGCGAGCGGGTGACGCCGGCGTCGGTCGGCCTGGTCGCGGCGCGCCGCCGGCGCACGCCGGGTCTGCGGCGTGAGGAAATCGCCGAGCTCGCCGGGCTCAGCACCACCTGGTACACCTGGATCGAGCAGGGCCGCGACGTCTCGGTGTCACCGTCGGCGCTGGCGCGGCTGGCGCAGGCGCTGCGGCTCGACCGGGCGCAGCGCGCCTATCTGTTCGAGCTGGCGGGAAAGCGCGACTCCGATTCCGGCGCTGGCGCGGCGGACGATCTGCCGGCGGCGGTCGCCGCCTGCGTCGCGGCGATCGAAGCGCCGGCCTATGTGCTCGACCGCGGCTGGAACGCGCGCGCCTGGAACGCGCCGGCTGAGCGGCTTTTTGCCGGCTGGCTCGACGGCAGCGGCGACAGGAACCTGCTGCGCTTCATCTTTCTCGTGCCGGGGGCGCGCTCGCTGATCTGCGACTGGGAGGGGCGCGCGCGCCGCGTCGTCGCCGAGTTCCGCGCGCATTGCGGCGCGCATCTCGACGATCCGGTGCTGCGCCGGCTGATCGATGAGCTGCGCCGCGACAGCGCCGATTTCGCGCAGATGTGGGAGCAGCACGGCGTGCTCGGCCGCGAGGGTGGCGAGCGCACCTTCGAGCACCCGCGCGACGGCTTCCTGCGCTTCGAGCAGGTGACGTTCGAGTTGGCCGGGCACCCGGACGTCAAGCTGACCGTTCTCGTTCCCGCGCGGTGTTGAGAACCCGTGGCATCCGCCGATTCCCGCGTATACTCGCCGCGAAGGGGACGGACACTGGCAGCGAGCAGCCTGAGGGGCCGCATGAAAGCGGCGGCGTGAGAGGAGCGCAGGCCGGCGCGGCCAACCGCAGGCTGATCACGTTCTCGATCATGCTCTCGGTCATCATGCGGGGGCTCGACAATACCATCGCCAATGTCGCCCTGGCGCATATCCAGGGGAGCCTCTCGGCCAGCCAGGAACAGGTCGCCTGGGTTCTTACGTCCTATATCGTCTCGACCGCGATCGCGATGCCGCTGACCGGCTGGCTCGCCGGCCGGCTCGGGATCAAGGAGATTTTCCTCGCCTCGGTGATCATCTTTACCGTCTCGTCGGCGCTGTGCGGCGCCGCGGCGAACCTGCCGCAACTGGTCGCCTTCCGCATTCTCCAGGGCTTCGGCAGCGCCGCCCTGGTGCCGCTGTCGCAGGCGACCCTGCTGTCGATCAATCCGCCCGAACGGCATGGCTCGGCGATGGCGGTGTTCAGCATGGGGACGATCTTGGGGCCGATCGCCGGGCCGGCGCTCGGCGGCTGGCTGACCGACAGCTTTGGCTGGCGGTGGGTGTTCTACATCAATCTGCCGGTCGGGATTTTGTCCGCGATCGGCATCGCGACCTTTATCAAGGAGTCGCGCCCGGCTCATCGCGAACCGTTCGACGCTTTCGGCTTTGTCACCTTGAGCCTCGCCGTCGGCGCGCTCCAGCTGCTGCTCGACCGCGGCGAGATCAAAGACTGGTTCAGCTCGACCGAGATTTGCGTCGAGGCGACGATCGGGCTGCTCGCGCTCTATTTGCTCACGGTGCACACGGCGACCGCGACCGACCGCTCGTTTCTCAACCGCGACCTGTTGAAGAACACGCCGTTTGTCGCCGGCACGGTGCTGATCTTCCTGATCGGCATCACGATGAACGGCACGCTGGCGCTGTTACCGCTGATGATGCAGGAGCTGATGAACTACCCGGTGCTGACGACTGGCCTCGCGATGGCGTCGCGCGGCATCGGCACGATGCTAGGGATGATTGTCGTCGCCCGGCTCATCAACCGGGTGGACGTGCGCCTGATCCTCGGCGCGGGGCTGGTGATGATCGGCGTCGCGCTGTGGCAGATGACGCAATTCTCGCTGCTGATGGATGAGCGGGAGATCGTCACCTCGGGACTCATCCAAGGCTTCGGCTTCGGCTGCACGGCGGTGCCGCTCAACATGATCGCGCTGTCCAACCTGCCGCGCCACATCCTCACCCAAGGCACGGCGCTCCGCGGGCTGATGCGCAATCTCGGCGGCAGCGTCGGCATCCCGATCCTCGTCGCCGAGCTGGTCCAGAACACCCAGGCGGTGCATGCGCGGCTCGTCGAGGCGCTGCGGCCGGACAACCCGCTCGTCCGCGCGCCCTATCTCGGCACGCATTTCAGCCTCACCACGCAACCCGGGATCGCCGCGCTCAACGCCGAAGTCACCCGCCAGGCGGCGATGGTCGCCTATGTCGACGATTTCAAGCTGATGATGCTGATCTCGTTTGCCTCGCTGCCGCTCTTGTTGCTGCTGCGCCCGCCGCGCCCGGCACCGCAGCCGGCGGCCGCCGATTGAGCCAACCCATGCGGTTGTGCACTATGCCTGCCGCTCGAACGAACCGCGGAGACCACGCCGATGCACTTTGACCTCGCCAAGATCCCGGCCCAGGACGGCTACAAGCTGCTCATCAGCACGGTGGTGCCGCGGCCGATCGCGCTGGCGACGACGGTCGATCTCACCGGCAAGGTCAACGCCGCGCCGTTCAGCTTCTTCAACGCGGTGAGCTCGAACCCGCCGGTGGTGGTGCTCGGCATCAACGGCGAGGGCGCCGAGGGCGGCTATAAGGACACCGAGCAGAACATCCGCGACACCGGCGAGTTCGTCGTCAATCTGGTCGACGAGGCGATCGCCGAGCGGATGAACATCTGCGCGGTCGATTTTCCGCACGAGATCGAGGAACTCGAAGTCGCCCGGCTCACCGCGGTCCCATGCGCCGGGGTCAAGCCGCCGCGCATCGCCGAGTCGCCCGTCAGTTTCGAATGCAAGCGCATCACCGGCCTGTCGCTCGGCGGCAATTCGATGCTGGAGGTCGGCCGGGTCATCCACGTCCATGTCCGCGACGACCTGATGGACATGGAAAAGTTCTACGTCAAAACCGACAAGATCGGCCTTGTCGGCCGCATGCACGGCAAAGGCTGGTACGCGCGCACCAGCGATCTGTTCCTGATGGATCGCATGTCGCTCGCCGAGTGGCAGGGCCGCCGCTAGCGGCGCGGCCAGGAGCGGCGGACGGTTGAAACACGGTTTTGCTCCCTTTTGGGCGTCGCTTCCGCTACAGAGGGCGATGCTCTCGCGTTCGCGCCCCCGGCGGATTGCCATTTCGCTTGCGATGACCGTCCTCTTCCTTGCCGCGGAGGCGCGCGCCGCCGATACCGGCAACGGGTCCAAGAACTTCCACGTCCCGCCCTCGGTGCCGAACTATTTCAGCAACGAGGCGGGGCCGTTGCAGGGACCGTCCTCCGAGACCCGGCGCGGCGATCTCTATGCGAACCACGGTTCCGCCGAGCCGCCGCGCGCAACCGCCGCGGTCGCGCCGACACCGCGCGCGCGCCAGCACGTCGCGATGGCGGCGCCGCGCGGTCCCGCCATTCGCGGACGCCGTGGCGAGCGGGTTGTCGCGCGGCATGTCGCCGTGCATGGCCGTTCGGCGACGCGCGTCGCCGCGCATGGCAGCAGCCGGACGCATTTGGCGACGCGCGTCGCGGCGCATGGCAGCAGCCGGACGCATTCGGCGCATGTCGCGGCCCGGCCGCATGGCGCCGCCAAGACGACGCGGGTCGTCAGCTCGCATCGTCACGCGCGCGGCTAGTTTTTCAGATGAGCCGCGCCTACGCGCGGCTCCCGGCTGGAGCCGAACTTGACCCGACGCGGGAACCGGGTTGGACAGCGGCCGCCGCGCCGCAATATAAGCGGGTCATGACGCGCATCGCCTTCCGCAAGATGCACGGGCTCGGCAACGATTTTGTCGTGCTCGACCAGCGCCGCGATCCTCATCCGATCGGCGCGGCGGCGGCGCGCGCGCTGGCCGATCGCCATACCGGGATCGGCTGCGACCAGGTGCTGCTGCTCGAACCGCCGCGCGATGCGCGGGCGCAGGTGTTTCTGCGCATCCTCAACCCCGACGGCAGCGAGGCGGAAGCCTGCGGCAACGGCACGCGCTGCGTCGCGGCGCTGATCGCCCGGGAGACCGGGCGGCGCACGGTGCAGATCGAGACGGCGGCCGGTCTCTTGCCGGCCACGCTCGATAGCACCGGCATCGCGACCGTCGATATGGGCGAGCCGCGCTTCGGCTGGCGCGACATCCCGCTGTCGCGCGAAATGGACACGCTGCACGTCGATCTGCGGCGCGGGCCGCTCGCCGATCCGGTATGCACCAATATCGGCAATCCGCACGCGACCTTCTTTGTCGCCGACGCCGATGCGATCGCGCGCAAAGAGCTCGAAGGATTGGGCTCGTCGCTGGAAACCGATCCGCTGTTCCCCGAGCGCGCCAATATCGGCGTCGCGACCGTCAAGGACCGGGCGACGATGCGCTTTCGCGTCTGGGAGCGCGGCGCCGGCATCACCCGTGCCTGCGGCAGCGGCGCCTGCGCCGCGATGGTGGCGGCGCATCGCCGCGGCCTCGTCGACGCGCGCGTCACCGTGCTGCTCGACGGCGGCGAACTCGAGATCGCCTGGCCAGGCGAGGGGCATGTCCTGATGGCGGGGCCGGCGGCGACCAGCTTCGAAGGGTATTTCGACAGCGCGCTGCTGGAGGGGTGAGCGTGGCGCCGCCCGAGATCATCACCTTCGGCTGCCGGCTCAACGCGTTCGAGAGCGAGGTGATGCGCCGCGCCGCGCAGGAGGCGGGGCTCGCCGACGCGGTCATCGTCAATACTTGCGCGGTCACCGCCGAGGCCGAGCGCCAGGCGCGCCAGGCGATCCGCCGCGCGCGGCGCGCGCATCCCGGTGCGCGGCTCATCGTCACCGGCTGCGCCGCGACGCTCGCGCCGGCGGGCTACGCGGCGATGCCCGAGGTCGACTGGGTGCTCGACAACGACGCGAAGCTGAAGGTGGAGAGCTACGCAGACCCTCGCCCTTCCACGCCTGCGGCGTCGGCCCCTCCCTCTCCCGCGAGCGGGAGAGGGGCTTTTCGG
>DASZLY010000330.1:0-5870 GCA_035552135.1 Allostellaceae bacterium | reverse complement strand
TACAGCCGGCACGGCTTCCTGATGTACCCGATCGGCGCCCAGGCGGTCGGCGCGACGCCGATCGCGGCGCCGGAGCGCGAGCTCACCGCCGATGTCGACGCGATCCTCGCCGCGGTCACGCCGCAGACCCGGCTGGTCTTTGTCGCCAACCCGAACAACCCGACCGGCACCTACCTGTCGGTGAGCGAGATGGCGCGGCTCCATGCCGGGCTGCCCGGCAATGTGATCCTGGCGATCGACGCGGCCTATGCCGAGTTCGTCAACCGCAACGATTACGATCCCGGCGCCAAGCTGGTCGACCAGGCCGACAACGTCGTGATGCTCAGGACATTCTCTAAGATCTACGCGCTCGCTGGTTTGCGGCTGGGCTGGGGCTATTTCCCGTTGGCGATCGCCGATGTGCTGAACCGGGTGCGCGGACCGTTCAACATCAGCGCCGCGGCACTGGCGGCCGGTGTCGCCGCGCTGCGCGATACCGAGGCGCTGGAAAGGGCGCGCGCGCATAACGATCGCTGGCAGCCCTGGCTCAACGAGCGGATGGCGGGGCTCGGCCTCGCGCCGACCCCGAGCGTCGGCAATTTCGTGCTGCCGCGCTTTCCCGACGACGGCAAGCACAATGCCGACGCCGCGTTCCGCTTCCTGCAGTCGCGCGGTATCCTCGCCCGCAAGATGGGCGGCTACGGCCTGCCCGACCGCATCCGCATCACGGTCGGCACGGGCGAGGAAAACGAGAAGGTCGCCGCGACGCTCGCGGAGTTCATGGCCAGCTGATGCCGGAAGCGCTTTTCGACCGCATCGCGATCGTCGGGATCGGGCTGATCGGCTCGTCGCTGGCGCGGGTCATTCGCCGCGACCTGCCCGCGGCCCACATCACCGCTTGCGCCCGCCGCGCCGAGACGCTTGCCGCGGTGCGGCGGCTCGAGATTGCCGATGAGGCGACCGACGATCCTGCCGCCGCGGTCGCCGATGCCGACCTTGTCGTGCTGGCGACGCCGCTTTCTGCCTACGCCGATATTGCGCGCAAGATCGCCCCGGCGTTGAAGCCGGGGGCGATCGTCACCGATGTCGGCTCGGTCAAGGAGGCCGCGATCCGCGACATCGCGCCCGAGCTGCCCAAAGGCGTGCATTTCGTGCCCGGCCACCCGGTCGCCGGTACCGAACATTCCGGACCCGAGGCGGGCTTCGCCGAGATGTTCGCCGACCGCTGGTGCATCCTGACGCCGCTTGCAGACGGCGATCCGGCCGCGCTCGAAAAGGTCACGGCGCTGTGGCGGCTCGCCAAGATGCGCGTGGTAACGATGCCCGCCGAGCATCACGACCGGGTGCTGGCGATGACCTCGCATCTGCCGCACCTCATCGCCTACACGATCGTCGGCACCGCGACCGCGCTCGGCGACGACCTCAAATCCGAGGTCATCGCCTTTTCCGCCGGCGGGTTCCGCGATTTCACGCGGATCGCCGCGTCCGACCCCGTGATGTGGCGCGACATCTTCCTCAACAACCGCGAGGCGGTGCTCGACGTCATTCAGCGCTTCAGCGAGGACCTGACCGCGCTGCAGCGCGCGATCCGCCGCGGCGAGGGCGACGCCCTCGAGGACTGGTTCAGCCGCACCCGGGCGATCCGCCGCTCGGTGATCGAAGCGAAGCAAGCCTGATCGAACCGCGGGGTCCCGGCCGCCCTCATTGTTGCCTAAGGGGCGAGACGCCGCGGTCCTACCAATCGATGTGCGGCGCCGGGCCGAGCTTGGCCGGGCCGAGGAACATCTGACCGTTCTGGATCGTCAACGAGCTGGCGATTTCCGGGCGGCCGTCCGGTCCGGTCTTGGCCAGCATCGCCAGCGCGATACGCGCGATGCGCGCGTCGCTCGCTTTGATCCGCCCGGCCGCGACCAGCGCGTTCAACAGCTCGTCGAAGCCCGACACCCCGCCGGAAAACCCGCCGACCGGCTGTAGCGAGCTGTCGAGCGCCAGCGTGCCCGAGCCGTTGATCCGCATGTCGCCCCAGCGCAGGTCGAGATGGTCGAGGTCGAGTGTGCCGCCGCTGTCGCGCCACGCGGCCGCGGCCTGGCGCAGCGGCCCGGACGGAAACGCGCCCTGCAGCGTCACGCCGAAGCCGACATCGTCGATCGTCGGGCTGAGCCCGGGCGGCGCCTGGGGCAACGTCAGGGCGCGTGCCTCGATGGCGAGCGCGAGGCCGCCCCCGGCCTGCGCCGCCGCTGCGCCGGCGGGCAGAGTTGCCCAGGCATGTACCGCGCGCGCCGCGAGTGTGACGCCGGCCGTAGCCTTAGCGTCGTAAAATGACAGCCACACCGTGGCGCCGCCATCGCCGTTCGGCGCCGCCGCGCCGGTGGCGCTCTTCGCCTCGATCTTGACAAGAGGCGCGCCATCGGGGCCGAACGCGGCGGTCAGCCCGGCGGGCGCGACGAAGTTGACGGCATGCAAATTCCATGGCCGCACGCTCGCCGACAGGGCGGGCGCCTGCAATTCGGCCGGCGGGTTGCTGGCGCCGTCCTTCAGGGTGACGCCGGTGAGGTCGAGGCGGAGCGCCAGCGGATAGCCGGCGACATGCAATCCCTGCCATGCGGCATCGAGCTTTTGCGCCCTGGCGTTCTCGCGCCAGGCACTGGCGGCCTTCTCGATTTTGCCGGCGGCGATCCACCACAGAACGCTATACGCGCCGATCCCGATGACAAGGACGGCACCCACTAGGCGGAAGACCGTCGAACGGCGCATGCGGCGCTATATAGCGCCGCGACTTACGGCGCGCCAGCGGCGGCGGTGGCCTCCTGAGCGTGGTGACACCTATGCCGCGATGTCCCGCTGCCGAGGAACCGTCGTGACGGTTTCGCGCCGAACCGTCTCTACGGCCACGGGTTCGTATTTTGGCCGCCAGAACGCCCACCACGGCCGGCGGCGCATGACCGGCTCGATCTCGGCCACACCGCGATCGACGACCGCGTATTTCGGCCGCCAAAAGGCCCACCAGGGGCGGCGGCGCGGCAGCGCCGTGAGCGGTATATCGGACTGGCGCCGAGGGATCGCCGAGATGGCGTCGGACCGCATCGTTTCGGTGGCGACGGTCCGGTATCTCGGCCGCCAGAATGCCCACCACGGCCGACGCCGCACTCTCGGCGCTTCGTCCATCCGCTCGACGATGTCGGGCCGCCCCGCCCTGACGTCCTCGGTCACGACGATGCTGGCGCGATAGGCCTCGTAATCGGCCTGGCTGCCATAGACTTCCAGGCCCCGCAACGTCGCCAACGCGGTGAGCGCGGCGACATCCGCCCGGCAGCGCCGCGAGCGGCAGTGGCGTTCAAGGTCGCCCGGCATGACGCACATGCCGATCACGTGATGGCCCTCGGCGACGAGCTCGCGGCGCGCGACGTTTTCGCGAAAGCGCCAGGCCTCGAATGTCTCGGGAAGGCGGCCGTCGCACAGATCGAAAAGCGCCGGATATGCGACGGGAGGAACGGCGGCGACGTAATAGGTGGTCATGGCGCAATGCCGACAGGTTGTTGTTCGTGCCCGTTCAACGACCGCCGCACGCGCCAAGTTCAGTCAAATCTCCGATAAATACGGCAGAATGTCTGACCCGCGGGCCGGCGCCCACCGGCGCGATGGACGCAAGCCTTCGCGATGCTATGATCCCGTCATCCACATTCGGGGTTTTCGATGGCCGCACCGGTACTGAAGGCGTTCTGGCAGCCTGGTTGAACCAGCTGCCTGAGACTCAAGGAGTTTCTCTCGGTCCGTGGGATCGAGTTCGAATCGATCAACATTCTCACCGACGCGGCCGGCCGGGCTGAGTTGCAACGGCTTGGTGCGCGCTCGATCCCGGTACTGTCGCGCGGCGACGATTTCGTCTTCGCGCAGAACATTGCCCAGGTCGTCCAATTCCTGAAGCTCAACGAGAATGCCGGCCCGGTCCTGTCGCCGGCGCAGCTTGTCGAGCGGATGGAGCGCTATATCGATGCGGCGCTGCGGATGATCCCGCAAATGCCCGACGCTCAGCTCGAGACGCTGACCCCCGGCCGTCCGCGGGCCTATGGCAGGCTGGCGCATCACATGTTCCGCATCTGCGAGGCGTTCACCGAGGTCGCCGGCGGCAAGTTCTTTTCGAACGGCCTGCCGGGCGAGGTGCACGACCCGGCCGAGATGGCCTCGACCGCGGCGCTCGCGCAATACGGCAGCCATGTCAAGGCAACGGTCGAGAATTGGTGGACGGCGACCCCGGACAAGGACGCCCAGGCGGTTGTCGACACCTATTACGGCAAGCAGCGCCTGCATGAGGTGCTGGAGCGCGCGACCTGGCATATCGGCCAGCACACACGGCAATGGGTGATGCTGCTCGACATGCACGGTATCGCCGCCGACCGCCCGCTTGGCGAAAAGGATTTCGCCGACCTGCCGATGCCCAAGCAGGTCTGGGACGACTGATAATTGTAATTGGCTTGCCATGCGCTTCCGCTACGATCGCAAAAGTTGCGACTGGAGGCGGACAGCTTCAACCCGCAATTGCGGTCGGGGAGGGCGATGACAGCTGCGCTTTATCGTCGATTCTCTAATGCTCAGGATTGGAGCACTTGCCGATCCCCGAAGAATTCGCACGGCGATGAGCTTTCTCAGCGCGGCGCCGGCTTCGTCTAGCTCCCCCTCACATACCCCGCCGCGCTTTTGCCGGCGATGCGGCCGAAGACGCCGCCGGCCATCAGGCCGGTGCCGCTGGCGTAGTTGTGGTAGTAGAGGCCGCCGATGATCTCGCCGGCGGCGAAGAGGCCAGGGATGGCGGTGCCGGCGGCGTCCTGCACCTCGGTGTCGTTCGACACTTTGAGCCCGCCGAAGGTGAAGGTGACGCCCGAGGTCACGCCGTACGCCTCGTAGGGTGGGGTATCGAGCTTTTGCGCCCAGTTGGTCTTGTCGATCGCGAGGCCGCTGGTGCGCAGCCCGTCATGGATGTTGGGGTTGAACGGCAATTCGGGACGCGGCGCGGCGTTGAACTCGGCGATGGTTTCGAGGAAACCCTTGGGGTCGACGCCTTCCATCTTGGCGACCAGCTCCTTCCAGCTGTCGGCCTTTTCCTTGGTGCAGCGCGCGATGCGGTATTCGTCGCGCAAGAGGTGCAGGGTCTTCTGGTCGAAGACCTGCCAGGCGAAAAGGCCCGGCTGGTTCATCACCTCGCGGCCGTATTTGGCGTAGGTGTAGGAGTGGAAATCGAGCCCCTCGTCGATAAAGCGGCGCCCATGCGCGTTGACGACGATGCCGAACGGGTAGCCGTGCTTTTGGAAGCGGTCGCCGACATCGAGGTCGCCGACCGGCGGGGCGTTCAGATCCCACTGCACCGCATGGCAGCCCGACCAGTGTCCGGCCGGCGCGGCGCCGATGTCGAGCGCCATCCGCAGGCCCTGACCGGTGTTGTATTTGGTGCCGCGCACCTTGGCCAAATCCCAGTTGGGACCGAGATAGCGGGCGCGCATCTCGGCATTGGCCTCGAACCCGCCGCAGGCGAGGATCACCGCCTTGGAGCGCAAGTCGAGCTGCTGCCCTTGGTGGCGCACGCGCACGCCGGCGACGCCGTTGTCGCCCTGGAGGAGGGCGAGCGCCGGGGTCTCGTACAGCACCTCGATGCCCTCTCGCGCGCGGCGGCCGTGCAGCGACTTCATCATCTCCTTGCCGCCGCCCCAGATATGGCACGCAAGCCCGCCCCAGAACTTGAACTTGCCGCCGACATTGAACGCCTGGCGGCCGAGGCCGAGCTGAAACCGCACGCCCTTTTCGCGCATCCAGCGCCCGGTCTCGAAGCTGCGGGTGATGAGCAGCTCGGTGAGGTCGGGGTCGGAGCGCCATTCGGTGAGGCGGCCGACATCGTCGTA
>DASZLY010000329.1:0-8024 GCA_035552135.1 Allostellaceae bacterium | reverse complement strand
ACGCTCGACGAATTGCAGAACGAGATCACCGGCGTCACCCCGGCTTCGTTCGAGCCGACGATCGATTACGTCGTCACCAAGATCCCGCGTTTCACCTTCGAGAAATTCCCCGGCGCGCAGGCATTGCTGACGACGTCGATGAAATCGGTCGGCGAGGCGATGGCGATCGGCCGCAGCTTTGCCGAATCGGTGCAGAAGGCGCTGCGCTCGCTCGAAACCGGGCTCGACGGGTTTGACGAGGTGGCGATCGAGGGGGTCGAGAGCGCCGGCAAGGAGGCGGTGAAGGCGGCGCTCGCGCGTCCGGTGCCCGACCGGCTGCTGCTTATCGCGCAGGCCTATCGTCACGGGCTGACGACGGCGGAAATCCACGCCGCGTGCCATTACGAGCCGTGGTTCCTCGAGCGCATCGAGGAGATCGTCGCGGCCGAGGAACGCGTGCGGCGCGACGGGCTGCCCGCGGACGCGACCGGCTTCCTGCGGCTGAAGCAGATGGGTTTTTCAGACAAGCGCCTCGGCAAGCTCGCCGGGCTCGACGAGGCGCAGGTCGCGGAACGGCGCCGCGCGCTGCATCTGGCGCCAGTCTACAAGCGGGTCGACACCTGCGCCGCCGAGTTCGCCTCGCAGACGCCGTATCTCTATTCGGCCTATGAGGGCGACGGCTTGAGCCCGCCCGAATGCGAGGCCGACCCGAGCGAGCGGCGCAAGGTGGTGATCCTCGGCGGCGGGCCGAACCGTATCGGCCAGGGGATCGAGTTCGATTATTGCTGCGTCCACGCCGCCTACTCGCTGCGCGAGGCCGGGGTCGAGACGATCATGATCAACTGCAACCCGGAGACCGTGTCGACCGATTACGACACCTCGGACCGGCTCTATTTCGAGCCGCTGACCGCCGAGGACGTGATCGAGATCGTCCGCGTCGAACAGCGGCGCGGCACGCTCCTGGGGGTCATCGTGCAGTTCGGCGGGCAGACGCCGTTGAACCTGGCGAAGGCATTGGAAGCCGCCGGCATCCCGATTCTCGGCACCTCGCCCGACGCGATCGACCTCGCCGAGGACCGCCAGCGCTTCCAGCAGCTGCTGCAAAGCCTCGGCCTGCGCCAGCCGGACAACGGCACCGCGCACTCGCCCGAGGAAGCCGAGGCGATCGCCCGGCGCATCGGCTATCCGGTGGTGATCCGTCCGTCTTATGTCCTGGGCGGGCGGGCGATGGAGATCGTCCACGATACCGCCGGGCTGCAGCGCTACATCCGCAATGCGGTGCGCGTCTCGGGCACCAGCCCGGTGCTGATCGACCGCTATCTGCAGGACGCGATCGAGGTCGACGCCGACGCCGTCGCCGACGGCAGCACGGTCTATGTCGCGGGGATCATGGAGCATATCGAGGAGGCCGGGATCCATTCCGGGGATTCGGCGTGCTCGCTGCCGCCCTACAGCCTCGACGCGGCCACCGTTGCCGAGCTGGAGCGCCAGACCGTGGCGCTGGCGCGGGGACTCGACGTCGTCGGGCTGATGAACGTGCAGTTCGCGGTGAAGAACGGCGACGTCTACGTGCTCGAAGTGAACCCGCGCGCCTCGCGCACCGTGCCGTTCGTCGCCAAGGCGACCGGCGTGCCGATCGCCAAGATCGCCGCGCGGGTGATGACCGGCGAGCGGCTCGCGAGCTTTGTCGCCGGCGAGCGGCCCGCCGCGAACGGCCATGTCGCGGTCAAGGAGGCGGTGTTCCCGTTCGCACGCTTCCCGGGCGTCGATTTGATCCTCGGCCCGGAGATGAAATCGACCGGCGAGGTAATGGGGCTCGACAGCGATTTCGGCCGCGCCTTTGCCAAGTCGCAGCTTGGCGCCGGCACCGACCTGCCGCTCGGCGGCGCGGTCTTCGTCTCGGTGCGCGACGGCGACAAGCCGGCGCTGGTCGAGCCGTGCCGCAAGCTCGCCGAATGGGGCTTCGAGCTGGTCGCGACGCGCGGCACGGCGCAGACGCTGGTCGAATCGGGGCTCGCCGTGACGATCGTCAACAAGGTGCAGGAAGGCCGCCCCGACATTGTCGACGACATGCGCAGCGGGCGCATCCAATTGGTGTTCAACACCACCGAGGGAGCACAGGCGATCGCCGACAGCTTCAGCTTGCGTCGCACCGCGTTAACCCACAACATTCCCTACTACACGACCGTGGCCGGCGCTCGCGCCGCGGTCCAGGCAATCGGCGCGCTGCGCCGAGGCAGCCTTGAAGTCGCGCCGTTGCAATCCTACTTCTAACCGCTGTTTTCCGACATCCCGGGTTTAGAGCTGGTCCGATGAACAGGCTCCCGATGACTTCCGACGGGTACAACCGGCTGCAAGAGGAGATCAAGCGCCTCAAATCGGTCGAGCGGCCGGCGATCATCCGCGCCATCGCCGAGGCGCGCACCCACGGCGACCTGTCGGAAAACGCCGAGTATCACGCGGCGCGCGAGCGGCAGAGCTTTATCGAGGGCCGGCTCGGCGAGCTGGAGGACCGGGTCGCGCGCGCCGAGGTCATCGACACCTCGAAACTGTCGGGCTCGGTCATCAAGTTCGGCGCGACCGTAACGCTCGCCGACGAAGAGACCGACGAGGAGCAGACTTTCCGCATCGTCGGCGAGGACGAAGCGGACGTCAAAGACGGGCGGCTGTCGGTCGCCTCGCCGCTCGCCCGCGCGCTGATCGGCAAGGGCAAGGGCGACAGCGTCGAGGTCTCCACCCCGCGCGGCGCCAAGTCCTACGAGGTGGTCACCGTCGCCTTCGGGTGACACCCTCACCCGTCCATCGCTGCGCGATGGCCACCCTCTCCCGCAAGCGGGAGAGGGGTTTACCAATGGCACCAATTTCCCCTCTCCCGCAAGCGGGAGAGGGTGCCGAGCGCCAGCGGCGCGAGGCGGGTGAGGGCTACGCCGCGTCCTCGGTTTCGACCGGTTTCGGTTCCTCGCCGAGCGGCACGCCCGGCTCGGCCTTGGAGACGCGCAGGGTCATCGCCGATTTGACGTGGGCGACATTGGGCGCCGAGGTCAGCTTGGCCGACAGGAAGCGCTGATAGCTGTCCCAATCGGCGGCGACGATCTTCAACAGGAAATCGGTTTCGCCGGCGAGCATGTGCGCCTCGCGCACCTCGGGCCAGCCGCGTACCAGCCGTTCGAACGCCATCAAATCGCTTTCCGCCTGGCTGGCGAGCCCGACCTGGGCGAAGACGGTCAGGTGAAAGCCGAGCGGCTCGGGCGCCAGCGCGGCGTGATAACCGCGGATCAGCCCGGCTTCTTCGAGCGCGCGGACGCGGCGCAGGCAGGGCGGCGCGGTGATTCCGACGCGGCGGGCGAGCTCGACATTGGTCATGCGCCCGTCTTCCTGCAGACATTGCAGGATGCCGCGATCGATCCGGTCCAGTCTGATCCGCCGCATCGCGGCTCCCCTTTGCCTCGTATAATCATACGGAGTGACACCCCTCCACGCAATTTTATTGCGCGGAGGGGTGCCGCGCTTGCCCTCGACTTGGGCTTTTCGTAAACCCCGGTCGCATGGTCGCCTTATCCGTCAGCATCGAGCCTGCGGCGGCGCCGCCCGACGCGGCGGTGCCTCTCGTCTGGGTGCTGCATGACGGCAAGGCCGGGATGGCGAGCCAGTCGCTCGGCCTCGCCGAGGCGACCGGCTTTGCCTTTGTCGAGAAAGCGCTCGACATTCGCGCGCCCTGGGGCTGGCTGCCGCCGCGCCTCTGGCTGGCGCCGCTCGCCGCGGCGAGCCATGCCGGGCTGGCGCTGCGCCCGCCCTGGCCCGATCTGGTGATCGGTTGCGGCCGCAACACCGCGGCGCCGGCGCTGGCGATCCAGCGCGCGAGCGGCGGACGGACGGTCGCCGCGCAAATCCAGGACCCGCACATCGGCCGCTTGCGCTTCGATCTGATGGTGGTGCCCGAGCACGACAAGCTGCGGGGCCCGCGCGTCATCACCAGCAAGGGCGCGCTCAACCGCGTGACGGCGGAAAAGCTGGCCGCGGCGCTCGAGGCTTTTCCCGGGCTAGCGGCGCTGCCGCGGCCGATCCTCGGCGTGCTGATCGGCGGCTCCAATCGCGCCTACAGCCTGACCTTCGACCGGCTCGCCGCGATCGCCGATGCGGTTGCGGCGAGCGTCGCGGCGAGCGGCGGGTCGGTGGTGCTGACCCCGTCGCGCCGCACCGGCGAGGCGGGGCTCGCGCTGCTGCGCGAGCGCCTCGCCGCGACGCCGGCGGCGATCTGGGACATGACCGGCGACAACCCGTATTACGCCTATCTCGCCGTCGCTGATGCGTTCCTCGTCACCGCCGATTCGGTGTCGATGGTCAGCGAGGCCGCCGCCACCGGAAAGCCGGTGCATATCGTTAGCCTCGACGGCGGCGACGCCAAATTCGCCCGCTTCCACCAGGCGATGCGGGAGGCGGGGATCACCCGGCCCTTCGCCGGCCGGATCGAGGCGTGGCGCTACCCGCCGCTCGACGACACCGCGCGCGCCGGCGCAAAGCTGCGCGCCCTGGTGCTCGACCGGCTCGAGGCGCGCTGCACACCATGAGCGGATTTCGCGGCTTTGCGCTCTACGGCGTGGCGCTCGTCGCCAGTCTGGCGCTGTTCTGGCTCGTGCCCGGTGTCGATCTGTTCGTCAGCGGCCTGTTCTACGACCCGCAGCACGGCTTCGCGCTGGCGCAATGGCCGCCGCTGATCGCGTTCACCAAGTCGATCAAATGGGTTACCTGGGCGATCCTGCTGATCGCCGCTGGCGCGGCGCTGTGGCTGCGGTTGATGGGACGGCCGCTCTGGCGGCTCAACCGCAACGCGCTGATCTTTCTCGTTGTGGCGCTGGCGATCGGGCCGGGCATCCTGGTCAACACCGTGCTGAAGGACCATTGGGGCCGCGCCCGCCCGTACCAGGTCGAGGCTTTCGGCGGCACACAGCATTTCACCCCGGCCCCGCTGCCGGCCGACCAGTGCGCGCGCAACTGCTCGTTTGTCTCGGGCCATGCGGCGCTCGGGTTTTCGCTTGTATGCTTCGCCTTTCTGCTGCCGGCGGGACGGCGGCGCGACATCGCGCTGGGCGCGGCGCTGGGGTTCGGCGCGGTGGTGGGATTGGCGCGCATCGCTGCGGGGCATCATTTCCTCTCGGACGTGGTCGATGCCGGGCTTCTCGTCATCGGCGTCAGTTGGCTGCTGCATTTCTGGCTGGTGGTGCATGACGGCGCGACGCCGATCCTCGTCGCTGTTGAGCGGCTGGGCAAAATCCCGGCCGGCCGGCGGGTACTGTGGGTTTCGGGGTTGGTCCTCTTCGAGTTCGCCGCGATCATCTGGATCGATCGCCCCGTCGCTGATTTCTTTCATAGCGACGGCGATGCGCTGCAGCCGTTCTTCGACGCGGTGCAGCGCTTTGGACTGGGCTACCCCTATCTCGTGCTGACCGCGCTCGCTTTCGCGTTTCTGCGCTGGGGCGGCGAATGGGGGCGGCTGCGTCCGCGCGCGGCGACGATGCGCGCGGCGGCCTATGTGCCGGGCTTCATCTTTGTCGCGGTCGCCGCGTCCGGCCTCATCGCGGACGTGCTGAAGGTGCTGGTCGGGCGGACCCGGCCGAAGCTGCTTTTCGCCAACGGCGCCTATGATTTCACCTGGTTCGGCTGGCGCGCCGACCACTGGTCGTTCCCCTCGGGGCATGCGACGACGGCGGCGGCGGTCGCGGCGGCGCTGTGGTGCCTGTGGCCGCGGCCGTTCTGGCTCTATGTCGCGGCGGCGGCACTGATCGCGGTGAGCCGCGTGGTGACTGGCCAGCACTACCCGAGCGACGTCATCGCCGGCGCGGCGATCGGCGTGGCGACGACGCGCGCCCTCGCCTTCTGGCTGCTGCGGCGGCGCGACGGGGTTTCCTCGCCCGGCGGCGCCGCGCCCGCCTCGCGCGCCGTCTAGAAGATCGCGTAAGATCGCGCGATGGCCTTGCGCATCGACACGTTCGACAATCTTCGCGGCGGCAACGCGCTCTACAAGGCGCTGGCGCATCCGCTCGCCGCCGCGCCGGGGCGCGCGCTGCTCGACCGGCTGAAGCGCTACGGCAAAATCGCCGTGGTCGACCCGCAAGGCGCGGCCGAGGGTTTTGCCGAACTGTTCGACCTCGCCGGGCTCGACATCGCCGGGGTCTATGTCCAGGACATCGCGCGCATCGGCCGCGAGACACTCGGCTGCGCCGCCGAGGGCATTCCGGCGCTGGCGCAATCGGCGGCACGCGCGGTGCTGGTCGCGGCATTCGACGCCGACCGCCTCATCGCGCAGATCGCGCCGTCCCTGCCCGCGAATTGCGATTTGTTCAGCCTCGACGCGATGCGCATCCCGGCCGAGCGGCTGACCAATCGGCGGGGCTATCTCGACCCGCTCAATTTCGCGACCAATTTCGCGCTTTTCCGCGATACCGGCGCGCTGCACACGCGGCTGGTGACGGCGAATTACTGGGCCGGGTACGGGTCGAAGGGCATCACCTGCTGGCTGACGCTGTTCGACGGCGCGGGGGCGGTGATCGCCGAGTGGTCGCAGGCGGCGACGGCCGAGGCGGGCGCGATCGTCATCGACAGCCGCGAGGTGCGCCGCCGCTTCGGGCTCGGCGAGTTCGCCGGCCAGCTTTTCCTGCACGTCGCCGGCGCCGCCGGGCATGACGTCGTCAAATACGCGCTCGACACTTACGGCAGCGACGACAAGGCGCTGTCGTGCACCCACGACGCCAATGCCTGGCCCTCCGACCGCTATGCCGGGCTGCCGGCGCCGGCGGAAGGCGAGCGCGTCGTGCTGTGGCTGCAGAATTCGCATGCGGCGCCGATCCCGCCGGGGGCGATCGGCCTGTCGGCGATGGGCGGCCAGCACATCGCGACGCTCGACGCGGCGATCGGCGGCTTCGCGACGCGGGCCGTCGACGTCGCCGAGCTGCTGCCCGAACTCGCCTGGCCGGCGCAGATCGAGCTGCATGCCGGCAAGCACATGGTGCGGCCGCGCTACGAGATAACGGCGGGCGGGCGGCGCCGCATCGCCCATGTCAATGTCGAGCGCGGCGATTTGCAGGCCGATCCCGAGCTACCGCGCCTCGCCGCGACGCTGGGCAAGGGCTATCTGCTGCCGGCGCCGATCCTGCCGCGCGGCGAATGGCAGAGCCTGCTCTTGCCGACGCCCATGGCGACCGCGCAGGACGAGCTGCCGATCGCGGCGATTGCCTACGACCCGGAAGGCCGCGAAGTCGCCCGGCATCGCTTCGGCCGGCTGCCGCGCAGCCACCGCGTCGCGCTCGATCTCGACGACCTCGCGCAGCCGCTCGGCCAGGGCTACGGCCATGTCGAGCTGGTCTACGACTTCGCCGAGGGCGGCGAGGGCGACGGCTGGCTGCACGCGATTTTCCGCTATCGCCACCGCGCCAGCGGCCACGGCGCCGAGACCAGCTTTGGCGCGCATGTGTTCAACACGATCCTCACCTATCGCGACGAGCCGCAATCCTATTCCGGCCGGCCGCCGGGATTGTCGACGCGGCTGTTCCTGCGGCTCGGTGACGGCGCGCATGACACGCTGTGCCACCTGATCTATGCGGCCTCACTGCCGTGGCGCACGAAAAGCGCGACCGAGATCATCCTCTACGACGCCGGCGGCAACGAGATCGCGCGCGAGGCGCTGGCGATCCCGTGCTCGGGGTCGCTGCTGTGGCGCTACCACGAGATGTTCGACGACAAGACCCGCAAGGGCGCCGGGCCGGGCGCCTATGCGGTGATCCGCGACACGACCTGCCGGCTGTTCGGCTATCACGGCCTCATCGGGCGCGACGGCGCCTTCAGCCTCGATCACATGTTCGGCTATTGACGGCGTTCGATTCGATGGCGCGCGGGCCTGTCGCCTGTCATAAAAATGGTATAGTACGCTGTCCAATCGATCGGAATTCGCGTGATGCCTGAGCATCATCACAGCAAGGTGTTGATTATCGGCGCGGGACCTGCCGGGTTTACCGCGGCGATCTATGCGGCGCGGGCGAATCTCCACCCGA
>DASZLY010000328.1:0-15603 GCA_035552135.1 Allostellaceae bacterium | reverse complement strand
CTGATGATCGGCCCGACCGGCTGCGGCAAGACCGAGATCGCGCGCCGCCTGGCGCGGCTCGCGCAGGCACCGTTCCTCAAGGTCGAGGCGACCAAGTTCACCGAGGTCGGCTATGTCGGGCGCGATGTCGAGCAGATCGCGCGCGATCTCGTCGAGATCGCCATCCACATGACCCGCGAGCGGCTGCGCAAGGAGGTCGCGGCAAAGGCCGAGACCAATGCCGAGGAGCGGGTGATCGACGCGCTGGTCGGCACCGGCGCCAGCGCCGATACGCGGCAGAAATTCCGCAAGCTGCTGCGCGAGGGCGCGCTCGACGACCGCGAGATCGAGATCAGCGTCCAGGAAAGCGCGGCGCCGCAAATGCCGACCTTCGAGATTCCCGGCATGCCGGGCGCGCAGATGGGGATGCTTAATCTCGGCGACATGTTCGGCAAGGCGTTCGGCCAGCGCGCCACGCCGCGCAAGGTCAACGTCGCCGAGAGCTATCGCATCCTCTTGGCCGAGGAGAGCGACAAGCTGCTCGACCAGGAAAGCGTGGTGCGCGAGGCGATCGCCGCGGTCGAGGAAAACGGCATCGTCTTTCTCGACGAGATCGACAAGATCTGCGGGCGCAGCGAGCGCGGCGGCGGCATCGGCGCCGCCGATGTCAGCCGCGAGGGCGTGCAGCGCGATCTCTTGCCGCTGATCGAGGGCACCACGGTCGCGACCAAGCACGGGCCGGTCAAGACCGACCACATCCTGTTCATCGCCTCGGGCGCGTTTCATCTCTCCAAGCCCTCCGACCTCTTGCCCGAGCTGCAGGGCCGGCTGCCGATCCGCGTCGAGCTGAAGGGGCTCGACCGCGACGATTTGCGCCGCATCCTCACCGAGCCGCAGGCGAGCCTCATCACCCAGTACAAGGCGCTGATGGCGACCGAGGGGGTCGAGCTCGATTTCCGCCCCGATGCGATCGAGGAAATCGCCTTGCTCGCCGAGCAGATCAATTCGACCGTCGAGAATATCGGCGCGCGGCGGTTGCACACGATCCTCGAGCGGCTGCTCGAGGAGATCAGCTTCGGCGCCTCCGACCACCCCGACGGTACGGCGCTGGCGATCGACGCCGCCTATGTCCAGGAGCGCGTCGGCAGCCTCGCCAAAGACAGCGACCTGTCGCGCTTCATTCTCTAAACGACGCCTCCGGCGCGCGCCGCGGTTAACCAAAGCGCAAAAAATTTACCTAGAATTCGACAGACTTTTGATCCGTTCTGCCTCTATATCCGTACGCGTATTTCGTGGGGCTCCCCCACCTTCGGCACGCGCAGAGGAACGGGTGATGAGAGGGTTGGTCAAGCTGGCGCTGGCGTTCTGCGTGGTGATCGCGGTCGCCTATCCGATCACCAAGGAAGTAACCGCCCGCGCGGCGATCAGGGGCGGCCTGATCGACTCCCTCGACGCCAACGACGCCGCCGCGCTCAAGTCGTGGCCCGGCAGCGCCCAGTCGTTCGTCGACATGCTGCACGACCGCTGCATGCGCGCCCATGCCGGCGACACGCCAGCCTGCGAGCGCTACAAGAACTGACCGCCCCGCTCTGAGCTTTGCCAAATCGGCCAGCCGGCCGGCGGGAAACCGCCGTGCCGGCGGAACCGATTCCGCCCGCGGGGAATTTGCACTAGCATTGTGCGTTTCTCCCCGAGCCGGTCATGAGCATGTCGAGCGTTCCCGTCACGCCGTTCGCCGGGCAGCGTCCCGGCACCTCCGGGCTGCGCAAGCGGGTCGCGGTGTTTCGCGAGCCCGGCTATCTCGAGGCATTCGTCCAGTCGCTGTTCGACGCGCTGCCCGAGGCGGTCGGGCAGGGCGCCGCCGGTCAGACGCTGGTGCTCGGCGGCGACGGGCGCTTCTTCAACGACCGGGCGATCCAGGCGATCATCCGCCTGGCGGCGGCGAACGGGGTCGCCCGGCTGCTCGTCGGGCGCGACGGACTGCTGTCGACCCCGGCGACCAGCGCCGTCATCCGCGAGCGCGGCGCGTTTGGTGGGATCGTGCTGTCGGCGAGCCACAATCCGGGCGGCCCGCAGGGCGATTTCGGCATCAAGTACAATGTCGCCAATGGCGGCCCGGCGCCCGAGCGCGTCACCGAAGCAATCTACCGCCACAGCCAGACGATCGCCGCCTACCGCACGCTCGAGACCGCCGATGTGCCGCTCGACCGGCTCGGCTCGACCCGGCTCGGCGGGATGGAGCTGACGGTCATCGACCCCGTCGCCGACTACGCGGCGCTGATGGAACGCATCTTCGATTTCGACCGGCTGCGCGATCTGCTGCGCGGCGGGTTCCGCCTCGCGTTCGACGCGATGAACGCGGTCACCGGCCCTTATGCCCGCGAGATTTTCGAGCGCCGGCTCGGCGCCCCCGCCGGCACCGCGCTCAATGCCGACCCGCTGCCCGATTTCGGCGGGCTGCATCCCGACCCCAACCCGGCCCATGCCGCCGCGTTGATCGCCGCGCTGGGGGCGCCGGACGGCCCCGATTTCGGCGCCGCCTCCGACGGTGACGGCGACCGCAACATGGTGGTGACGAAGGCGGGCGCGGTCAGCCCCAGCGACAGCCTCGCGGTGCTCGCCGCCAACGCGCATCTGGTGCCGTGGTTCAAGCACGGCCTCCCCGGCGTCGCGCGCTCGATGCCGACCAGCCGCGCGGTCGACCGGGTCGCCGCCAAGCTCGGCATCGACTGTTTCGAGACGCCGACCGGCTGGAAATTCTTCGGCAATCTCCTGGATGCCGGCCGCATCGCGCTGTGCGGCGAGGAAAGCGCCGGCACCGGCGCCGATCACGTGCGCGAGAAGGACGGCGTCTGGGCGGTGCTGTTCTGGCTCAACATCCTCGCGGTGCGCGGCGAGCCGGCCGCTTCGATCGTCGCCGGCCATTGGGCCAAATTCGGCCGCGACTTCTATGTCCGGCACGATTATGAGGAAATCGAGAGCGAGCGCGCCAACCGGTTGATCGACCGGCTGCGCCGCCGGCTGCCCGCGTTGCCGGGCACCAGCTTTGGCGATTTCACCATCTCCGAGGCCGACGATTTCGCCTATACCGACCCGGTCGACGGCTCGACGAGCGCGCATCAAGGCCTTCGCATCGGTTTCGCCAACGGCGCGCGGATCGTCTACCGGCTGTCGGGAACCGGCACCGAGGGCGCGACGTTGCGGGTATATCTGGAGCGCTACGAGCCTGACCCCGGGAGGCACGCGCTTTCTGCGAGCGCGGCCCTGGCGCCTCTGGCGGCAGTCGGCGTCGCCCTCGCGGATATCAGCGGCATTACCGGGCGGGAGCAGCCGAGCGTCGTGGCTTGACCGCGCTCTGAACCGTAGGAGACACGCCATGCTGTCGGCGGAACGATCCCAGGGACGACTCGCCCGCCGTGCCATCGCGCTGGTGCTCGCCGGCGGGCGCGGCAGCCGGCTGCACAACCTCACCGACCGGCGCGCCAAGCCCGCCGTGTTCTTTGGCGGCAAGTTCCGCATCATCGACTTCGCGATGTCGAACTGCGTCAACTCGGGCATCCGCCGGATCGGCGTGCTCACCCAGTACAAGGCGCACAGCCTGTTGCGGCATCTGCAGATGGGGTGGTCGTTCCTGCGCCCCGAGATGAACGAGTTCCTCGACCTGCTGCCGGCGCAGCAGCGCCTCGACGAGGCCACCTGGTATCGCGGCACGGCCGACGCGGTGTTCCAGAATTTCGACATTTTCCGTGCCGCGCGCCCCGACTACTTTGTCGTGCTGGCCGGCGACCATGTCTACAAGATGGATTATTCGAACATGCTGGCGCAGCACGTCGCGCGCCGGGCCGACTGCACGGTTGCCTGCGTCGAGGTGCCGATCGAGCAGGCGAGCGAATTCGGCGTGATGACGGTCGACGATGCGGGGCTTGTCACTGGCTTCGATGAAAAGCCCAAGAACGCGACGCCGATGATCGGCAAGCCCGACCGCGTGCTGGCGAGCATGGGCATCTATGTCTTTACCGCGAAATTCCTCTACGCCGAGCTCGAGCGCGACGCCGCCGACGCCAAATCGGCGCATGATTTCGGCAAGGACGTGATCCCTTACCTCGTCAGCCGCGGCCGCGCCGCCGCGCATTATTTCGAGGATAGCTGCGTCAAGACCACGCCCGAGGCCGAGTCCTACTGGCGCGACGTCGGCACGATCGATGCCTATTGGGCGGCCAATCTCGATCTGGTGCAGCCGACCCCGCAGCTCGACATTTACGACCCCAACTGGCCGATCTGGACCTACCAGCAGCAATTGCCGCCCGCCAAATTTGTCTTCGACGATGACGACCGGCGCGGCATGGCGGTCGATTCTATGGTCTCCGGCGGCTGCATCATCTCGGGCGCGCATGTCACCCGGTCACTCTTATTTTCGAGCGTGCGGATCAATTCGCATGCCCGCACGCGCGAAGCGGTGGTGCTGCCCGAGGTCGAAATCGGCCGCCATACCCGGCTCAACCGCGTCGTCATCGACCGCGGCTGCCGCATTCCGGAAGGGATGGTGATCGGCGAGGACCCGCGGGTCGATGCCCGGCATTTTCACCGCAGCGAAGGCGGCGTGACCCTGGTCACGCCCGAGATGCTCACCGCACTGGACCACTGACGGAGCTGCCGCGCCGCGCCGCCGAATCGTTAGTTTTAAGCCCGAGCTGCCTAGAAAACGCGCGCCGCGTCGCTGCGTTCGCGCAGGAACACCTGGGCCTCGCGTCCGGTCTGTCGGGCGTCGCGCGCCGCCTCGACCGCATCGAGCAAGGCCTGTTCCTTGTCGAGATAGGCACCATAGGTGGTGTTGTCGACGCGGACCACCCACCGCATGTCGCGGCCATGCTGGCAAACATGGAATTCCACGATGTCCATCGGCGCCACCCCTGAGCCCGTTACAGGCGATTTACATTGCACGGAGTATCGCCAATTGCGTCATCCGTTTGAAGCCAAATTTATCCTTAAGTGTCATAAAATCATGCAGTTTCCCGGGGAAACGCCTGCTTCTCGTGCATCGGCCGCGGCGGATTGGCGAGACCGGGGCGAAAACCCTTGCCCGGCCGAGGCTTAGCGGCGACCCTTGGGCTCCGATCAAGCCGGTTTTGCGACAAGCGGATCGAAGCCGTGACCAGCACTCTCGACGAACAAAAGGCCGCCGCCATCGGGCGCGCCCGCGCGCTTGCCGCGTCGCGCCTGGCAGAAGGCGAATCGGCCGCCGCGCGCGACGAGGCGCTCGCCTTCATCGCCGCCTTCTACGAGCACGCGCCGCCGGCCGACATCGCCGCGCGCACTCCCGAGGACCTCGCCGGCGCGGCGCTGGCGCTGTGGCAGTTCGCGGCGCGCCGCCGGGCGGGTGAGGCGCATGTCCGCGTCTACAACCCCACGGAGGCGCGGGACGGCTGGTCGTCGCCGCACACGATCGTCGAGATGGTCAACGACGACATGCCGTTTCTCGTCGATTCGGCGAGCGCCGCGATCAACGATCGCGGCCGCGCCGTGTATCTGGTTATCCACCCGATCGTTGCTGTCGCGCGCGATGCCGAGGGCAACCGGCTCCGCTTCGGCGCGCCCGATGGTATTCGCGAATCGTGGATGCAGATCGAGATCGGGCGCGAGCGCAGCGCCGCGGCGCGTGCGGCGCTCGCCGAGGCGCTGACGGCCGTGCTCGGCGATGTCCGCGCGGCGGTCGAGGACTGGCCGCGGATGCGGCAGGCGGTGGCGGCGCTCTCCGCGCATGTCGCCGCCGCGGCGCCCGCGCTGCTGCCGGCCGAGCTCGACGAGGGCGCGGCGTTTTTGCGCTGGCTCGCCGAGAACAATTTCACGCTGCTCGGCATGCGCGATTACGACTTTGCCGGCGGCGTGGCGCAGCCGCCGCTCGGCGTGCTGCGCGAGCCCGGCCATCGCGCCTTTGGCGGGTTGCGCGACCCCGCCGCGCTGCCGCCCGCGGTGCGCGAATTCATGCACCGCCGCGAGCTGTTGATCCTCGGCAAGACCGATCGCCGCTCGACCGTGCACCGCAGCGCGCCGATGGACGCGATCGGCGTGCGCCGCTTCGATGCGCGCGGCGAGGTTGCCGGCCTGTCGCTGGTCGTCGGCCTGTTCACCTCGGCCGCCTACAACTACCCGCCGCGCCAGATCCCGATCGTCCGCCGCAAGATCGCACGCGTGCTCGACCGCAGCGGGCTCGGCGCGACGGCGCATGACGGCAAGGCGCTCATTCACATCCTCGACACGTTTCCGCGCGACGAACTGTTCCAGGCGAGCGAGGACTGGCTTTACGACACCGCGATCGGCGTGCTCAACCTGCAGGAGCGGCAGCGCATCGCGCTCTTCGTGCGCCGCGATCCGCTGGAGCGCTTCGTCTCGTGCCTCGTCTACGTGCCGCGCGAGCGCTACGACACGCCGCTGCGCCGCGCGTTCGCGGCAATCCTCGCCGAGGCGTTCGATGGCACGCTGTCGGCCTATTACACGCATCTCGACGATTCGCCGCTCGCCCGCCTGCATTTCATCATCCGCACGCCGCCGGCCGTACCGGGCGATGCGCCGCCGCCCGTCGACCTCGCCGCGCTGGAGGCGCGGCTCGCCGAAGCCGGGCGGCTGTGGATCGACCGCGTCGAGGCTGCGGCGGAGGCGGCATTCGGCGAAGGCGAGGCGCATCGCCGGCTGAGCGGCCTTGGTCTCTTCCCGGTCGATTATCAGGCGCGCACCAGCCCGGCGCAGGCGATCGCCGACCTCGCGCGGATCGAGGCGGTGCTCGCCGGCTCGCCGCTCGAAGCCTCGCTCCACCCGCGCGACGGCGAGGCGATGCCCGGCCTGCGCCTCTACCGCCGCGACTCGCCGGTGGTGCTGTCGGACATTCTGCCGATCCTTGAGAATCTCGGGCTGCGGATTGTCGCCGAGGAGCCCTACCGCATCGACAGCGCCGCCGGCGAGGCGGTGTGGGTGCACGAGTTCACCCTCGCCGACGGCGCGGTCGCCGCGCCGCTCACCGATGCGCGGCGCGCCGATTTCGAGCAGGCGCTGGTGCAGATCGCCGCCGGGACAATCGAGAATGACGGTTTCAACCGGCTCGTTCTTGGCTCCGGGCTCAGCGCCCGGCAGACGACGATCCTGCGGCTCTACTGCAAGGTGCTGCGCCAGGCCGGCAGCACTTTCAGCCAGGCCTATATGGAAGACACGCTGGCCGCGCACGCCGAGGTCGCGCGCCGGCTGGTGCGCCTCTTCGAACAGCGTTTCGACCCGAGCCCGCCCAGGCGCGGCGCGCTCGACATCGCCGCCGAACTGAAGGCGATCGAGGAGCTGCTCGACGCGGTCGAGAGCCTCGACGAAGACCGCATCCTGCGCGCCTTCCGGCTGCTCGTGCTGAAATCGGTGCGTACCAATTATTTCCAGACGCTGCCCGATGGCGGCGCCAAGCCCTATCTCGCGGTCAAACTCGCTTCGAGCGAGATCGAGCTGTTGCCGCTGCCGCGCCCGCTGTTCGAAATCTACGTCTACAGCCCGCGCACCGAGGGCGTCCACATGCGCGCCGGCAAGGTGGCGCGCGGCGGCATTCGCTGGTCGGACCGGCGCGAGGATTTTCGCACCGAAATCCTCGGGCTGATGAAGGCGCAGACGGTCAAGAATGCTGTCATCATCCCGGTAGGATCGAAGGGTGGTTTCGTCCTCAAGCGCCCGCCTTCCGACCGCGCCGAGCTCCAGGCCGAGGGCATCGAATGCTACAAGGTCCTGATGCACGGGCTCTTGGACCTGACCGACAACATCGTCGCCGACAGCCCCGAGACGCACCATATCGAGCCGCCGCCGGATGTCGTGCGGCACGACCCGGACGACCCCTACCTTGTCGTCGCCGCCGACAAGGGCACCGCGACTTTTTCCGACACCGCCAATGCGATCGCCATCGAATACGGCTTCTGGCTCGGCGACGCCTTCGCCTCGGGCGGGTCGGCCGGCTACGACCACAAGGCGATCGGCATCACCTCGCGCGGCGCCTGGGAGCTGGTGAAGCGCCACTTCCGCGAGCTCGGCACCGACATCCAGGCGAGCGATTTCACCGTCGTCGCGGTCGGCGACATGGCGGGCGACGTGTTCGGCAACGCCATGCTGCAATCGCGCCACACCCGCCTCATCGGCGCGTTCAACCACCAGCACATCTTTATCGACCCCGAGCCCGACGCCGCGAAAAGCTACGTCGAGCGCCAGCGTCTGTTCGAGCTGCCGCGCTCGAGCTGGGCCGATTACAACAAGCGGCTCATTTCGCCCGGCGGCGGCGTCTTCGAGCGCGCTGCCAAATCGATCGAGATTGCGCCTGAGATGAAGCGCGTCTTCGCCATCGGCGAGGACGCGCTGACCCCGGCCGAGCTGATCCACCGTCTGCTCACCGCACAGGTCGATCTGCTGTTCTTTGGCGGCATCGGCACCTTCGTCAAGGCGCGCGCCGAGACTCACGTCCAGGCCGGCGACAAGGCCAATGACGCGCTGCGCATCGACGGCGAGGACATCCGCGCCCGCGTGGTCGGCGAGGGCGCCAATCTCGGCGTCACCGAAAAGGGCCGCATCGCCTATGCGCTGGGCGGCGGGCGCATCGATACCGACGCCATCGACAATTCGGCCGGCGTGTCGATGTCCGACCACGAGGTCAACATCAAGATCCTGCTCGGCCACGCCATCGCCACCGGCGCGCTTGCCGCCGCCGAGCGCGAGCAGCTGCTGGCGGCGATGACCGACGAAGTCGCCGGGCTGGTGCTGTGCGACAACTACCTGCAGGGCGAGGCGCTCTCGGTCGCAGCGGCGCGCGGGGGCGCGGCGCTCGACCGCCAGGCGCGGCTGATGCGCGCGCTGGAAAAAGCCGGACGGCTCGACCGCGCGCTCGAATTCCTCCCCGACGAGGCCGAGCTCGCCGCGCGCGCCACGGCGCGGCGCGGGCTCACCCGGCCCGAGCTGGCGGTCCTCCTCGCCTACGCGAAAATGTCGCTCGACGAAGAACTCCTTGCCTCCGATCTGCCCGACGCGCCCGAGCTCGCCGCCGAGCTCGCCGGGTATTTCCCGGCACCGCTGCGCGAGCGTTTCGCGGCACAGATTGCCGCGCACCCGCTGCGCCGCGAGATCGTCGCGACGATCGTCGCCAACGATGTCGTCAACCGCGCCGGGTTCACCTTCGTCCACGACCTCGCGGCGCAGACCGGCGCCGCCGCGGCCGATACCGCCCGCGCCTGGCGCATCGTGCGCGATTCCTATCGCCTGCCGGCGCTGTGGACGGCGATCGAGACGCTCGACAACCATGTCCCCGCGGCGACGCAATACGAGATGCTGCTCGACATCGCCGGGATCGTGGAGCACGCCGCGCTGTGGCTGCTGCGCGCCGGACGCCTCGACATGGCGGCCGAGACCGCGCGCTTCGCGCCGGCGGTCGAGCATCTCGCCGGCACGCTCGCCGCGCTGCTGCCGGCCGACGAGCGCGTGCTGCACGATCGCCGCGTCGCCCGCCTTGTGGACGCCGGCGTGCCGGAGCCGGTCGCCGCGCGCGTCGGCGGGATCGTCTTCCTGACGACCGCGTTCGAGGTCGGCGACCTGGCGCAGCGCACCGGCCAGCCGATCGACCGGGCGGCGCGCGTGTTCTACGGCGTCGGCGCGCGCTTCGCGCTCGACGGCTTGCGCGACGCGGCACGCCGGCTGCCCGCCGAGACCGTCTGGCAGAAGGCGGCGGTCGAGGCGCTGATCGACGATTTCTACGCGCTCCAGGCCGAGATCGCCGAGCGTGTCCTCACGATCGCCGATGGCGCCGCCGATCCGGTGGCCGCATGGATCGCCGCGCGCGCCGCGCAGCTCGCCCCGCTCGAGGCGCTCGCCGCCGATCTGCGCGCCGCGGCGGGGCCGGACCTGGCGATGCTTGTCGTCGCCGGCCGCCAACTTCGGCACGCGGTGGGGCAAGGCCCCGAAGGGTGAGCGGCTAGCTGCAGCAACATTCGAGCAAAAGGAGTCACCGCTCAGCCCCCGCTTCGTCATTCCGGCGAAGGCCGGGATCCACTCATCGGCAGTTCTGGCGGCCGCAACGTGGGCCCCGGCCTCCGCCGGGGCGACAAGCGAGCAGCGGCCGCTCCTGAGTGGATTACTCTGGCATGACCGCTTAACGGTGCGGTTGAATTAACCGGCTAGACGCCTGTCGCACGTGGCAATTTCGATCACTTTTTTAATCCCGGCGCGGCAATCTCCTCCCATGCGCGAGCGGCTTGGGCGTATATCAGGGCCATGCACAGGCGGCGGTTCCTGTTGACCACGGCCGGGCTGGCGATCGCGCCCGGGGCGGCTCTGGCGGCGCCGATGGTCGCGGCGGGAACCCGCGTCCGGCTGGTCGATGCGCATTCGGGCATGGTGTTCGACGGCGTCTACCGCACCGCGGGCGGGCCCGTTCCCAAGGCGCTCGACGAGCTCGACCTCTTTCTGCGCGATCAGCATACCGGCGGCGTGACCAGCATCGATGTCGGCGTCATCGACTTCGTCGTCGCGGTGATGGCGCAGCTCGGCCAGTCGAGCGCCACTGTGCTGTCGGCCTATCGCTCGCTGCAGACCAACGCGCTCCTGGCGCGCACGATGTTCGGCGTCGCCGACAACAGCCAGCACCTTTACGGCCGCGCGCTCGACATCGCCTTTCCGGCGCGGCTGCTGCCCGATGCGGTGATCGCCGCGCGCACCATGAAGCGCGGCGGGGTCGGCTGGTATCCGCGCTCGGGCTTCGTCCATCTCGATGTCGGCCCGGTGCGCAACTGGGATCTCGGCGCCGCCGACCTCAAGGAGCAGCTCTATCACGGCTGGCCGCACACGCCGATCCCGCCCAAGGGCAGCGGCGTGATGCTGGTGGACGGGCCGGGCGGGATCACCGTCGGCGGCGGCAAGCCGCTGGCCGTCGCCTCCGGCCGCACCGTCGCGCTACCGCATCACCGCGTCGCCGGCCTTTTCACGCCGCTGCCGAAGCGATAGCGCAAACCCCTCGCCCGCGTGCGGGAGAGGGGCTCAACCGACCTTTACGCTCCCGCGCGGTTCTGCCGGTTGCCGACGAGGTCGTCGACCACCGCCGGGTCGGCGAGGGTCGAGACGTCGCCGAGCTGATCCGGCTGGTCCTCGGCGATCTTGCGCAGAATGCGGCGCATGATCTTGCCGGAGCGGGTCTTGGGCAGCGCCGGCGCCCATTGCAGCAGGTCGGGCGCGGCGATCGCGCTGATCTCCTTGCGCACCCATTGCACCAGCTCGCGCTGCAATTCGTCGCTCGGCGCCTCGTCGATGCGCAGCGTCACATAGGCGTAGATGCCCTGGCCCTTGATGTCGTGCGGGTAGCCGACGACGGCGGCCTCGGCCACCTTGGGGTGGGCGACCAGCGCGCTCTCGATCTCGGCGGTGCCGAGCCGATGCCCGGCGACGTTGATGACGTCGTCGACCCGCCCGGTGATCCAGTAGAACCCGTCCGCGTCGCGCTTGGCGCCGTCGCCGGTGAAATAGAGCCCCTTGAAGGTCGCGAAATAGGTTTCGACAAAGCGCTTGTGGTCGCCGAACACGGTGCGCATCTGCCCCGGCCACGAGCGCGCCAGGCAGAGGTTGCCCTCGGCGACGCCCTCTAACCGGTTGCCGTCGCCGTCGACGATGACCGGCTCGATGCCGAAAAACGGCCGCGTCGCCGAGCCCGGCTTCAACGGCGTCGCGCCCGGCAGCGGGCTGATGAGGATGCCGCCGGTCTCGGTCTGCCACCACGTATCGACGATCGGGCAGCGCCCGTCGCCGACATTGTCGTAGTACCACAGCCACGCCTCGGGGTTGATCGGCTCGCCGACCGTGCCGAGCAGCCGCACCGACTTGCGGCTGGTCTTGCGCACATGGTCCTCGCCCTCGCGCATCAGCGCGCGGATCGCGGTCGGCGCGGTATAGAAGATCGAGACCTTGTGCTTGTCGCAAACCTGCCAGAAGCGCGACGGGTCGGGCCAGTTCGGCACGCCCTCGAACATCAGCGTCGTCGCGCCGTTGGCGAGCGGCCCGTAGACGATATAGCTGTGCCCGGTGACCCAGCCGACATCCGCGGTGCACCAGTAGATTTCGCCCGGCCGGTAGTCGAAGACGTATTCGTGCGTCATCGAGGTGTAGACGAGATAGCCGCCGGTGGTGTGCAGCACCCCCTTGGGTTTGCCGGTCGAGCCCGAGGTGTAGAGGATGAAGAGCGGGTCTTCCGCCGACATCGCTTCGGCCGGGCAGTCGGCCGAAACGGCGGCGCAGGCCTCGTGGTACCAGACGTCGCGGCCCGGGGTCCAAGCGATGTCGCCGCCGGTGCGCCTGACGACGATGCAGGTCTCGACCGGGATCGGGCATGCGGCCATCGCCGCGTCGGCGTTCTTCTTCAGCGGCACCTTGCGGCTGCCGCGCAGCCCTTCGTCGGCGGTGATCAGCACCGTCGAGCGGCAATCCTCGATGCGGTTCGCCAGGCTGTCGGGCGAGAACCCGCCGAACACCACCGAGTGGATCGCGCCGATCCGCGCGCAGGCGAGCATCGCGAACGCCGCCTCGGGGATCATCGGCATGTAGATCGTGACCCGGTCGCCCTTCTTGACGCCGCGGCTCTTGAGCACGTTGGCGAGCCGGCACACGCCCTCGTGCAATTCCTTGTAGGTGACCTTGCGGTCCTCGCCCGGGTCGTCGCCTTCCCAGAGGATCGCCACCTGGTCGCCGCGCGTCGCGAGATGCCGGTCGATGCAGTTATAGGCGGCGTTGAGCGTGCCGTCCTCGTACCACTTGATCGACACGTCGCCGTCAAAGGACGCGTTCATCACGCGTGTGTAGGGCTTGACCCAGTCGAGCCGCTTGCCCTCGCGCCCCCAGAACCCGTCCGGGTCCTCGATCGATTCCTTGTAGCGCCGGAAATATTCGGCCTCGTCGAGCTTGCCCATCTCGGGCAGCGCCGAAAGCGGGATCACACTACGGTCGGCCATCGTCTCATCCTCCCGGTACACCTGCGCTTTCCCCCAGATATGGCGCAGCGGCGCGCGAGGCGCAATTTTTTGTGTCGCGGCAAAAGCGTCAGGTGGCAAGAGCCTCGCGGGCCTCCCGCGGCCGGTTTGCGATGACCTGGAGATAGGCCGCCGCGGGCGCATCCGGATGCCGCCGGCCCTGCTCCCAGTTTTTCAGCGTGGCCAGGGGGATGCGGTAGACCCGGGCGAATTCATGCTGCGACATGCGCAGTCCGCGGCGGATCGCGCGCACATCAGGAACTTGCACCACGGTGATGCGTACGTCGCCCGCCCGTCCTTCGGCGTGGTCCACGGCTTGTTGCAGACTCTCGATGAGTTCTTCGCCGAATTTGCTCATGATCCCGCTCTCCTCGTTCGCTTGAGTCGCGCGGCCAACTCTCGCGTCGCCCGCTTCTCGTCCGGAGACAAATCATCGCGCCGGGACTTTGCGTACACCATCAGCAGGTAGAGCGGCATCTCGGCGTCGTAGAAGAAATAGACCACGCGTACGCCGCCGCGCCTCCCGCTTCCCGATCGGCTCCATCGGACCTTACGGACGCCACCTGTCCCCGGTATCACATCGCCGGCCTCAGGGTGCCGTGCGATGAAATCCGTGAAAGCAAACCTCTCCGCCTCGTCCCATACGGCCGCGGCTTGGCGGAGAAACAGCGCGGTTTCCGCAACCGTTACCGGACGGGTTCGCCGATCGGTCATATACGCCATTGGCGCCCTGTTTCAAGGGCGGGTCGGCATTCTAAGCCTCGATCCCGGCCATCTGGCAGATCGTCGCCCATTCGGCGTCGCCCACCGGGCACACCGAGAGCCGCGACTGGCGGATCAGTGCCATCTCCTTGAGCGCGGCGGTCGCCTTCATCTCGGTCAGCGTCACCGGCGTCTTGACCGGGGTCACCGGCGCCACGTCGACGAGGCCGAAATGCGGGCTCGGCTCGTCCGGGTTGGGATAGAAGGCGCGGACGATCTCGACCACGCCGACGATCTCCTTGCCCTCGTTCGAATGGTAGAAGAAGGCGCGCTCGCCTTCCTTCATCGCCTTCATGTTGTTGGCGGCCTGGAAATTGTGCACGCCGTCCCAATGGGTGCGCTTGTCCTTGACCATCCGGTCCCAGGAATACTTGGCCGGTTCGGATTTCACGAGCCAATGCGCCATCTCTTCCCCCTTAGCCCCGCAATTCATAATCCGCCTGGTCTTCATAGACCGGGCCGGCCTTGGTCGGATAGCTGGCGATCAGGCTGAAGCGCTCGACCGCGAGCGGCACGGCGCGGAATTGCGCGTGGCTGGCGAGGAATTGCTGGAGGTCGCCGCGCTTCGCGTCGCGCAGCCGCGCGAGCGTCACGTGCGGCGCGTATTTGCGCGGCTCGGGCTGCAGTCCGGCGCGCATCAGCGCCTGCTCGACCTTGGCCTGCAGCGCCGCGAGCGCGGTCTCGCGCTCGACGCCGACCCAGAGCTGGCGCGGCTTGTCGCCGCCGAAAATCCCGGTGCCGGCAAGCTGCAGCGTGAAGCGCCGCGCCTTGAGCCGCGACAGCGCCTCGTCGATATCGGCCGCGACGGCTTCGTCGACCTCGCCGATAAAGCGCAGGGTCAGGTGGAAATTGCCGGGATCGATCCAGCGCGCGCCGGCGACGCCGCTCTGCAGCAGCGACAAATGCAGTTTCAGCTCGGGCGGAAAGTCGATGCCGACAAACAGGCGGAGCATTTTTTCTACCGTCATCCCGGCGAAGGCCGGGACCCACCTTTCAACCGTTCGGGATGCGGAGCACTGGGTCCCGGCCTACGCCGGGATGACGACCTTTCACGTAAACAGCGTCAGAATCCCGGTATGGCCGTAGAGCCGGTCGCGCGAGATTTCGCCGTTGGCGAAAAAGCCGACCAGCGGGAATTCGCCGAGCGTCTCGCGGATCACATTCGCCTCGACGCCTGCCTCGCCGAAGAGCGACACGCCGCGCGCGACGCAGCTCACATAGACCCCGGCCTTGGGCGGGCCGCTGAGGCGGCCGGCGAGCTGCTTGACCATGCGCGCCAGATCCTGCTTGGCGCTCTCGGGGTCGCGCCGGCAGAACACGATCGGGTCGCCCGGCGACACTTCGGCGCCGGGCACGATCCAGCCCTGGCCCGGGTCGATCGCCATCAGGTTGCGCACCAGATAGTCGCCGGTGTCCGATCCCGTCACCGGCAGCCCGGCGAAGATCACCCCGCCCACCCGGCGCAAGTCTTGCGCCAGGCGTGGGCCGATATCCTCGCGGAACACGTCGAGCGCCGGGCGGCCGTCGATCACCATCACCACATTGTCGCGCGCCTCGTCGATGCGCCGCACCGGGCCGATCGGCACGCAGCCTTGGCTGAGCGCGGTCGCGACGCCCACCCCCGGCGCCAGCATCAGCCCGGCCATCCCGCCGGCGCCGGTACCGCTGTCGTTGCTGGCGGGCGTACGCGCCACGACGGTGGCGCCGGCGCGGTGCGACAC
This sequence comes from Allostellaceae bacterium, assembly GCA_035552135.1. GTDB lineage: Bacteria > Pseudomonadota > Alphaproteobacteria > ATCC43930 > CGMCC-115725 > DATARH01. The sequence continues at coordinate 131 of DASZLY010000328.1, read as the reverse complement.
CAGCCCGCCGACGAGGAACGCTCCGGTCGCCGCACCGGCATCGATCGTCGCGCGCATGATGTCGGGGCAGCGCGGATCGGCGTGCACCAGCGCGAGGATCGGCTGCGTCGCCTCGATCCATTGGCCATGAT
>DASZLY010000327.1:0-5998 GCA_035552135.1 Allostellaceae bacterium | reverse complement strand
ATCACCCCGCGCACCGCGCGCTTGAGCACCGCCTTGAGCACCCCACCCCGCGTCTTCGCCGCCTCGGGAATGCCGAGCCCGAACGCCACCAGCTCGTGGTCGAGAAACGGCACGCGCGCTTCGAGGCTGGCGCCCATCGTCATCTTGTCGACGCGCATCAGCAAGAGATCGGGAAGCCGCATATTGAGGTCGAGATAGCTCATCCAGGTGAGAGGCGAGTGCTTTGACGGGTGCGCCTGGTAGCGTGCGTGGATCGGTGCGATCGCCTCCCACGACGAGCGGCCGCGAAACAGCGTGCGCAGCCGCGGCGACAGCAGCGTCGATTTCTCCGCCTCGCCAAACGCCTCCGCGCCGCCCCAGAAGATCGGCAGCCCGCGCGCCGAGCGGTCGAGCCATTGATAGGGCTGCGAGCGATGCTTGCCGAGCACGTAAAGCCCGCCGAGCCCGCCGCGCTGCAGCAGTTTCGGCGGCGACCAGCGATCGGTCAGGTGCTGCAGTTGCAGCGCCCGCTTCCAGCTCGGATAGCCGCAGAACAATTCGTCGGCGCCCTCGCCGACCTGCGCGACGATGACGCCGTGCTCGCGCGCCAGCCGGGCGACGACATGCACCGGCATGCAGACCGGGTCGGCGATCGGCTCGTCTTGCAGCTCGATCATGCGCGGCAGGAAATCGGCGAAATCGCGGGCGGTGACGCGGATGTCGTGATGCTCGGCGCCGACGTGCGCGGCGGCGAAGCGCGCCTCGTCGAGCTCGTTCTTGTAGCTCGCGTAATCGCGGTCATAGCCGACCGTGAAGGTCTTGACCGGCTGGCTCTCACCCTCGCCGAGCAGCGCCGCGATCGTGCTCGAATCGATGCCGCCCGAGAGGAACACGCCGACCGGCACGTCGCTCACCTTGCGATAGCGCACCGACTCCCGCAGATGCGCGAGGAGGCGCTCGGCGATCTCGTCGTCGCTGCCCTCGACCGGGCGCGCGGCATCGAGCGCATCCCAATAGCGCCGCTCCTCGACCCTTCCGTCGCGGTCGACCAGCAACCAGGTGCCGCCGGCCAGCTTACGGATGCCGGCGAACAGCGTTTGCGGCGCCGGCACGGTGAGGAAGCTGAGGTAGTGGAAGAAGGCGTTCTCGTCGATCGCCCGCGGCATCCGCCGGTCGGCCAACATCGCCTTGATCTCGCTGGCGAAGACGAGACGATCCGGGCGCAGCGCGTAATAAAGCGGCTTGATGCCGATGCGGTCGCGCACCAGCCACAGGCGCTGCCGCGCGGCATCCCACAGTGCGAAAGCGAACATGCCACGAAAGCGATGGAGGCACTCGACGCCCCATTCGCGATACGCCTCGATCAGCACCTCGGTGTCGGCGTGGTGGGTACGAAAGACGTGGCCTTTGGCTTCGAGCTCGCGGCGCAGCTCGGCGTGGTTATAGATTTCGCCGTTATAGGTGACAACGATCTGCCCGGCGGCATCGCTCATCGGTTGATTGGCGTCGGGCGACAAATCGATGATCGACAGCCGGCGATGCGAAAACCCGACCCGCCGGTCGAGCGCCAGCCAGGTTCCGGCGCCATCCGGGCCGCGATGGCGCATCGGATCGGCGAGCGCGGTGAGATATGCCGCGTCGAGCGGACCCACCGCCTCGTCGAAGACTATCGCGCCGGCAATGCCGCACATGCTGGTTCCGCGCTCCGGCCGTTCGCTGTCGGCGCGAGGCGACAATTGTCGCCCGCCGCCGCGCGAGTCAAGTCGCCGGGGTCAAGCGGGTGGTAATCGCGGCTTGACACGGTCTCCCCGGCACGGCTAGGTCGCGGCGGCTTCATGACAGCTTGAGCGAGGCGATGCCGCGTCCACGACGTCCCGCGGCGCTGCTGCTCGATGCCGGCCACCCGGCGCGGGACCCTGCCGACTGGGAAGCGACACCGTCCGACCTGCGCTGGCTGCTGCGCTCGGGCGAGCTGTTCAGGCATCTGCTGCGGCATCCGAGCGCTCGCATCCTGGTAGACGACACAGACGGCATCCTGCCGCTCAAATCGGCGCTGGCGCTGCGCTGCCTAACCTCCGGGCCGATCTGGCTCGAAGACCGCGCCGGGCGCCGCGCAAGGCTCGACATCGGGACGTTCCTGCGCCTCGGCCGCAAGTGGCTGCGCGACCGGCGCCTGGCGCGCGGCGTCATCGATTGCGCCGAGCGCGAAATCGCCGCGCTCGAAGCCGCGATCCGCCGCAAGCCGGCAATGCCAGCGCTGCGCCGCGACGCGGGCGCGCTGGTGTTACACACCGAATTCAACCGCAACGCCATCGCCGGGGGCGCCCTGGCGCATCTGGCGGGCGTCGTCAACGAGCTGGCGCGCGCGCTGCCGCGGGTAGACCTCGTCTCGGCGAGCGCGGTGCTGCCGCTGCTGGATTCGGTCGGCCGGTACATTGTTCCGTTCGAGCGGCGAGCTTGGAGCCAGGCGGAACTGCATCAGCTCAACGCCAACCGGGTCTTCCGCGATGCCGCCGCACCTCTCGCCGGCACCGGGTCGGGCCAACTCGTTTATCAACGAAGCAGCCCGCACAACTGGACCGGCGCCGCGCTGGCGCTGAGCGGCGGTCTGCCGTTTGTCCTCGAATTCAACGGCGCCGAGGCCTGGCTGGCGCGCAATTGGAGCCGGCCGCTGCGTTTCGAGGCGCTGGCGACCCGCATCGAGCAGGCCAATCTCGACGCCGCAGACCTGGTGACCGTGGTCAGCGCGCCGCTGCGCGATCACCTGCTCGCTCGAGGTGTCCCCGAGGAACGCATCCTCGTCAACCCGAACGGCGTCGATCCCGAGCGCTTCACGCCGGAGCGCGACGGCGGCACGGCGGTGCGCCAACGCCTCGGCCTCGGCGACAGATGCGTCGTCGGCTTTATCGGCACGTTCGGGCCATGGCATGGCGCCGAGCTGCTGGCCGAGGCCTTCGCCCGGCTAGTCGAGGGCCGGCCGCGGCTGGCGGAGACGACGCGGCTCTTGCTGATCGGCGACGGCATTAGGCTCCCGGCGGTGCGGGCGCTGATTGAGCGACGCGGGTTGGGCGGCGCGGTTTCCTTCGCGGGTCTGGTCGCTCAGGCCGAGGCGCCGGATTACCTCGCCGCATGCGACATCCTCGTCGCGCCGACCGACGCCAACCCCGACGGCTCGGAATTCTTCGGATCGCCAACCAAGCTCTTCGAGTACATGGCAATGGGCCGCGCCATCGTCGCGACGCGGCTTGGCCAAGTGCAGGAGGTGCTCGCGCATGAGGAGACCGCGCTGCTCACGCCGCCCGGTGAGCCGGACGCCCTTGCCGCCGCAATCGAGCGGCTGATCGACGACCGGTCGCTACGCACCACGTTCGGTGCAACGGTGCGGCGCCGGGCGGTCGAGCGGCATAGCTGGCGGCAGCACGTCGGAAGGCTGCTCAACCGCCTCGACGAGCTCACAATGAGCGGCGATCCAGCCCGGTAATGCCCGGTTGGCGCGCCCTTTGCGCCTTGCCCACGGCTTGACATCGGCGCACGAATCGACGCGATATCGGAGCGGCTTGCAGCATCTTAAACATCGGGGAAACGGCATGTGCGGGATTGTCGGCGCATTCAAGCCGGGTGGCGAAAGCTCACCGGAAGCAATCGTCGCGACGATGCGCGACCGCATGGCGCATCGCGGCCCCGATGGCGCCGGAATCTGGCGCTCGCCCGACCGCACCAGCGTCTTAGGGCATCGCCGGCTGTCGATCATCGACCTGTCGGCCGAAGCGAACCAGCCGATGCTCAACGAGGCCGGCACCGTTGCGATCACCTATAACGGCGAGATCTACAATCACGCCGAGGTACGCAACGAATTGAAGGCGCTCAACAAATACCGCTGGACGACCGACCATTCCGACACCGAGGTGCTGCTCCACGCCTATGAGGAATGGGGCCTCGACTGCCTGCAGAAATTCCGCGGCATGTGGGGCTTCGCGATCTATGACGGGCGCATCCCGGGCAGGCCGAAGCTGCATCTGGTCCGCGACCGGGTCGGCGTCAAGCCGGTCTACGTCACCCGCACCGCCGCTGGCGAATGGCTGTTCGCGTCGGAAATCCGCGCGCTCCTGGCGCATCCGCACGTCACGCCCGAGATGGACCCGACGGCGTTCTGGCATTACCTGACCTTTATCGTCGCGCCCGCGCCGCTCACCATGTTCCGCGGCATCTTCAAGGTGCCGCCCGGCACCTCCGTGACGATCGACCATACCGGGCGCGCAGTCGCCAACCGGTACTGGGATTGTGCGCCCAGCGGCGCGGCAACGTATTCCGAGAAAGACCTCAGTTACGACGAGGCGCTCGACGAGACGCTGCGGCTGCTGCGCCAGTCGATCCGCCGCCGCATGGTCGCCGACGTGCCATTCGGCGTGCTGCTGTCGGGCGGGGTCGACAGCAGCCTCAACGTCGCGCTGATGAGCGAGTTGATGGACCGGCCGGTGACGACCTTTACCATCGGATACGAGACGCATGAGGAATTCAACGAGTTCGACCACGCCCGGCGCGTCGCCGAGCGCTATCACACCGACCATCACGAGACGCGGATTAGCAGCGACGAGGCGCTCGAATTCCTGCCGCACCTGGTCGAGCTGCAGGACGAGCCCATCGCCGACAATGTCTGCATCCCCCTCTATTTCCTGGCCCGGCTGGTGCGCCAGTCGGGGACCACAGTGGTGCAGGTCGGCGAGGGGGCCGACGAAAACTTCCTCGGCTATTGGTGGTGCGACCACTACCGCAAGAAAGCCGAGGAGGTGTACGAGCCGGCGCTCGGCAAATCGGGTACGAGCTGGCTCGCCGGTTTTGTCGACGATTCGAGCGAGGACGCGCAGATCCGCAAGCGCGCGGCACGCGGCGAGGAGCTGTTCTGGGGCGGCGCGGCGTGCTGGTGGGGCAACCTGCGCGGCGAGCTGACCCCTGACACGACGCCGTTCCGCCAGCCGATCGACTGCCCGATCGAGAACATGCTGCCCGACTCGCACCGCCTGCTCGACAGCCACGAGGTCGTGCGCGAATACCTCGGTCCGCTGACCGGCAGGCTTAGCCATCCCGAGGTGCTGCAGAAGCTTCCCTATATGGAGATGAAGCTGCGCATCCCCGAGCATCTCTTGATGCGCGTCGACAAAATGACGATGGCGCACTCGATCGAGGCGCGCGTGCCGTTTCTCGACCACGACCTCGTCGAATTCGCGATGAAACTGCCGCCGTCCTACAAGCTGGCCGATGGAATCGGCAAGCGGCTCTTGAAGAAGCTCGCCGAGCCCTATGTCGATCACGACCTGCTTTACCGCCGCAAGCAGGGGTTTGGCGCGCCGATGGACAAATGGTTCATGGAGCCGAATTTCGGCAAGCGCTGCATCGATGCGCTCGAAAAATCGGCGCTCTACCGCGAGGGCTACTTCGACCGCGACTACATCATGGGGCTGGTGCGGGGCCAAGTGGAAGGCCGGGTCAATTGGGGGTTCCACCTGTGGACGGTGATGAACGCCGTGTTCTGGCACGAGCGCTGGATGGGTGCATAGCCGTTCCGGCTATTGCTTGTAGGGGTTCAGCCGTTTGATCTTGAAGTGAGACTCCCATCGGCTTCTCGATCGTTAAAGAAGATCAGCATTCCTGGTTCCGAAAGCGTTACTGTTATTTTCTTTTTGTTTTCCCTAGGCGTAACAATTGGGAACGTCATCAACATTTTTGCCGATCAGACGACAGAATACCCAAAGAAATACTTCCGGCGAGCAAATTGACCTTGTAGTCGATTACTATCTGACCGGCTGGGAGGTTTGGCGCAGCCTTGATCTGGTATGCTTGTCTGCCCGGACTGGTCGTTACCGAGACGACGCTCCCCTCCTTGGAGACGGCGGTATCAGGCACGTCTTTCGCCCAGGAAATGGTATCGAGCCCGGCTATCAGTTCGCCAGAACTTGACGGGATCAGAAAGTACACGACGATCCCGATTACGATTGACAGCAGCACAACGGCCGCAGCGATA
>DASZLY010000326.1:0-2616 GCA_035552135.1 Allostellaceae bacterium | reverse complement strand
GGCGGCGGGACGACCGAGCGGCCGGTCTCGATCTCGACGATCGAGCCCGCGGCCGGGCAATACATCAGGCAGGCGGTGCAGCCGGGATAGGTGCATTTGCCGGGGTCGATCTCGATGCGGTGCAGCGGTTCGAGCGCGACGTAGACCGCGTTGATGTCGAGCTCGCGGCAGACGATGTAGCACATGCGGCACTCGGTGCAGCGCGCGTGGTCGACCTTGAGCATTGGCGGACCTCCCTAATCCAGCACCCGCACGCGCGGCGGCGTGGGCGCGGTCAGCTTGCGGTCGAGCACGATGTCGGCGACTTCCTGCAGATAGCGGCAATAGTCGCGCTTGGCGATGCCCACCGCCCAGCGCGCCACTTCGCCATCGACCGGCTTCGCGACAAATTCCTCGACGATGCGCCGGCCCATGTTGACGTGGCTGCGGTTCTCGACGATCTGGCTGTCGAGCGCGGCCTTCAGCTCGGGATCGGGGCTGGCCGCGGCAAGCGCCTCGATCCATGCCAGTTCGAGGATTTTCGGCCCCAAATTCAGCGCGGCGATGCGGATCGTGTGCGGGTAGGTCGCCAGATTGCGCAGCGAAAAGACGTAATAGGCGAGCGACGAGTTGACCTGAAAGGCGCAGAGCGGGTCAGCGAAGGCGGCCTTCTGATTGGCGGCGAACCCCTTTGACAGCAAGAGGTCCATGTACAGCATCTCGTGCGTCGACTCGTCGACGATCTGCTTCGAAAACAGGTATTTGACCGAGGGCGGGAAGTCATTCATCTCCAGCCCCTGACCCCAGCCGCCGTAGATGTAATAAAACATCCGTTCGAGCGACCAGAGCCGGCCAACCAAGCGATGCGTCGCCTGGGCGTCGAGCCTGCCGGCATCGGCGGCGGCAATGACGTCCTCCATCGGCGTCGCGCGCGCCTCGCCGCGGCTCGCGCCGATCAGCTCCGCCGCCAGAGCTTTCCCCGGAAGGTCGCGCATCGGCGTTCCCTCAGGCTGGTTTGTGCGAACGCTAGCACCCTTGCCCCCTTGGTACGAGGGGTCATTCCGATGTAGATACGCGCTTCCTGGCGCGAGTCGCCGGGCACGGCAGGGAGAGCATAAGATGGACCTTCGCTTCAGCGCCGAGGAAACCGCGTTCCGCGACGAACTGCGCGGCTTCATCGCCGACAACCTGCCGGCCGACATTCGCGACAAGATGCGATTGGGCTACGGCGCGGAAAAGGAAGACACGATCCGCTGGCAGCGCATCCTCAACAAGGAGAACCGGGCCGCGTACATGTGGCCGCGCGAATGGGGCGGACCGGGCTGGTCGCCGATCCAGCGCATGATCTTTCTCGAGGAGAACCAGCTCGCGAACGCGCCCGACATGCAGGTGTTCAACATCACGATGATCGGGCCGGTGCTGATCCAGTTCGGCACCGACGAGCAGAAGAAGCGCTTCCTGCCGCGCGCCGCCAATGTCGACGATTGGTGGTGCCAGGGCTTTTCCGAGCCGGGCGCCGGCTCCGACCTTGCCGCGCTCAAGACCGCGGCGAAGCGCGTCGGCGACGAGTACATCGTCAACGGCCAGAAAATCTGGACCTCGACCGCTCATATTGCCGACTGGTGCTTCTGCCTGGTGCGCACCGACCCCAGCGCGCCCAAGCGCCAGATGGGCATCTCGTTCCTGTTGATCGACATGAAGACGCCGGGCATCACCGTGCGCCCGATCGTCTCGATCGACGGCACGCATCACCTCAACGAGGTCTTCTTCGACGACGTCAAGGTACCGGTGGCGATGCGCGTCGGCGAGGAGAACAAGGGCTGGGACGTTGCCAAATACCTGCTCGGCAACGAGCGCACCGGCATCGCCCGGATCGGCAAGTCGAAGGAGCGCGTGCGTACCGCGAAGGAAAAGGCGCACGACGTCATGGCCAACGGCCGCCCGCTGATCGAGGACGCGGTGTTCCGCCAGCGCGTCGCCCAGTTCGAGGTCGACATCAAGGCGCTCGACATCACCAATTTGCGGGTCATCTCGGCGCACGACAAGAACAAGGACAGCGGCAAGCCCGACCCGCTCACCTCGGTCTTGAAGATCAAGGGCACCGAGCTGTTGCAGTCGACCACCGAGATGGTGATGGATGTCGGCGGACCGCTGTCGATGCCAGATTGGGCATCCGAACTGCAGGCGCTGTCGAACGAGCCCGAACTCGGCCCCGCCTGGCCGGCCGAGACGACACGCAGCTATCTGATGCTGCGCGCCGCGTCGATCTATGGCGGCACCAACGAGATCATGAAGAACATCGTCGCCAAGGCCGTGCTGGGGTTCTAGCGATGACCGTCATTCCGGGCGCGGCGTCCCGCCGCGAACCCGGAATCCCATGAACACAGGCTTCGGCCGGAGAGGCATCGACATCGCCTAAGCTCATTACGTCCGTATTCATGGGTTCCGGACCCGGCCCTTCGGGCCGCCCCGGAATGATGGAGTGAGTTGATACGCGACGAGATTCCGAGGAGCGATCGCGCACATGGATTTCGAATTCACCGAAGAGCAGCGGCTGTTGCGCGAAAGCCTCGACCGGCTGCTTGGCGACAGCTACGAGTTCGCCCAGCGCAAGACCTATCTTGCCGAGCCGCAGGG
>DASZLY010000325.1:0-9683 GCA_035552135.1 Allostellaceae bacterium | reverse complement strand
GCCGAGGGCGTCGGCCCTATCGTCGTGGTCAGCGACGAGCCGGAAAAATACGCGCCCGGCACCGATTTCCCGGCGACCGCCACCGTGCGGCATCGCGACGAACTCGACGCGGTGCAGCGGGAAATCCGCGAATTCAAGGGCGTATCGGCCATTGTCTATGACCAGACTTGCGCCGCGGAAAAGCGCCGGCGGCGCAAGCGCGGCCGCTTCCCCGACCCGCCGAAGCGCGTCGTCATCAACGATCTCGTCTGCGAAGGCTGCGGCGACTGCTCGACCGCGTCGAACTGCGTCTCGGTGACGCCGGTCGAGACCGAATTCGGCCGCAAGCGGGCCATCGACCAGTCGAGCTGCAACAAGGATTACTCTTGCCTCAAGGGGTTCTGCCCGAGCTTCGTCACGGTCGAGGGCGGCGCGCTGAAAAAGCGCGAAAGCGGCGATGCCGGCGAGGACGGCCTCCCTGCCCTGCCCGCCCCCGTCCTTCCCGCGCTCGACGAGCCGTACGGCATCCTCGTCACCGGCGTCGGCGGCACCGGCGTGGTGACAATAGGCGCGCTGGTCGGCATGGCGGCGCATCTCGAAGGCAAGGGCGTCACCGTGCTCGACATGACGGGCCTCGCGCAAAAGGGCGGCGCGGTGCTGAGCCATGTGCGGATCGCGGTCGCGCCCGAGGCGATCAACGCGGTGCGCATCGCCAATGGCGGCGCGAAGTTGCTGCTCGGCTGCGACCTGGTTGTCTCGGCGAGCGGCGAATCCGTGTCGAAGCTGCGCCCCGGCGAGACGCGCGCCATCGTCAACAGCCACCAGACGATCACCGGCGACTTCACCCGCGATCCCGACCTCGCCTTCCCGGCGCAGGATCTGGAGCGCGCGGTGACCGATGCGGTCGGTCAGGGCGGCGCCGAATTTCTCGACGCGACCGGGCTCGCCACCGGGCTCCTCGGCGACTCGCTGGCGACCAACCTGTTCATGCTCGGCTATGCCTATCAGCGCGGGCTGGTGCCGGTGTCGGACGAAGCGATCCTGAAGGCGATCGAACTGAACGGCGCGGCGGTCGAGTTCAACCGCCGCGCGTTCCGCTGGGGCCGGCGCGCTGCGATCGACTCGGCGCTGGTCGCCGCGCGCGCCGTGCCGGCGGGCGCGATGCCCGAGACGCACCACCTGTCCGAGACACTCGACGAGGTCATCGCCCGTCGAGTCGAATTCCTCACCCTCTATCAGAACGCCGCCTACGCGGCGCGCTATGCAGGCTGGATCGACCGGGTCCGAGGAGCCGAAAGCGCGGCGCTCGCCGGCAGCACTGCGCTGACCGACGCGGCCGCGCGGGCGCTCTTCAAGCTGATGGCCTACAAGGACGAATACGAGGTCGCGCGGCTCTACACCGACACCGGTTTCACGCAGCGCATCGCGACGCAGTTCGAGGGCGACTACAAGCTCAAATTCCACCTCGCGCCGCCGCTGACCGCGCCGCGCGATCCGGCCACCCGGCAGCTGCAGAAGCGCGAATACGGGCCGCGCATGATGATCGCGTTCCGCGTGCTGGCGAAGCTGAAGGGGCTGCGCGGCACGCCGTTCGACATTTTCGGCCGCACCGAGGAACGCCGCGCCGAGCGCCGCGCGATCGTCGAATACGAAGCGGAGCTCGCCGAAATCGTCGCCAGCCTCACCGCCGATAACCACGCCGTGGCGGTCGAACTGGCGGCGCTACCGCTCGAAATCCGCGGCTTCGGCCATGTCAAGGAGGCGAATCGCCAGCGCGCGGCAGCGAAGGGCGAGGCCTTGCTCGCGCGCTTCCGCGGCGCGCCGCCGCCGCAGGCGCTCGCCGCCGAGTAGGAAATCCGCCACGTGCGGGCGACGTTATCGCCGGCAGGCGGATGGCCCTTGCCGGAAGCCAGGCCGCGCCGTATGGCCTCGCCGCAAGGTTGGCCGGAGATCGGCGTGAGAACGAGCTTCTTTCTCGGCGCGGTGGCTGTCCTGCTGGCGACCAGCGGCGCAGCATTTGCGTGCCTCGGCAAGAGCGACCCGGCGCTCGACGACAATTTCTCGCAGCCCGATCCGGGCTGGCCGAATGCCGAGAATGTGCAGCTGACACCGCAGGGCCTGGTCGTGAAGCCGCCGGTCAATGGCTCGACCTGGGCGGTCAATAGCAACTACGCGATGGACGGCTCGGATCTGTGCGTCACCGTTGCCTTGCCGGCGGTCCTGCCGAGCCCGGCCAACGAGGACACCGTCGGCGATGTCGGAATCGTCTTCTGGCGGCGTGACAACGACAATTACTACATGGCGGCGATCTCGCCCGACGGGATCGCGGTGGTGAGCCGCTATCTCGGCGGGCAATGGTTAACGATCGTCAACCCCAACCATAGCGACGCGATCAAGACCGGCGCGGGTGCGGTCAATGAAATCGAGGTGACGGCACGCGGCAATGCCGGCAGCTTTTACGTCAACGGCACCAAGCTCGCCGATTTCCACGGCCAGGCTCCGCCAGGCGGCGGGCCGCCGGGGGTCTACGCGGAAAGCGGTCCCGGCGTCACCAACTGGGTATTTTCGCGGGTGCAGATTTATTCGCTCCCGCAGTAAGGGGAAGGCAGTGAGAGCAACAGCCCTGGGCTTCGGCACGATGATGCTGTGCAGCACGGCAGGCGTGGCATTGGCCTGTCAGTCGCATGCGAGCCCGATCTTCGAGGACAATTTCAAGAATGCGGACGCGGGCTGGGGGCAGCCCGACAATGTCGCCGCCTTCACCCCTCAGGGGCTAGTGCTGACGCCGCCGGTCAGCGGCAGCGCCTGGCGGTCGAACGGCAACTACTCGATGGCGCATGCCGATTGGTGCGTCACCGTGGTCAACCCGGCCACCCTTGCCGACCCGCCCGACGAGGATACTGTCGGCGCGGTCGGGCTGTGGTTCTGGAGCCGCGACCAGCAAAATTTCTACACCGCCTCGATCACGCTCGACGGCAATGCATCGGTCGACCGGCTGAACCACGGCATCTGGCAGACCGTCGTGCCACCCACAGCGGCGCCCGCGATCAAGACCGGGCCCGGCGCGACCAACGAGATCGAGCTGGTCACCAGCGGCAATACCGCTTCGTTCTACGTCAACGGTTCGCTGATCACCAAGCTCACCGCGAAGCCGCCCGCCAATGGCGGATCGCCGGGGGTTTACGGCGAAAGCGGCCCGAAGGGCACGAGCTGGCTGTTCACCCATGTCGCGCTTTATTGAGGCGAGCGCGCGGCTTAGCTCGTCTCGATCGGCATCGTGACAAAGCGGAAGTTCCCATCGCGCTCGACGCGGATCAGGATGTTCTTGCGCCCCGCCTTCTTGGCGGCGGCGATATGCGCCAGCACCTCCTCAGGCGAGGAAACGGGCGCGGTGCCGGCATTCACCACCAAATCGCCGGCGCGCAGCCCTTGACCGGAGCCGGCACTGTTTTGCGGCACGTCGACGATGACGATACCGCGCACCGCCTCCGTCAATCCGAAATATTTGCGCCATTCGGGAGTAAGCTTGGCGATCTTGAGCCCCAGCGCATCGATGCTCGGCGGCGGCTTGGGCTGCTCCGGCGCCGGCGGCTGGGGTTGTGGCCGGTTGGGATCGTAGGCGACGACCGTCAGCGTCGCTTCGAGCTCCTTGCCGTCGCGCCAAACCGTCAGCTTTATCGGCTTGTTGGGCGCCGAATCGGCGACGAGCCGCGGCATTTGCCGGCTGCGGTCGATCGCCTTGCCGTCATAGGTCAAGATTACATCGCCCGGCTTGAGCCCAGCCTGCGTCGCCGGGCTGGACGGATCGATCGACGCGATCAGCGCGCCATGTGCCTTGTCGAGCCCGAGGCTCTCGGCGATGTCGTCGGTGACCGGCTGGATGCGCGCGCCGATCCAGCCGCGCTCCACCTTCCCGGTCGTGCGCAGCTGATCGATGATCGGCTGGGCAAGAGCGGTCGGAATCGCAAAGCCGATGCCGATCGACCCGCCGGAAGGCGAATAGATCGCGGTGTTGATGCCGATCACTTGGCCTTGAAGGTCAAACATCGGCCCGCCGGAATTGCCGCGATTGATCGAGGCGTCGGTCTGCAGATAGTCGTCGTAGGGCCCGGAATGGATGTCGCGCGCGGTCGCCGAGATGATGCCGGCGGTGACCGTGCCGCCGAGCCCGAACGGGTTGCCGATCGCCAATACCCAGTCGCCGACCTTGGCCTTTGACGAGTCCCCCCAGTTCGCCGCCGGCAGCGGCGTCTTGGCGTCGACCTTGAGGAGCGCGAGGTCGGTCACCGCATCGCGGCCGATGACCTGCGCCTGCAGCACGGTGTCGTCGCTTAGCGTCACGGTGATCTGCTCGGCATTGGCGATGACATGCGCGTTGGTGACGACGAGCCCGGATGGATCGATGATAAAACCCGAGCCGAGCGAGGCGGCGCGCGGCCCCGGCTGCCCGGGCGCCCCTTTGTCGCCGAAGAAGTCGCGGAACAGGTCGTCGAGCGAGGCGCCTGGCGATGGCGGCGCCGCTTCCTGCGCGGTCTTGGCGGGCGGCGCCGGGGCCTGGGTCGTCGAGATGTTGACGACGACGCCGAGCAGATGGCCGGCAAGATGCGAGAAGAGCTCGGCGAACGGCGTCTCGGGCGTGGCGGCAGCATGTTCCGCGGGCGCAGTGGCGGGCGGCGCGGGCGCAGCCGCAGGTGGCGCTGGCGCGGCTTGTCGCGGCGCGGGGGCCGATGCAGTAGCCGGCGCAGGTGCGGCGGGAGCCGGGTTCTGTGCGCCGGCAAGAGGCGTCGCGGCGAGCACGACGGTCAGGGCGGCGGCCGCGACGCTCAGCGTCCCGCGCCGGAAGGTTTTCACCCGATCATCTCCAATCTTCTCCCGGGCCTCCGAGGCCGGCTGCGGCACCGCGTCGCGCCGAACGCGGCCGGTGGCAAACACCGATCTAGCGCTGGTCTTTCCGCCGCGCTCGATATGAAATGACATCGAGATTGGCAAGACGGAATCGAGAAGTGACCCCGCGCGATCGCGTCGCGCCCATGGAATTTTCTCGGAAATTCCTGCGCGACTTGTTCAACGCCGCGCTCGGCGCCGCCGATCCGTCCCGGACGATGGCGCCGGCGCTGCCGCAGCCGGTGACCGGACGCACTGTCGTCGTCGGCGCCGGAAAAGCGTCGGCGGCGATGGCGCGCGCCTTCGAGACGCTGTGGCGGGGGCCGCTCGAAGGCCTCGTCGTCACCCGCCGCGGCCATGCCGTGCCGTGCGAGCGCATCGAGATCGTCGAGGCGAGCCACCCCGTCCCCGACGCCGCCGGCGAGGATGCGGCGCGGCGCATCCTTGAGCTCGCGCGCGGCGTTGGTGCGAAAGACCAGCTGGTCTTTCTCGTGTCCGGCGGCGGCTCGGCGCTGCTCGCCTTGCCGGCGGCCGGCCTGACGCTCGCCAACAAGCAGGCGGTGACGCGGGCGCTGCTGCGCTCGGGCGCGACGATCGGGGAGATCAACACGGTGCGCAAGCACCTCTCGGCGATCAAGGGCGGGCGGCTCGCCGCCGCGGCGGCGCCGGCGCGGGTCGTGACGATCGCGATCTCCGACGTCCCCGGCGACGACCCGGCGGTCATCGCCTCGGGCCCGACCGTGCCCGACCCATCGAGCTTTGCCGATGCGCGCGCGGTGCTCGCCAAATACGGCATCGCCGAGCCCGCCGCAGTGATCGCGCATCTCGACGCCGCGGCCGAGGAGACCCCGAAACCTGGCGACGCGATCTTCGCCGCGTCGAGCTATACGCTGATTGCCAGTCCGCAGCAGGCGCTCGCCGCCGCCGCCGACGCGGCGCAGGCGGCCGGCATCATGCCGATTGTGTTGAGCGATCGGATCGAGGGCGAAGCACGCGATATCGGCCTCATGCATGCCGCAATTGCCTTGCAGCTTCGCGATGGTCGGCTCCGCGTCGGCGCCGACGCGGTGCGCCGGCCGGCGGTGCTGCTGTCCGGCGGCGAGACCACGGTGACGGTGCGCGGCCAGGGACGCGGCGGGCGCAACAGCGAGTTCCTGCTGTCGCTCGCCGCGGCGCTCGACGGCGCCGCGGGCATCGCGGCGCTCGCTTGCGATACTGACGGGATCGACGGAACCGAGGACAATGCCGGAGCGATTTTATTGCCAGACAGCATTGCTCGCGCCGCCGCGCGGGGCGTTGCCATCAAGCAGGCGATGGCCGAGAACGATTCCTGGGGGTTCTTCGATGCATTGGGCGATCTCGTCGTCACCGGACCGACACTGACCAATGTCAACGACTTTCGCGCCATCCTCGTTTTCGCTGAGCCTCACGGCTGAGCGCGGAACGCGACCGAAAAAGCCGCCGATGCGACGCCAGCGCAGCGCCAAAATCGTTGCCACCCTAGGGCCTGCGAGCTCGAGCGCGGCGATGCTGCGCGCGTTGTTCGACGCCGGGGTCGATGTGTTCCGTTGCAATTTCAGCCACGGCACGCATGACGACCACCGCAAGCTGTTCAGCGCGATCCGCCGCGTCGAGGCCGATACCGGCCGGCCGATCGGCATCCTCGCCGACCTGCAAGGCCCGAAATTGCGGCTCGGCGATTTCGCCGGCGGCCGGATCAAGCTGGAACCCGGCGCGAAGTTCCGCCTTGACCTTGACGGCGAGCTCGGCGACCAGCACCGCGCGCCGCTGCCGCATCCCGAGGTGTTTCACGCGCTGCAGCCCGGCAACGACCTCTTGATCGACGACGGCAAGGTGCGGCTCAAGGTCGTCGATTGCGGCCCCGATTTCGCCGAGACCGAGTGCCTGGTCGGCGGCACGCTGTCGAACCACAAGGGCGTCAACGTTCCGCATTGCGTGCTGCCGATCTCGGCGGTGACCGACAAGGATCGCGCCGACCTCGCCTTTGCGCTGGAAAACGGCGCCGACTGGATCGCGCTGTCCTTCGTGCAACGCCCGGAGGATGTCGCCGAGGGCCGCAAGCTGGTCGGCAACGCGGCCGGACTGCTCGTCAAGCTGGAGAAGCCGTCGGCGATCCGCCGCCTTGACGAGATCATCGACCTCGCCGACGCGCTGATGGTGGCGCGCGGCGATCTCGGCGTCGAGATGCCGCCGGAAGACGTGCCGACCGTGCAGAAGCAGATCGTGCATGGCTGCCGGCTCGCCGGGAAGCCGGTGATCGTCGCGACGCAGATGCTCGAATCGATGATCACCGCACCGACCCCGACCCGCGCCGAGGCGTCGGACGTCGCGACGGCGGTCTATGAGGGTGCCGACGCGGTGATGCTGTCGGCCGAAACGGCGGTCGGGGAATACCCGGTCGAGGCGGTGACGATCATGGACCGCATCGCCCGGCGCGTGCAGGCCGACCCGCTCTACTTCCCGAGCCTGCAAACGCAGCTCCTCGAGCACGAGCACACCGACCCCGACGCGATCAGCGCCGCCGCGTGTCAGGTCGCGCGGACGGTCGGCGCGGCGGCGATCGTCTCATACACGACCTCGGGCGCGACCGCGCTGCGCGCCGCGCGCGAGCGGCCGGGCGTGCCGATCCTGGTGCTGACCTCGAACCACGCCACGGCGCGGCGGCTGGCCCTGTTGTGGGGTGCGCATTGCGTTCACAGCACCGACGTCAAGAGCTTTACCGACATGGTTCATCGCGCGGTGCGCGCCGCACATCATGAGGACATCGCCCAGCCGGGTCAGCGCATCGTCATTACCGCCGGCGTCCCGTTCGGCACTCCCGGCGCGACCAACACGCTGCGGATCGCCTGGATCGACCGGTAGGCTGGCTCGAGGTCCTCGCGTCCTTCGAGGCCGGGTGGCTCACGCCGTCTTCTCCTCGCTGAGGCCCAGTTCGCGGATCGTCTCCTCGCGCATCAGGAATTTCTGCACCTTGCCGGTGACGGTCATCGGGTAGGCGTCAACGAACTTGATGTAGCGCGGGATCTTGTAGTGGGCGATCTGGCCCTGGCAGAACGCCTTGATCTCGTCCGGGGTTGCCGCCTCCCCGTCGCGCAGCTTGACCCAGGCGCACAGCTCCTCGCCGTAACGCGGGTCGGGCACGCCGACCACCTGGACGTCCTGGATTTTCGGGTGGCGATAGAGGAATTCCTCGATCTCGCGCGGATAGAGGTTCTCGCCGCCGCGGATCACCATGTCCTTGATCCGCCCGACGATGTTGCAATAGCCCTCGTCGTCGATTGTCGCGAGGTCGCCGGTCTTCATCCAGCCGGCGCGGTCGATCGATTCGGCGCTGCGCTCGGCATCGTTCCAGTAGCCGAGCATCACGCAATAGCCGCGCGTCAACAGTTCCCCCGGGGTGCCGCGCGGCACGATGCGGCCCTCGCCGTCGACGATCTTCACCTCGGTGTGCGGGAAGATGCGGCCGACGGTCGCGACGCGGCGCTCCAGCGGGTCGTCGGTCGAGGACTGGAAGCTCACCGGGCTGGTCTCGGTCATGCCGTAGGCGATGGTGATCTGCGACAGGTGCATGAGGTCGACCGCGCGCTTCATCACCTCGATCGGGCACGGGCTGCCGGCCATGATGCCGGTGCGCAGCGAGTTGAGGTCGAAGCGGCGGAAATCGGGATGGTCCATCTCGGCGATGAACATGGTCGGCACACCGTGCAGCGCGGTGCAGCGCTCGGCCTCTACAGCTTCGAGCGTCGCCAGCGGCTCGAACGCCTCGCTCGGATAGACCATCGCCGCGCCGTGCGTCATGCAGGCGAGATTGCCCAGCACCATGCCGAAGCAATGATAGAGCGGCACCGGGATGCACAGCCGGTCGGCCTCGGTGAACTTCATCGCCCGGGCGATGAAGAAGCCGTTGTTGAGGATGTTGTGGTGGGTGAGCGTCGCGCCCTTGGGGAAGCCGGTGGTGCCGCTGGTGAACTGGATGTTGATCGCATCGTCGAATTGCAGCGTCTCGGCGAGCGCGGCGAGGTGGCGCCGCTCGGCCTCGCCGCCGAGCCCGGCGACATCGGCGAAGGGGATCATGCCCTTGTGACTGTCCTCCCCGATCGTAATGACGAGGCGCAGTTCGGGCAGCTTGGCGGCGCGCAGATTGCCCGGCGGCGCGGCCGCCAGCTCGGGTGCGAGATCGCGCAGCATCTGGATGTAGTCGCTCGACTTGAAGCGCGCCGCGGTGATGAGCGCAACGCAACCCGATTTATTGAGCGCATATTCCAGCTCGGTGAGGCGATAGGCCGGGTTGATGTTGACGAGGATCAGCCCCGCTTTGGCGGTGGCGAATTGCGTCACCACCCATTCGGCATTGTTGGGCGACCAGATGCCGATGCGCTCACCCGGCTTGAGCCCCAAAGCGACGAGCCCGGCGGCGAAGGCATCGACTTGGCGCCGCAGCTCGCGATAGCTCCAGGCGATGTTCTGATGGCGCACGATGAGCGCATCGCGCTCGGGAGCGCGCGCGACGACGCGGTCGAAATGCACGCCGATCGTCTCGCCGATCAGCGGGACGTCGCTCGCCCCATGGACATAGCTCGGCTGCGGCATCGCGGGTCCCTCCTTGCGGCGGGCCGCATGATTCAGCGTTTCAGCGGCCAGGCAAAGCTGATTTCGTGGCCGTCGGGGTCGGTGACGTGAAAGAACCGCTCGGCCCACGGCGCATCGCGCGGCGGCGCCTGCGGCCGGATGCCGGCGGCGACGAGCCTTGTGTAGAGGCCGTCGACATCGTCGTCATAGAAGATCGCCCGCCCCCACCA
>DASZLY010000324.1:0-25620 GCA_035552135.1 Allostellaceae bacterium | reverse complement strand
CGGTGCCGGTTCCGCGAAAGCGGAACCTGATATAGAAGCGAAGCGCGATGAAATTTCTCGACCAGTGCAAGATCTACCTGAAGAGCGGCGACGGAGGCCCCGGCTCGCCGAGCTTCCGGCGCGAGAAATTCATCGAATTCGGCGGCCCCGACGGCGGCGACGGCGGCAAGGGCGGCGATATCGTGCTGGTCGCGCAGGATAATCTCAACACGCTGATCGACTACCGCTACCAGCAGCATTTCCGCGCCCCGAACGGGCGCGGCGGCGCCGGCAGGAACCGCACCGGCGCTGGCGGCGGCGAGTTGGTGCTGCGCGTGCCCGTCGGGACCCAGGTGTTGGGCGAAGACGGCGAGACGCTGGTCGCCGATTTCACCCGGGCCGGGCAGCGCCGGGTGCTGCTGCGCGGCGGCGATGGCGGGTTCGGCAATGCGCATTACAAGAGCTCGACCAACCAGGCGCCGCGCCGATTCGACCCCGGCTGGCCTGGCGCCGAGACCTGGGTCTGGCTGCGGCTCAAGCTGATCGCCGATGCCGGGCTGGTGGGGCTGCCCAATGCCGGGAAGTCCACCTTCTTGTCGCGCGTCACCCACGCCAAGCCGAAAATCGCCGACTACCCGTTCACCACGCTGCGGCCGCAGCTTGGTGTGGTGCGGCTCGACGACCGCGAGTTCGTGCTCGCCGATCTGCCGGGCCTCATCGAGGGCGCCAGCGAGGGCGCCGGGCTCGGCACCCGCTTCCTCGGCCATGTCGAGCGTTGCGCGGTGATCCTGCATTTGATCGACGGCACGGCCGACGATGTCGTCGGCGCCTACAAGACGATCCGGGGCGAATTGCGCGGTTACGGGCACGGTCTCGCCGGCAAGCCGGAGATCGTCGGGCTCAACAAGCTCGATGCAATCGACCCGGACGAGGCCAAGAAGAAATGCCGGGCGCTGGCGCGTGCCGCCGGTCGCGGCGCGATGGTGCTGCCGCTCTCCGGCGTCAGCGGCGCAGGCGTGCCGGTGGTCATCGGCGCGCTGTTCCAGGCGATCGAGCAGAAGCGCGCCGAGGCGCCCGCCTTGGCCGATCCGCTGCTGGAGGCCGTGTCATGAAGCGGCCGGCGCGCGCCGCCGCCGCGACGGATGGCGGCGCGGCCGCGCTGATTGCCGATACGCTCGCGGAGGCGCATGCCGCGCTCGATGCGCTGCGCGAGAACGCGGCGGCGCTCGGCGCGATCGCCGCTGCCGGTCGCGCCTTGGCCGAGACGCTCGGGCACGGCGGCCGCGTCTTCAGCTGCGGCAATGGCGGCTCGATGTGCGATGCGATGCACTTCGCCGAGGAATTGTCGGGCCGCTATCGCGACGATCGCCGCGCGCTGGCCGCGGTCGCGATCAGCGATCCCTCGCATCTGAGCTGCGTCGCCAACGATTACGGCTACGAGGCGGTGTTCAGCCGCTATCTGGAAGCGCATGCCCGCGGTGGCGATTGTCTTTTGGCGATCAGCACCAGCGGGTCGAGCCGCAACGTGCTTGCCGCAGCGGCGACCGCCAAGGCGCTGGGCATGACCGTCGTCGCACTCACCGGCCGTGCCGGCGCGCCGCTCGGCGAGACCGCCGATATCGCCATCTGCACGCCGGCCGGGCGCTACGCGGACCGCGTCCAGGAACTGCACATCAAGGTGATCCACATCCTGATCGCACTGATCGAGCACACCTTGTTTCCGGACAGTCTCGGCGACGCGTGATGAGCGGCGCGTCCACTCCCGCTGCGGCACTCGCCGGCGCGCGACGGCTGGTCGTCAAGATCGGTTCGGCGCTGCTGGTCGACGATGGCGGGCTGTTGCGCCAGGCCTGGCTCGATGCGCTCACCGCCGACATCGTGCGCTGCCGCGCGCGCGGCCAGGAGGTGATCCTTGTCTCGTCGGGTGCGATCGCGGTCGGGCGGCGGCATCTGGGGCTGGCCGGCCGGGCCTTGCGCCTCGAAGAAAAACAGGCCGCGGCGGCAACCGGGCAGATCCGCTTGGCGCACGCCTATCAGGAAGCGCTCGGCCGCCATGGCGTCACCGTCGCGCAAATACTGCTGACTCCCGACGACACCGAGGCGCGCCAGCGTCATCTCAACGCCCGTGCCACCTTCGCGCAGCTTCTGGCGCTGGGCGCGGTGCCGGTGGTCAACGAAAACGACACGATCGCCACCGCGGAAATCCGCTTTGGCGACAATGACCGGCTCGCCGCCCGCGTCGCGCAGATGGTCAGCGCCGACATGCTGGTGCTGCTTTCCGACATTGACGGGCTTTACAGCGCCGACCCGCGGCGTGAATCCGGCGCCACGCACATCCCGCTGATCCGCGAGATCGGCGGCGAGATCGAAGCGATGGCCGGCGCCGCGCCGCCGGGCTACAGCTCGGGTGGGATGGTGACAAAGCTCGCCGCGGCGCGCATCGCGATGGGCGCCGGGTGCCACATGATCATCGCGCAAGGCCGGCCGCGCGGCATTGTGCGCGGGCCGCTCGCCGCGATCGAGGGCGGGGCGCGGGCCAGCCTCTTCCTGCCGCGGGCCGAGCCGCGCTCGGCCCGCAAGGCGTGGATCGGCGGCGCGGTCAACCCGGCGGGCGCGGTGATCGTCGACGACGGTGCGGCGAATGCGCTGCGCCAGGGCAAGAGCCTGTTGCCCGCCGGCGTCGTGGCGATCGAGGGCGCCTTCGAGCGCGGCGACTGCATCGCCGTCCGCACCCGCGCGGGAAGCGAGGCAGGGCGCGGGCTTTCGGCCTATGCCAGCAGCGACATCCAGCGCATCGCCGGGCACAAGAGCGGTGAAATCGCGGCCATCCTCGGCTATCGTGGCCGCGACGAGATCATCCACCGCGACGATCTGGTGCTGACCGGGACGAATTCATGAGCGACGTGTCCACCCTTGAGAAGCCGGCCTCGCTCGCCGCGACGATGGCCGAGCTCGGCCGCCGCGCGCGCGAGGCGGCGTCGCTTCTGGCGCTCGCCCCGGCCGACACCAAGGCGGCCGCGCTCAAGGCCGGCGCCGCCGCCGTCCGCCGCCGCGAGAACGACATCCTCGCCGCCAATGCCGAGGATATCGCGCGGGCCAAGGCTGCCGGCATCGGTGCGGCGCTGGTCGACCGGCTGGCGCTCGACCCGAAGCGGCTCGAAGGCATCGCCAAGGGCCTCGAAGACATCGCGGCCTTGCCCGACCCGGTCGGCCATGTGCTGGCCGAGTGGACCCGGCCCAATGGGCTCAATATCTCGCGCGTCGCGGTGCCGCTCGGGGTCATCGGCATCATCTATGAGAGCCGCCCCAACGTCACCGCCGATGCCGGCGGGCTGACGCTCAAATCGGGCAACGCCGCGATCCTGCGCGGCGGCTCGGAGAGCTTTCATTCCTCGCGCGCGCTGGTCGCCGCGCTGCAGCAAGGGCTGCGCGCCGCCGGCTTGCCCGAGGCGGCGATCCAGCTCGTGCCGACGCGCGACCGCGACGCGGTCGGCCATATGCTCGGGATGAGCGGGGTCATCGACATCATTGTTCCTCGGGGGGGCTCTTCTTTGATTGAGCGGGTGCAGCGCGAAAGCCGCATCCCGGTGATTGCCCATCTCGAAGGGCTCTGCCACACCTATATCGACGGCGCCGCCGACCCGGAAAAGGCACGCGCGATCGTGCTCAACGCCAAGATGCGCCGCGTCTCGGTCTGCGGCGCGACCGAGACGCTGCTCGTCGACCGCAAGGCCAAGGCGATGCTGCCGCCGATCCTCGCCGCGCTAACCAAGGCCGGCTGCGAACTGCGCGGCGACGCCGAGGTGCGCGCGCTCGGCAACGAGATCGGCGCCGCCACCGAAGAGGATTGGCGCACCGAGTATCTCGACGCGATCCTCGCGGTGCGCATGGTCGACGGCGTCGCCGGGGCGATCGACCATATCGAGCGCTACGGCTCGCACCATACCGACGCCATCGTCACCGAGGACAAGGACACGGCCGAGCGTTTCTTGAAGGAAGTCGACAGCGCCATCGTGCTGGTCAACGCCTCGACCCAGTTCGCCGATGGCGGCGAATTCGGCATGGGCGCCGAGATCGGCATTTCGACCCAGCGCCTGCCGCCGCGCGGGCCGGTCGGCGCCGCAGAGCTGACGACCTACAAATACCTCGTGCGCGGTAATGGTCAGGTGCGCCCCTGACCACGACCTTTTATGGCCGGCCGCATCGCCGGATCGGGTTGCTCGGCGGCTCGTTCAATCCGGCGCATGGCGGCCATCTGCACATCACGCTCCTGGCGCTGCGGCGGCTCGACCTCGATGAGGTGTGGTGGCTGGTGTCACCGCAGAACCCGCTGAAGCCGGCGAAGGGCATGGCGCCGTTCGCCGCGCGGCTGGCCGGTGCGGCGGCGCTCGCCAAGGGCCATCCGCGCATCCGCGTCAGCGCGATCGAGGCGGCGCTCGGCACCAGCTATACCGCCGACACGGTCGCCGCGCTCGGACGGCGTTTCCCGCACACAAGCTTCGTCTGGCTGATGGGCGGCGACAATCTGGCGCAGCTGCCGCGCTGGAAGCGTTGGGTCGAGCTGGTCGAGCGCGTGCCGATCGCCGTGTTCGACCGGCCGCAAACCTCGCTGCGCGCGCTTTCCGGTCAGGCGGCGCAGCGTTTCGCGCGGGCGCGGGTCGCGCCCGGCGCGGCGCGCGATTTGGTGGAGATGAAACCGCCCGCCTGGGCGTTTCTCCATACGAGGCTCGACCCGCGTTCGGCGACCGAAATCCGCAAGGCGCGGCCGAGCCGGCCGCGCAAGACCACAGCAAAGGAGAGCGCCACGATCACCGCCCTGCCCGCGCGCCGGCGCCGCAAGAAGGAAACCGCCGATCCGCCGGCGCCGAGCTTGTTGTCGGCGATCCTCGCCAGCCTCGAAGACGGCCAGGCGGTCGATCTCGTGACCATCGACCTCGCCGGCAAAACTGAAATCGCCGACTACATGGTGATCGCCAGCGGCCGCTCGTCGCGCCAGGTGGCGGCGCTGACCGACCATCTGCTGCAGGCGCTGCCTAAGAAATGGCGCTCCTCAGTCGAGGGCAAGACGCAAGGCGACTGGGTGCTGATCGACGCCGGCGACGTCATCGTCCACATCTTCCGGCCGGAAATCCGCGCCTACTACAATCTCGAAAAGATGTGGGGCGCCACGCTGCCCGGCGCCGAGGCGGCGACCCAGTAGGGCGGCTGCGCCATTCGCATCGTCGTCCTCGCCATCGGCAAGCAGCGCCGTGGCCCGCTCGCCGAGCTGCAGGCGCTTTACGCCGGCCGGCTCGTGCCGCCGCCGCAGATCATCGAGCTCGACGAGAAGCGCAAGCTGCCGCCAGCGCAGCTTCAGACGCGTGAGGCGGAGCTGATCCTCGCCGCGCTGCCCGCGGGCGCGCGCCTCGTCGCGCTCGACGAGCGCGGCGAGGCGTGGTCGAGCCGCGATCTCGCCGAGCGGCTCGCGGCGTGGCGCGATCACGGCACCGCGACGCTGGCGTTTGCGATTGGTGGCGCCGAGGGGCTCGGCCGCGCGGTCATCGAGCGCGCCGACGCGGTGCTGTCGCTGGGGGCGATGACTTGGCCGCATCTGCTGGTGCGCGGCATGCTGTTGGAGCAGCTCTATCGCGCCCAGCAAATTCTTGCCGGGCACCCCTATCACCGCGACTGAGCGAACCTCTGGCGGCGGCAGCTGTTTCGCGTATATATCGCCTTGCAACTGCGCAGGTTTTGCCGACGAACTCGCGTCCGCGCCCGGTCGTATTGTGCATCCTCGATGGCTGGGGCGAACGGCCGGATGCCGACGACAATGCCATTGCGCGCGCGAAGACGCCGGTCTGGCATCGGCTGAGGGCGCGCTGGCCACACTCGCATCTCGAGGCGAGCGAGCATTTTGTCGGGCTGCCCGACGGGCAGATGGGAAATTCCGAGGTCGGCCATACCAATCTCGGTGCCGGGCGCATCGTCATGCAGGACCTGCCGCGGATCGACGCGGCGATCAAATCGGGCGAGCTGGCGAAGATGCCGGCGCTCACCGAATTCATCGCCAAGCTCAAGGCGAAAGGCGGCACGGTGCACGTCATCGGGCTCATGTCGCCGGGCGGTGTGCATTCGCATCAGGGGCAGATCGCCGCGCTCGCCCGCATCACCGCCGAGGCCGGGGTGGCAGTCGCGGTGCATGCGGTGCTCGATGGCCGCGACACCCCACCGAAATCGGCGAAGGGGTATCTCAGGCAGTTCGCCGCCGACACCAAGGGCACGAAAGTCACAGTGGCGACGGTCTCCGGGCGCTACTACGCGATGGATCGCGACAAGCGCTGGGACCGCGTCGAGAAAGCCTATCGCGTGCTGATCGCCGGTGCGGGCGAAGCGGCTGCCGACCCGATCGCCGCGGTCGATTCCGGCTATCAGCGCGGCGAGACCGACGAGTTCGTCCTGCCGACCGCGGTCGCCGGCTACAAGGGGATGAAGGACGGCGACGGCCTGTTGCTCGCCAATTTCCGTGCCGATCGCATCAGGGAAGTCGCCGGCGCGCTGCTCGAACCCGGCTTTTCCGGCTTCAAGCGCGCGCCCCAGGTCAAGTTTTCCGCCGCGCTCGGTCTCGTCGAATATTCCGAGGAGCTGAACCGCTTCCTCGCAACGCTGTTTCCGCCGGAAAATCTCGATGAGACCTTCGGGCAAGTCATCTCGGAGGCGGGGATGACGCAGCTGCGCATCGCCGAGACCGAGAAATACGCGCATGTCACGTTTTTCTTTAATGGCGGCCGCGAGAGAGTGTTTGACGGCGAAGAGCGCATCTTGGTGCCGTCGCCCAAGGTCGCGACCTACGATCAGCAGCCCGAGATGTCGGCGCCCGAGCTGACCGACAAGGTCGTCGAGGCGATCCGCTCGGCGAAATTCGACGTCGTCGTGCTCAACTACGCCAATACCGACATGGTCGGCCATACCGGGCTCATCGACGCGACGACCCAGGCGGTCGCGACCGTCGACCAATGTCTCGGCCGGCTCGCCGAGGCGGTCGAGGCGGCGGGCGGCACGCTCGTCATCACCGCCGACCACGGCAATGCCGAGACGATGCGCGACCCCGAGACCGGCGAGCCGCATACCGCGCATACGCTCAACCCGGTGCCGTTCATCGTCGTCAACCCGCCGGCGGCGATCCGGCGGCTGGAAGACGGGCGGCTTGCCGATGTCGCGCCGACCCTGCTCGGGCTCCTGGGGCTCGACCAGCCGGCAGCGATGACCGGCCATTCGCTGCTCGGCGACGACGCGCGGATGCGCGCCGCCGACTGAACCGGTGTTGCGGCGGTTTGGACGCGGGCTCGCGCCCGCTTGCTTCGCGGCGTTTCTCGCGCTAGCGGCGCAACTCCCGGCGGTCGCGGCGCTTGCGCCGCCGCTCGAAGCGCAAGCGGCCGAGCTCGACCAACTGCGCCAGCAATGCGTCGCCGCCGCGGCGGGGGTGCAGCGCCGCGAGCGGACGGTCGGCGCGCTCGATCTGGCGATCGGCGTCATGCAGAGCGGCGTCGATGCCAAGAACCAGGATATCACTACCGGCCGCCGGGAGCAGGAGCAGCTGCTCGGCGCGCTCGAGCGTCTCGCCCGCGCGCCGCCCGAGGCGCTGGCTTTCGCGCCCGAGGGGCCGGTCGACCGGCTGCGCAGCGGGATCCTGATCGGCGCCGCAATACCGGCTTTGTCCGCCCGGGCGCGCGAGCTTGCCGGACAGCTCGCGGCGCTCGCGAACGTGCGCAACCAGATCGACACGCGGCGCAAGGATATCGACGACGCTCGCGCGGCGCTCGCCAAGGGACGTGACGCCGTTGCACAACTCGTCGCTCGCCGCAACGCGCTCATCGCGCAGATGCTGCATGACGATGGCAAGACGGCCCCGCCGCCGCTCGGCGACCAGGGGAGCGACCTCTTCGACCTCATCAAAAAAGCCGACGCCGCGACCGACCAGCGCGACAAGGGGCTGCTCGCGCGGCTGCGAATGCTCTACACCGTGCCGGGCAAGCCCCCACCTAACCCCGCCGACCCGACCAAGCCCAGGAACCTGCGCGCATTGGACGCGCCGCATGCCGAGATGCTCTGGCCAGTGTCCGGCGAGCTCGTCCATCGCTTTGGCGAAGCGGATAAAACCGGCCGGCCGAGCCAGGGCATTGCGATGCAGTCGATACCCAACGGGCTCGTCGTCGCGCCGTTCGACGGCCGCGTCGAATATGCCGGTCCGTTTCGCAGTTTGGGGCTGATCTTGATCATTCGACATCCCGGCGGATATCATTCGCTGCTGGCCGGGTTGGGCCGTATCGATGTGACGATGGGCCAGTGGCTTCTGGCAGGCGAGCCGGTGGGCAGCCTGCCGGGCGCCGAAGGCAAGGACGCCAGCGCGAATTTTTATCTCGAGTTGCGCCGGGAAGGACGCCCGGTCGATCCCCAGTCGCGGCTGGGTAGCCGCGATCAAAAGACCGAGGACAGCAGGGTGCACCAATGAAAAGACTGGGCCTCATCGCGGCGCTCGCGGGCGCGCTGCTGATTTTGCCGCTGCGGCAGGATGTCGGGGCGGCGGCGACCGCCAACACGGCCGAGACCTACAAGGAACTCAACCTGTTCGGCGACGTGTTCGACAAGGTGCGCAGCAACTATGTCGACGACACCAGCGATGACACGCTGATCGAGGGCGCGATCAACGGGATGCTGACCTCGCTCGACCCGCATTCGAACTATCTGAATGCCAAGAATTTCACCGACATGAAGGTGCAGACCCGCGGCGAGTTCGGCGGGCTCGGGATCGAGGTGTCGATGGAGAGCGGCCTTATCAAGGTGGTGTCGCCGATCGACGACACGCCCGCGGCCCGCGCCGGGCTCAAGCCGGGCGACCTCATTACCCATCTCGACGGCAACCCGGTGCAGGGCATGACCCTACCCGAGGCGGTCGAAAAGATGCGTGGGCCGATCAACAGCGAGGTGACGCTGCGCATCCGCCGCACCGGCAAGGATCCGTTCGACGTCAAGCTGGTGCGGGCGACGATCAAGATTCAGTCGGTCCGCTCGCATCTCGAAGGTGACAATGTCGGCTATGTCCGCATCACCAGCTTCAATGAGCAGACCGATGTCGGGCTCGAAGCGGCGATGAAGAACCTGAAGCAACAGGCCGGCAACAAGCTCGCCGGCATCGTGCTGGACCTGCGCAACAACCCGGGCGGGCTGTTGGATCAGGCGGTCGCGGTGTCGGACGCCTTCATCGACAAGGGCGAGATCGTCTCGACCCGCGGCCGGCGACCCGACGACGCGCAGCGCTATAACGCGCATCAGGGCGATATCTCCGGCGCGCTGCCGATGGTGGTGCTGATCAATGGCGGCTCGGCCTCGGCATCGGAAATTGTCGCCGGCGCGCTGCAGGACCATCACCGCGCGATCCTGCTCGGCACCCGCTCGTTCGGCAAGGGGTCGGTGCAGACCATCATCCCGCTGCCCGGGCACGGCGCGATGCGGCTGACCACGGCGCGCTACTACACGCCGGCCGGCCGCTCGATCCAGGCCAAGGGGATCGAACCCGACATCCTCGTCGAGGCCGCGAAGATCGAGCACCCGGCGGGCGATACCAGCGCGGTCGCCAAGAAGACCGATGAAGCGAAACCCGATTCCGGCAATGGCGAGGATCAGGCGACGGTTGATCCGTCGGTGATCGGCACTGCCGACGATTATCAGCTGGCGCGCGCCGTCGACATGCTGCGCGGCATTTCGCTGTTCGGCGGACGGGCGGTCAACTGAGCGCGGTCGATCCGAACCTCTACCGTCCGGGGGTGGGCATCGTCCTCGTCAATCGCGAGGGCAAGGTGTTCGTCGGGCGGCGGATCGACATGCCAAAAGGCTGGCCGGCCTGGCAGATGCCGCAGGGCGGGATCGATGGCGACGAGACGCCGATGCAGGCCGCCTTGCGCGAGCTCTATGAGGAAACCGGCACGGACAAGGCCGAGATCGTCGGCGAAACCGCCGGATGGCTTTGCTATGACCTGCCCGCGCCGATCGCCGGCCTAGCGTTTGGCGGGCGCTATCGCGGCCAGCGGCAGAAATGGTTTCTGATGCGGTTTGATGGCAACGATATCGATATCAATCTGACCCGGCACGCGGCCGAATTCGACGCCTGGAAATGGGTTGACCCCGTCGAACTGCCCGGGCTCATCGTCGATTTCAAGCGGCCGGTCTACCTCGCGCTGCTCGAGGAATTCCGCCAGCACCTAATCCCTTAACCGGGCGGCGGCCGCGTCGATCGCGGCGAGGTCCGGCATGGCCTGCTGCGCACCGAGCGCCAGACAGGCGAACCCCGCCGCGACGGTGGCGCGCCGCAGCGCGCGGTCGAGCGGCAAACCCTGATCAAGGCTCGCGGCGAGCACGCCGGCGAAGGTGTCGCCGGCGCCGGTCGTGTCGACCGGCTCGATCGCCAGCGCGGGCACCGCGATCCGCCCGCCATCCGGCAGCAGCGCGGTAGCGCCCGCGGCGCCGCGTGTGATGACCAGCGCCTGCCGCAAACCCCGCCCGACATCGCTGCCGAGGGTCGCCGCTTCGCCTTCATTGGCAATCATAATATCGATATCTTCGAGCCGGACTGGCGCGATCGGCCCGGCCGGCGCGAGGTTCAGCACGATGCGTGCGCCTCTCGCTCGCGAGCGGGCAACCAGCACCGCATTCTCGGCGGTGGGCACCTCGCGCTGCAGCACGAGCACAGTGCCCGGATCGAGCAGCTCGTCCGGCACCTGGGCGGCCTTGATATCGAGATTGGCACCGGAGGATACCGCGATCTGGTTTTGGCCGGCAGGATCGACGGTGATCGTCGCGCAGCCGGTCGGCCGCGCGCTCGCCGCGACCAGCGCGAGCCCGACGCCGTCGCGGCGCAACAGCGACAGCCCGATCTCGGCGAAAGCATCGCGGCCGACCGCGCCAACCATCGTCACTGCGGCGCCGACGCGACGCGCCGCCAGCGCCTGGTTAGCCCCCTTGCCGCCGGGAGCGATCGCGTAGTCGCCGCCGAGCACGGTCTCGCCCGGAGCCGGCAGATGCGGCACCGGCACCAGCAGATCGACATTGATCGAGCCGAAAACGAGGATCATCGCCTCGGCTCGCGCCGGTGGTAGCATAGCGGGCAATGGAGGTTCTTCATGCTCGACAGCGCAAAATTGCGGAAATTCGTCGATCAGAGCTGGGGCGACGAGATCGTCCCCACCCTCGTCGAATACATCAAGATCCCGAATAAATCGCCTTTGTTCGATGCCGATTGGGCGGCCCACGGCCATATGGACGCGGCGGTGGCGATGTTCGAGAGTTGGGCGCGCAACAAGATCGCGGCGCTCCCCGGCGCGACACTCGAGGTGGTGCGCGTCGGCGAGCGCACCCCGGTGATCCTCATCGACATCCCCGGCGCCGAGCCAGGGGCGAACAACGACACCGTGCTGCTCTACGGCCATCTCGACAAGCAGCCGGAAATGCTCGGCTGGGAGGAGGGTTACGGCCCGTGGCAGCCGCGCATTGTCGGCGACAAGCTCTACGGCCGCGGCGGCGCCGATGATGGTTACGCGATGTTCGGCGCGCTCACCGCCCTCGCGGCGCTGCACGAGCAAAGCGTGCCGCATTCCCGTGCCGTGGTGCTGATCGAGGCGTGTGAGGAATCGGGCAGCTACGACCTCCCCTTCTATGTCGATCACCTGGCCGCGCGGATCGGCAGCCCGTCGCTCGTCGTCTGCCTCGATTCGGGTTGCGGCAATTACGAGCAACTCTGGGTCACCACCTCGCTGCGCGGCGTCGTCGCCGGCACGCTGACGGTCGAGATCCTCAGCGAGGGCGTGCATTCCGGCCACGCTTCGGGGATCGTGCCGTCGAGTTTCCGCATCTTCCGCAAGCTGCTGTCGCGGCTGGAGGACGAGGAAACGGGCGCGGTGCGGCCCGAGGAGCTTTACGCGCAAATCCCGGCCGAGCGGGTGGCGCAGGCGCGCCAGGCCGCGTCCTCGCTAGGCGACGTGGTGCGCAGCGAGTTCCCGTTTGTCACAGGGGCCGGCGCGATCAGCGACGACCTCACCGAGCTGATGCTCAACCGCTCGTGGCGGCCGCAACTCGCGGTCACCGGCATGGCCGGATTGCCGCTGCCGGGCGACGCGGGGAATGTGCTGCTGCCGTTCACCAGCGCGAAACTGAGCCTGCGCATCCCGCCGACGCTCGACGCCAAGGCGGCGACCGATGCGGTGCGCGCGCTGCTCGAAGCCGACCCGCCTTACGGCGCCAAAATCAGGTTCGAGGGCCAGGTCGGTTCGTCGGGGTGGAACGCGCCGGCGCTCGCGCCGTGGCTGCAGCCGTCGCTCGGCCGCGCGTCGCAGGACGCATTCGGGGCGCCACCCGCCTTTATCGGCGAGGGCGGCAGTATTCCGTTCATGGCGATGCTCGGCGAAAAGTTCCCGGCAGCACAGTTTGTCGTGACTGGCGTGCTCGGCCCGCACTCCAACGCGCACGGGCCCAATGAATTCCTCCACATCCCGACCGGGCGCAAGATCACCCAGGTGATCGCCCGCGTTCTGGCGGATCATTGCCAGCGGCCTGCCTGAGGGCTAAGCCGCCGATTTCGCCAGCGCGCCGGCCCGCCAGCGCAGCGCCCGCCATGTCAGCGCGGCGAGCATGCGGCCGAGGCGGCCGTTCGGCGTCAGCCCGACCGCTTTGAGGATCATCGCCACGCCGTGCTCGATATGGTGCGGGCGGTAGAGCGCGAAAGCGCGGCGCGCATAGGCGCGTGAATAGCGCCGCCGGTCGTAGGGGCGATCCGCCTCGTTGGCGGCGTAATAGGCGTAGGCGAGCTCGTCGTCTTCGCTTTCGATGAGCCGGCCGAGCGCGACCCTGAGGCGCGCCCAGCGTCCGAACCTCTCTCTCGCGAGACAGGCGCCGAGGTTCTTGTAGAACAGCCGGTAATGCCGCAGCTCGTCGGCCGCGATGCGCCTGCAGATCTCCCGCAGCACCGGCTCGGCCGAGGCCTCTTTCAACGCGGTGTAGTAGGAGCTCGTGCCGGTCTCGACGATGCAGCGCGCAATCATCTCGCCGGCCGGCGAGCCACGCCGCGAGCGGGCGCTGTCGAAATCGATCCGGTAGCCGGCCCGGAAGCGGGCGAAGGCGGCGGCGAAATCGAAATCCGCGTCGGCGAGCGCCGCCCAGCGCCCCAGCGCCAGCCCGTGCTGCACCTCTTCCCTGCCCCAGCGCTCGGCGCTTTGCTGGAATTGCGTGTCGCCGGCGAACATCTTGCACAGGTGCCGGGCATAGGCGGCGCCATTGTACTCGACGAGCGCGGCCGCCTTGGCGAGCCGGACCAGCTCGGAATCGAGCCGGCTCGCGTCAAAGCGTTCCCAGGGAATGTCGTCAAGCGTCCAGCCGGCCATGACCGCTTATACACCAGCGGGATTCCCGGCTGCATTATGTCTATGCGCCGTTCGAGACGCGCCCGCGGCGCTCCCCAGAGTCTGACTCAAAATGAATGCGGGCGTCTCGAAGGATGGCAGCGATTGAAGAATGGGGCCCTCTCCCCGAGCTTAACCGGGGGATTGCGCCGGGGAGCGGATTTTCGAATTACTCCGCCGCGTCGGGGAGCAACACCGCCTCGACCGAATTGTCGGTGATGCAGGCGGTCTCGAAGAACTTGATCTGCGGGTCCATGCCGTAGCGCTCGCGGATGCCGTCGACCCAGGGGCCGGAATAGAACGCCTCGGCCGCGGCGCGGGTCTTCCACAGATAGACGCCGCCGGCCCAGCCGTCCTCGGCATAGATGAACTGCTTGCGAACGAGCCCCGGCACGCCGCGGAAGCCTTGCGCGATCTTGCGGAAATGCGCGGCGCAGGCGGCCTGATCGATACTCGGCGGCAGGCGGTATTGGACGATCGCGGTGATCATGGCGGACATCTCCTCGCGCTGGCTCGGACGGCGGCAGGCATCATCACATCATCGTGACGCGCTGCCAAGCGGCGCCCCGACGCGCGGGAGTTGCGCCGGTTTCCCCGCGCCCGCATCAATTCGGCTAAGATGAACCAACATTCGCGCAGGGAGGCAAGGATGCGGCGGGGCTGGAGCGGGGCGGTGGCTGCCGCGATCTTCGGAGCGATGCTTGCCGGCGCGGCGCTGGCGCAGACGCCGGTCGGCCAGCCGACCTCGGAGGGCCACGCGCATAAATGGCAGACGATCGACAAGAGCCTCTACGACCTGGTCAGCGACGGGTTCAAGCTGGTGACCGTCGCCTACGATACGTCGCAGACCAGGGACGGCGCCGAGCCGGACGTCCACTACTTCCTCGAAAAGGGCAATGCCGTCGCCCGCTGCGATTTCCGCAAGCGCGGCGAGACGTCGTTCTACTGGTGCTACCAGCTCGCCAAGGCCGGCGGCCAGTAGGAAGCGGCCTCAGCCCTTTTGGTGAAGCTGGACGAGGGTCGCGAGGAAACCCTCCCAGCGCGCATCGCCCTGGTTGACGGCGGTGATCTTGCGCACCCGCGCCTCGGCGGCGCTGAAGCCAGCGTCGAGATCGCAATGCCGGGCGGCGAAGAACTTGATGTTGGGCAGCTGCCGTTCGAGCCGCTCGCCTGCATTCCAGTCGAACTGATCGGCATCCGTCGCCATGCGCTGGATCGCGCGGTCGAAGGCGGCACAAAGCCCCGGCGCCGCCTGCACGTCGAACTGCCAGAGTTCTTGCATCGAGTTGAGCCTGCCCTGGTCGAGTAGCCGCGCCGCGTCCTCCTGGCGGCTCTTGACGCGGCGCGTGCCCTCTAGCGCGGTCGCGTGCTCGGGCTCGCCTTCGTTCGTCGCATAGAGATAGTAGAGATAGTCATCGAGCGACGAATCCGGCGTCAGCGCCTTGAACCGCGCCTCGTCGGCCGCCTGCGTCTTGGCGGATTCCTCATTCTGCTTGGCGATGATGACGTCCAACATATGGGCGTCGCGGGCGACATGCGCCGGCAGATTCCGCTCGTCGAGGAAGCCGAGCGGAATCGCCGCCGCCATCACGATGCCGCTCGCGACCAATGCGATGCGGCTGACACGCTCGGGCGACAGCCGCTCGGACAATGCCGGCAGCCGCATCGCCGCGGCATAGCCGGCGATCAGGGGCGGCAGCAGCGCGGGAATGATGACCGACACGCCTCCGTCCGCGACGATATAGACCTGAGTTACGGCCCAGACCGTGATCGCCGCCGCGATATGGACGATCATGGCGGGGCCTCTGGCCCATGCCGGCATCCGTCCCGAGCGGCCGGCGGAAAGCAGCATGCCGCCAAGCGCGAGCCATAGCGGGATGCCGAACAGCATCACGAAGAATTGGATCCAGCCAACCGAATAATTGTCTTCGCCGCTGAACTTCGCCGGATCGCCTTGCGGCGCGCCATAGATCGCCGTCACCATCGGGACGTAGAGCAGACCCGCCACGATCAGCAGCACAACAAAGCCTGCCGGCACGGATTGCGGTCGCGCCGGCGGTGGATCGATGGTGATGGGCTACTCCATCGGCATTCCGGCATGGGTGTTGCGCGAGTCGAGCGAAGTGAAGCCGCTCTGCAGCGACGGCATCCCGACCTCGGCGATCAGCTCGGGCGTCCAGCCGCCATTATGGTGCACCATCCGCACCGGGCGCATATGGCTGTAGAGCGACAGCTCGGCGGCACGCTGGTGGAACACCTGGCCGTTGACGTAGCTCGCCTGCTCGGAGGCGAGAAACACACAGAGCGGGGCGATCGCGTCGGCGCGGCTGCGGCGCAGCCGCTCCTCGCGCGCCGCGGCGGCGGTCGGATCCTTCGGAGTCGGCACCGAGCGGGTCATGCGCGTGTCGGCCGACGGCGCGATGACATTGGCGGTGATGCCCTTCGCCTGGTTCTCCATCGCGATGATGCGGGCCATCGCGACGACCCCCATCTTCGCCGAGCCGTAATTGACCTGGCCGACATTGCCGAGCAGCCCCGAGGTCGACGACACGAGGATCATCCGCCCGTAATTCTGCTCGCGGAACAGGTTGATCGCCGCCCGGTTGACGTTGAAATGCCCGGTCAGGTGGACGTCGATGACCGCCTGCCAATCCTCGGGGAACATGTTGTGGAACATCTTGTCGCGCAGGATGCCGGCGGCGTTGAACACGATGTGCAGCCCGCCGAGCTCGTCGCGGCACTGCTGCACCATCTTGAGGCAATCCTCGAAGCTCGTAACCGAGCCGTTATTGGCTGCCGCGTGGCCGCCCGCCGCCTTGATCTCTTCGGCCATCGCCTGCGCCGGGCGCTGGTCGCCGCCCTCACCGGCGCCGCCGACGCCGGGGTCGACGATCAGCACCTTGGCGCCCTCCGCCGCCATCAGCTTGGCGACCTCCGCCCCCACCCCGCGCGCCGCGCCGGTGCAGATCGCCACTTTGCCGTCGAGCATGCCCATCGTCCGAACTCCTCGCCAAATCCGCTAGCGGCAGTTGACCCGGCGGCGGTCGCCTTTGTCAATTCGCCGAACCGGCCGCCGCCAGAAGCAGCGCCCGCACCTCGTGCTGGTCGCGCGCGACATGGACGCACAACGCGGCGATCTCGTCGGTCGGCGGCAGCAGGTCGGGCACCATGATCGTCACCATCCCGGCCGCCGCGGCCGAGCGCACGCCGTTATGCGAGTCCTCCAGCGCCAGGCACTCTTCCGGCGCGACGCCGAGCCGGGCGGCGGCGGTGAGAAAGGGGTCGGGCGACGGCTTGCCGGCGGCATAGTCGCCGTGGCCGACAACCGTGGCGAAGCGGCCCAGAAGCCCATGCGCCGCCAGATGCCGCTCGACCGTGCGGTGCGACGACGAGGTGGCGATCGCGCGCGGCAGGCGCAGCGCGTCGAGCGTTTCCAGCAACTCCAGAACGCCGGGTTTCAACGCCAGCCGGGCCTCGGCGATGACCCAGAAATGCCGCAGCCAGGCGGCCTCGAACGCATCGACCGGAAACGCCACGCCGAAATGCTCGACGAGCAGCGCACGGCCCTGCTGCCACGGCAGGCCGACCAGCCGCAGGATGATGCCCGAACTGACATCGTGCCCGCCCTCGGCCGCGGCGGTGACGGCGGCTTCCTGGTAGAGCGTCTCGGTATCGAACAGCAGCCCGTCCATGTCGAAGACGATCGCGGCGGGCAGGCGGGTCAGAGTCATCCGCCGGTCCACGGCCGACGCGAGGCGTGACGGATATGCAAAATCCGGATCGTCCCAGCGCCCGCGACCTCATAAAAGATGAGATATGGGAAGCGGATCAGCGGCACGACGCGCAGGCCGTGATCCTGTGCAACCCGCTTGCCGCTTTCCGGCCAAACTTCAATGCGCGCAATGACCTCATCGATGCGCGCGGCAATCGATCCGCCGATTCCCGCGGCACCCAGGCCCTCATAATACGCAGTTATGTCGATAAGGTCGGCGACGGCACGCCTTGCGTAGTCGACCGTCATACCTTGCGAAGGCGGGCGAGGGCGTCGTCGACCTCCTCGCGTGAAGCAATGCCGCTGGCACGTGCCTCTTCGATCGCCCGCAGCTCATTGGGTGAGGCGACGTAGGGCTCGCCGTTCGCGTCCGCTTCGATCTCCAGGGCCAGCTCAGCAAGTTCCTGCTGGCGTTCGAATGGCCAGCTCGGCACGCGTTCGAGGATGGCCGCAATCTCGTCCTTGGTCATGGGCGCATCATAGCAGCGGAGCACCGCAGCGTCAGCTACGCGCGGCCGCGGCGGCGCGTAGGTCGAAGCTGAGGTCGGCCGCCTCGGCCGGGGTTACGCGGCGGCCAGCCGCCAGCAGGCGGCGAGCGAAAGCATGGTCGGCCGGCTTGTTGATCGATTCGATGCCGAGGAGCTTGTCGCCGGCATAGCAGAAGGCCGAGTACTCGCCCTTCTCGTAATCGCCGCGCAGCACGACCTCCTGGAAGCCGGTGGTGAGCCCGGCGATCTGCAGCCGCTGCGCGCCCTGCTCGCTCCAGAACCACGGCAGCGCCTCATAGTCGTAGGATTTGCCGACGAGCCGGCCGGCGACGCAGCGCGCGTGGTCGGTCGCATTCTGCACCGCTTCGAGCCGCACCGGGTTCCTTTGCGAATGGCGCGACGGGAATGAGGCGCAATCGCCGATCGCCGAGATGTGCGGATCGGCAGTCAGGAGCTGCGCGTCGACCGAAATGCCGTTCTCGACCTTGAGCCCGGCGGCGGCGGCGAGCTCCTCGTTGGGGACGACGCCAATGCTGATGACGACAAGGTCAGCCGGCAGGCTGCGCCCATCGTCGAGCGCGATATGAGTGACCTTGCCGGCCTCGCCGCCGATCCGCTCGACGCGCGCGCCAAAGCTGAACTCGACCCCGGTCTTGCGGTGCGCGTCGGCGTAATAGGCCGAGGTTTCGGGGCACACGACACGCGCCATGACCCGGTCGACCAGCTCGACGATATGCACCGGCACGCCCTTGCCGCAGGCGACCGCGGCAAATTCGAGACCGATAAACCCGGCGCCGACCACCACTATGTGCCGCGCCGATGCGATCCGCTCCTTGAGGCCATCGGTCTCGGCGAGGTTGCGCAGATAGCAGACGCCGTCGAGCTCGATCCCCGGCAGCGGCGGCACCCGGTTGCGCGCGCCGGTCGCCAGCACGAGGTGGTCGTAGGCGACGCGCTGGCCGTCGGCCAGCACAACCGCCTTGCCGGCGCGATCGATCTCGCGCACCGAAGCGCCCATCGTAAGCTCGATGCGGTGCTCATCGTAAAACGCCGCCGGGCGCATCAGCAGCAGGTCGAGCGCGGTCTTGCCGTCGAGATAATCCTTCGACAGCGGCGGCCGCTGATAGGGCAGCTGCGGCTCGTCGCCGATCAGCACCACCGTGCCGTCGAAGCCGTTCTGGCGCAGCGAGGCGGCGAGCTGAAATCCGCCATGCCCGGCACCGACGATGACGACCCGCGAAACCACGCGCCCGTAGGTCATCAGGTCTGCGTCTCCGGCGTCTCGACCACGAGCCCGTCCATCGGCGGCGTCATCACCAGCTGGCAGGAGAGGCGGCTGTTGGGCCGGCGCGGACTGGCGGTGCCGTCAAGCATCGCGTCCTCGCCCAGCTCCATCTCCGGGCATTTCGCCAGCTGATCCTCGCGGACATAGACGTGGCAGGTCGCGCACATGCACGAGCCGCCGCATTCGGCGACGATGCCGTCGACCCCGTGCAGCACGGCGGCCTGCATCACGCTGGTGCCGAGCGGAACATCGAGCGATGTGCTCTTTCCGTCGTAGCTCACATAGGTCACTTGCGGCATGGCACTGTCCATCCCCCGTCGATTTCGCGCAGCGGAGCCTTACCCAATCGCCGCCCGCGGTCGAGACTTTTTGCGAGCCGGTCGCCACGCCATCGCCAGTTGTGCTTAAATCGCCGCACAAGCTTGGACAGGAGGCTGGTCATGAAGAACGGTTTCAAGGTCTGGGATTCCGACACCCATGTCGAGCCGTCGGCGGAGGTCATCGACAAGTACCTCGATCCCGGCTTCCGCAACCGCCTGCCCGAGCTGCAGCAGTTCCGCACGCCGATCGCGGCGACGACGCCGGGCAGCTCGCCGGGGCGGCACGTCTATCGCTTTGGCCAGATCTCCTTCAAGCGCATCCTCGGCGAGGCGGCGCCGCGGCCCGAGCACACCGGGCGCGCCTCGGTGTGGATGGGCTCGCAGCAGCCGCGCCACGGCGTGCAGGACGACCAGGCCGACAACCGCATCGCCGATATGGACCTCGAAGGGGTCGATGCGCATTTCCTCATCCCGACCGCATGGACGAGCCTGGTCGGCCACGAGGATCCGTCGCTCGAAACCAATGTGATCCGCGCCTATCACCGTCATATGGAGGATTTCTGCGCCGGCCATCCCGGGCGCCTCACCAGCATGATCGTCGCCTCGGCGCGCGACCCAGAGGCCGCGGTCGCCGAGATCAAGCGCTGGGGCAAGTCGAAATGGGCGGTCGCGGTGATGCCGCTCGTGACCAAGGACATTCCCGCCGACCACCCCGATCTCGAGCCGATCTGGCGGGCCTGCGCCGAGCACGATTTGCCCGTCACGCATCACAGCTTTACCTGGACGCCGCCTTATTTCCCCGGCTGCTTCGACCTGTGGGACAACATCTTCCTCGGCCGGCTCGCCTCGCACCCGTGGGGCGCGATGCGCTTTATCGCCTCGGTGATCGGCGGCGGGATGATGGACCGCTACCCCGAGCTGCGCGTCGGCATCCTCGAATGCGGCTTCGGCTGGCTGCCCTTCTGGGGCCGGCGGATGAACGAGCAGTACGAATATGTCGGCAGCACCGCCAAGCTCAAGCACCACCCCGAGGACTACCTCAAGAGCGGCCGCTTCTTCTGCTCGATCGAGCGGCACGAGGGCGAGGACATGTACAACAGCGTCCGCGGCTTTCACGGCGACGATGTGCTGATGTACGCCTCCGACTACCCGCATTCGGAATGCCAGTTCCCGAACACGGTGTCGAACATCCTCGACTGGAAGACCCTCGCGCCGGACATCCAGAAGAAGCTGTTGTGGGACAACGCCAACCGGTTCTTCCGGCAAGCGTAGCCAATCTTGCGGCATTCCGGGGCGCGAGCGGCGGCTCGCGAACCCGGAACCCATGAACACAGGAATTGCCGTCGAGATGCTGGCCGTACGAGCCAATGCGTCTTAAGTAGGTGTTCCTGGGTTCCGGGTTCGGCCATCCGGCCGGTCTGGGATGACGAAGGAAAGCGTGTGAAGTACCCTTGGAACGATTATGGCGGCCGGCTGTCGCCGCTGAAACTGTGCGTCTTCGCGGCGCTGTTCCTGCCCGCGTGCTGGACCGCAATTGCCTTCCTCACCGGCAGTCTCGGCTCGCGGCCATTGACCGAGGCGATCCACCAGCAGGGTCTGTGGACGATCCGGCTCATCCTGATCGCACTGGCGATCACCCCGCTAAAAGCGATCCTCTCTTGGCAGCGCCTGATCCTGGTGCGGCGCATGGTCGGCGTCGCCGCCTTCGCCTACATCCTCTTCCACTTCAGTCTTTATGTGGTCGACCAGAATTTCAACCTGGTCACGGTCGCGAGCGAGATCGTCAAGCGGATCTACCTGACGATCGGCTTTACCGCGCTCCTCGGCCTTGCGGTGCTGGCGGCGACCTCGACCGACCGCATGGTGCGCCGGCTCGGCCGCAACTGGCAGCGCCTGCACCGGCTGGTCTATCTGATCTGCCTGCTCGGGCTCATCCACTACTCGATGCAGTCGAAGCTCGAGCAATGGGAGCCGGTGATCGCCGATGGGATTTTCGTCTGGCTGATGGGATACCGGTTGCTGGCGGCGCGGTGCGCGGTGCGCGGGCGGTTGCCGCTCGCCTGGCTGGCGGCGCTCGGGATTGTCGCGACGGTGCTGACCGCGCTTGGCGAGGCGACCTATTTCGTCATTGCCTTCGCCCCGCGCGTCACCTTTTTGGGCGCGCTGCAGCTCAATTTTTCGCTGCGGACCGGGGTGCGGCCGGCCGTGGTGGTGCTCGGGTTCAGCGTCATCGTGCTGGCCGCCGGGCTGGTGCGCACCTATATCGCGCCGCCCGCGCGAGCCCGCCCTCGTTTCGCCTAGAACTGGAGCGATCCTTCCGTCGTTGAGCCATCAGCTTCGTGGACTTGACGCAAGGAGCGGCTATGGTCGCGGCAATGCAGTACCGGATCGAGATTTCGACCAGCCGCGAGGGCGTCGCGCGCATCCATCTGCCGGGGCGCAGCCTCGAATTGGAGGCGCGGGCGGACGATGGCGGCTGGCAGGTCGCTGTCGTCGATCCGGAGCGGCCGGTCCAGCCGCAGGCCGACAATACCGTTGCGCTCAGCGCGGCGAACGCCAACGACGCGGTGTGGCGCGTCGCCCGCGCGGCGGTGCGTGCGGTTTCCGAACTCACCAACAGCCCGCTCGACGACGAGCTGCGTCACGACCCCTGATCTCGGCTGTCATTGCGAGAAGCTAAAGGCGACGAAGCAATCTCCCGCGTCTCGCGCCTCGTGCGGAGCGAGATCGCTTCGCTTCGCGCGCAATGACGGCTAGGTTGCGCACCAACGCTGACCGCGCTCACGGAGAGACCAATGCCCGCGACCGACAATTCGATGATCTGGA
Source organism: Allostellaceae bacterium (assembly GCA_035552135.1). Taxonomy (GTDB): domain Bacteria; phylum Pseudomonadota; class Alphaproteobacteria; order ATCC43930; family CGMCC-115725; genus DATARH01. The sequence continues at coordinate 3,526 of DASZLY010000324.1, read as the reverse complement.
ACTTCCGTCTCCTCTCGCACAACGCCCTCGACGGGTTCGGCGGCATCGGCGAAGGCATGTCGATGCAGCTCGCCAAGGACGGGCGGCGCATCCTGTGGCTGGCGCATGAGAGCGCACCGAAGAACTTCACCGCGGTCGACGTCACCGACCCGAAAAACCCCAAGATCGTCGCGCGCCGCGACCTGCCGCAATCGCATATGCGCTCCAATTCGCTGGAGACAGTCGGCGACATCCTCGCCGTCGCCTACCAGACCAAGGAGCCGGGTCTGAAGCCGGCGGGGTTCGAGCTGTTCGACATCTCGACCCCGGAAGACCCGAAAAGCATCAGCTTCTTCGACTGCTCCGGGCCGGAATCCCGCGGCGTGCACCAGCTCTGGTTCACCGACGGCAAGACCATCCACATGTCTTCCGGTGCGCCCGACTTCAACCCGTCGCACCCCAAGGACGACCAGTTCTACCGGGCGATCGATGTCTCCAACCCGTCGAAGCCCCGCGAAAGCGGCCGCTGGTGGCTCCCCGGCCAGCAGCGCGGCGACAATGAAGGGCCGCTGAAGCGCCATCCGGGCGGCAGCGATAGCGGCTTCCGCCCGCACAACACCAATGTCTATCCCGAGCGGCCCGACCGGGTTTACATGGGCTACCTCGACGGCGGGCTGATCGTCCTCGACATCGCCGACCAGGCGCATCCCAAGATGGTTGCGCGCTGGGACTACCACCCGCCGAATGACGGGTTCACCCATACCGTCGTGCCGTTCTTCGAGCGCGACCTGCTCGTCGTCAGCGACGAGTGCGTGCGCAATGACGGCGCCGACTGGCCCAAGCTGGTGTGGATCGTCGACAACCGTGCGGAGGACAACCCGACGCCGATCGCCACCTGTCCGATGCCGCCGGTCGATGTGTTCTCGCGCCGCGGCGGCCGGTTCGGGGCGCATAACCTCTGGGAGAACCTGCCGAAAGAGGGCTGCTATAAATCCGACCAGGTGGTATTCGGCACGTTCTTCAACGGCGGCTTGCGCGCCTTCGATCTCGGCAACCCGTACCAGCCCAAGGAAGTCGCCTATTTCGTGCCGGAAGTGCCCGGCGCGCCGTTCGGCTCGTGCCAGCTCAACGACGTCTTCATCGACGACCGCGGCATCGTCTACACGGTAGACCGCTTTGTCGGCGGGCTCTACTGCCTCGAAATGGATTTTTGATGGCGTATAAGCCGGTCAATTTCCGCGAGAAGCTTGGGCTGTTCTCCGAACAGTGGCAGCCCAAGATCATCGCCGAGATGAACGACTACCAGTTCAAGCTGGTGAAGCTCGAAGGCGATTTCATCTGGCATGACCATCAGGATACCGACGAGACGTTCATCGTGCTCGACGGCGAATTGCGCATCGACTTTCGCGACGGCGCGGTGACGTTGCAGGCCGGCGAGATGTTCGTCGTGCCGCGCGGGATCGAGCACAAGCCCTTCGCGGAGCGTGAGGTCAAGATGCTGCTCATCGAGCCGCGCGGCGTGCCCAATACCGGCGGCGCCGGCGGCGACCGTACCGCCGCGCAAGATTTGTGGATTTGAGCGACACCAAGGACCCGATCTCGAAGCTCTTCGCCGGCGGCGGCGCGAGCCCGTTCGGCGCGGCGCAACGCCGGCCGCGGGGCACGCGCTTGCCCGTCTCGATCGTCACCGGCTTTCTCGGCGCCGGCAAGACGACGCTGATCCGCGCGCTGCTCGACTCACCAGAAGGCGCCAACACCGCCGTTGTCGTCAACGAGTACGGCGAGATCGGCATCGACAACGCGCTGTTGCGCGCGTCGAGCGATGCGACGGTGCTGCTCGGCAATGGCTGCCTGTGCTGCCTGGCGCGCAGCGATCTGCAGGAGACGCTGCGCACGCTTTTCGCCGACCGGGCGCGCGGCGCGGTGCCGAGCTTCGAGCGGGTGGTGATCGAGACCAGCGGCCTCGCCGACCCCGGCCCGCTATTGCAGACCTTCACCAGCGACCGCGCGCTCGGGCAGGAATTCCACCTGCAGGCGCTGGTTGCGGTGATCGACGCGCCCAACGGCGCGCGCAACCTCGCCTCCGCGCCCGAGGCGCGCGAGCAGCTGGCGCTCGCCGATCGCATCGTGCTGACCAAGACCGATCTCGCTAATCCTTCTGCTCTTCTCGAAGAGATTTTGGCGCTCACCGCCGCCCCGGTCGAACGCGCGGTCAACGGCGCGATCGATGCGGCCTATCTGCTCGACGAGCGTCTCGACCTCGCGGCTCGCCCGGTGCCGGCGCATGACCACGAGCACGCGCACAGCCACGGTATCGAGAGCTTTGCGGTTCTGTTCGACCAGCCGCTCGCCTGGCCGGCTTTCGAGCAGACGATGGCGGTGCTCACCGCGCTGCGCGGCGCCGATTTGCTGCGCGTCAAGGGCATCGTCGCGGTGAAGGGTGCGAAGGGCCCAGTCGTCGTCCATGCCGTACAGCACACCGCACACCGGCCGGTCGAGCTGCAGGCCTGGCCCGATGACGACCGCCGCTCGCGCCTCGTGTTCATCACCCGCGGCATCGGCAAGGCCGAGGTCGAGGCGCTGTTCACGGCAGTCGCGGGAATCGCCCAGTAAAGCCGCTCCCCGGCGCAAGCCGGGGCCCATTTGTCGGTGCTCGTGCGGTCGAAGCATGGGTCCCGGCTTTGGAGTTGGGTCACAGACTGTCCCACAGCCGCCTGATCTGCTCGCGCTGTCCGGCGTCGGGCAGGCGGCCGTAGCCGGCCTTGAGGTTGTCGGCGAGATGGTCGGGCTTGTTGGTGGCGGGGATCACCACGGTCACCGCCGGCTCGGCAATGAGATATTTGAGGAAAAGCTGCGCCCAGCTCGCGCAGTCGAACTCCGCCGCCCAATCGGGCAATGGCTTGCCACGCACCTGGCGGAAGAGGTCGCCCTGCTCGAACGGCTGGTTGACGATCACCGCGACCCCACGCTTGGTGCAGACCGGAAACAGCCTTGTCTCCGACTCGCGGGTCGCCAGCGAATAGCCGCATTGCACGAAGTCGATCCCGTCCTCGCTATCGAGGATGCGCGCCAATTCGGCTAGCGCGCCGGTCGTGTAGTGGGTGATTCCGATATAGCGCAGCATGCCCTTCGCCTTCATCGCGCGCAGCGTCGCCAGCTGGGTGCGCCAATCGACGAGGTTATGCACCTGCATCAGGTCGATGACTGGCGATTTGAGCAGCTGCGCCGATTTCGCCATCTGCGCGATGCCCTGGTCGCGGCCGCTGATCCACACCTTGGTGGCGAGGAAGACTTTTTCGCGCAGCTTCAGGGCATCCACGATGTCGCCCACCACGCCCTCGCTGCGGCCATACATCGGCGAGGTGTCGATCATCCGGCCTCCGCCGGCGACAAGCCCGCGCACCACCTCGCGCAGCGGCGCGCGCGCCGCGTCGTCGCTGCCGACATCGAAGACCGGCCAGGTGCCCAGCCCGACAACCGGCATCTTCTCGCCGGTCGAGGGGATCGGGCGGGTCATCATCGCGGGCTCGGCCATGGCGAGACTCCC